>CANHIJ010000056.1 GCA_947460575.1 Verrucomicrobiales bacterium | reverse complement strand
GGGAGTTGGAAAGCGGGGTCGGCGGCGGGGGAGGCGCTGGCGATGAGGGCGTTGGCGAGCTGGCCGAGGCCGCCGAGGTCGCTGAGGACGGCGACGACGAGGAAGCCGGTGGCCATGGCGAAGAGGTTGCCGACGTCGCTGCCGCGGTTTTGGGTGAAGAGGGCGACGAAGAAGATGCCGAGGAGGGAGCCGTAGGTGTAGCCGAAGCTGCCGAGGATGATGCCGATGATGCTGAGGGTGGGGTGGGTGGCTTTGACGAAGGCGGTGAGGAGGCCGATGGCAATGAGGAGGGCGGCGAAGGCGAGGGTGGCGCGCTTGATGATGCGGACGCGGGTGGTTTCGTCGGCGGGGGTGGCGAACCAGCGGAAGTGGAAGTCGCGGCTGTAGCTGGTGGCGAGGGAATTGAGGGCGGTGCCGAGGGAACCCATGGTGGTGGCGAGGACGCCGGCGATGACGAGCCCGCGGAGGCCTCCGGGCATGACGTCGAGGACAAAGTAGGGGAAGGCTTTATTGAAGTCGGGGGAGCCGTCGGGGAGGCGGGGGAGGAAGGGGTCGGGTTGGATGTGGGTGTAGAAAACGAAGAGGAGGATGCCGATGCTGAGGACGGCGGCGGTGACGGGGATATCGGCGAGGCCGGAGAGGATGGTGGCGGCGGCGCTTTGGCGCTGGTTTTTGGCGGTGAGCATGCGCTGGACCATGTCTTGGTCGGTGCCGTGGGTGGCGAGGGTGATGAAAGTGGAGCCGAGGAAGGCGGCCCAGACGGTGTATTCGGTGGTGAGGACGCTGCAGATTTTGGCCCAGGGGGTGAGGGAATCCCAGGTTTGGCCGGGGGGGACGTCGCCGGTCCAGCTCCAGAGGGAGAGGTCGTGAGGGCCGGTGAGGTGGGCTTTGGCGCCCTCCCAGCCGCCGGGAATATGGCTGAGGAGGTAGGTAAGGGAGAAGCCGAGGGCGCCGAAGAGGACGGCGATTTGGAGGACGTCGGTCCAGATGACAGCCTTGATGCCGCCGACGGCGGTGTAGGCGGCGGTGAGGAGGCTGATGAGCACGAGGGCGGCTCCGGTGAACCAGAATTGCTGCCAGGGGTCGAGGGGGTGGCCGGGGTGGAGGCGGTCCCACATGACGACGAGGAGGACGGTGGGAACCCAGAGGCGGGAGCCGCTCGCGAGGGAGCGGGTGAGGAGGAAGACGGCGCTGGCGAGGCGGCGGGTGCGCGGGCCAAAGCGGATTTCAAGGAACTCGTAGATGCTGACGACGTCGTGGCGGTAGAAGGCGGGGATGAAGACGAAGCTGACGACGATGCGGGCGAGGAGGTAACCGGCCATCATTTGGCCGTAGGTGAAGTTCCGGTGTTTGAAGCCTTCGCCGGGGGCGCCGAAGAAGGTGCCGGCGCTGATTTCAGCGGCGAGGATGGAGGCGAGGACGGCCCACCAGGGGATGGTGCGGCCGCCGAGGGCGAAGTCGGAGACGTCGCGGCTTTGGCGGCTGAAGTGGAAGCCGATGGCGAGGACGGCGGCGAAGTAGGCGGCGATGACCGCGAGGTCGGCCAGCAGGGTCCAGCTCATGAGGGGTGGGGCTGGAGGGGGTTATTTGCGGGGAATGCGGAGGGTGCGTCCGTCGCGGAGGAGGTTGGAGGACAGCCCGCTAGCTTTTTTGATGGCGGCGACGCTGGTGTTGTAGCGATCGGCGAGTTCGGAGAGGGTGTCGCCTTTTTTGATGGTGTAGCTCAGGGTGCTGGGCTTTTTGGCGGCGGGCTTGGACTTGGAGGCGGTGGACTTCGTCTTGGAGGTGGTGGGCTTGGGCTTGGCGGAGGCGGTGGTGGAAGGACGGGCGGCCGACGACTTGGAGGCGCTGCTGGGTTTGGCCGGGGGGGGGGAGGGCTGGCGGGCGGTGCTGCCGGACGAGGTTTCTGGCTGGACGGGGCTGCTCTCGGGCGGGATCTCGTAATTGGCGGGGGCGGAGGCGGCGAGGGTGGGCTCAGGGGGCGGCGCTTCGGCGACGTCGGCGACGTTTTTGGAGAAGAGGGAGCCGGAGGATTTATTTTTGCGGCCCTTGGTTTTGCCGGAGACGACATCGGGGAGGTAGTTGCCCTTTTCGTCGAAGGGGTACTCTTCTTGGGAGAGGTTGGTTTCGGGGGTGGTGTAGTCGACCACGCCAGCGTAACCGGTTTTCTTGGAGCCGGAGGTGCCTTTGCAGGCGGCCAGGGAGCAACAATAGAGGCCGAGGGCCACGGGCAGGAGGCGGCAAAAGAGGTGCGCGGGCATAATATAGGCTACGGAGGAGTTGGGGCGATGTCCAGAGGGGGCAGAGGAAATTCAGCTTAGGGGGGGCGGATCCGGCGGATCAGATTCGTCTGATTCGTCTGATTCGTCTGATTCCGGGGCAGTCCATTCAGCGGCCGGGGCTGGGGCGTGGGCTGGGGGAGCTGGGGGAGCTGGGGTCGGCTCCTTGGGCTTGGCGGGTTTTTTGGGCTTGGGGGGAGGGGCGGAGGGAGTTTCTCCGCTGAGGGGGAGTTCGGCGTGGGGCGGGGCTGGGGGGGGGACGAGGGGTTCGGGCTGGGGCAGTTTGATGCTGCGGAGTTCGCCTGCGTTGGGGAGTTCGTCGACGGTTTTGATGCCGAAGTGTTCGAGGAAGAGGTCGGTGGTTTCGTAGAGGAGGGGGCGGCCGGGGAGGTCGGCGCGGCCCGCGATGCGGATGACGTTGCGGTCCATCAGGGTTTGCACGGGACCATCGACGGAGACGCCGCGCACGGCTTCGATGCTGCTCTTGGTGATGGGCTGGCGGTAGGCGATGATGGCGAGGGTTTCGAGGGCGCTGGGGGTGAGGCGGGAGGGTTTTTTGTCGGGAAAGAGTTCGCGCACCCAGGGGGAGAACTCTGCCCGGCTCATGATGCGCCAGCCGGCGGGGCGCTCGACGAGGCAGAAGGCGCGGCCGGTTTCCTCGTAGATGGCGTTGAGGTGGGCGATGGCGGCGGCGACTTGGGGTTCAGCGGTGTCGGCGAAGCGGGTGACCGCGGGGTCGGCGCCCTCGGCTTTGGATTCGCGGGCGGTGGCCACGGCGCCGCGGAGGCAGCGGGTGATCTCCTTGGTGCTGGCACCCTCTGGAGAGGCAAAGATGATGGATTCGACGATGTTTTCCAGCTCCCGGGTCATGGGTTGTCAGGTGTTTTCGTTGCGGTAGAGCGTGATTTCGCCGAGGAGGTGGTCTTGGGTGACGCGGAATTGGCGGAGTTTGATGAGTTCGAGCAGGGCTACGAAGGTGACGATGACTTCATCGCGGGAGCTGGCGGCCTGGAACAGGTGGAGGAAGATGATTTGTCTTCCGGGGAGGACGTAGCGCAGCAGGCTGTCGATTTTGTCGGAGACGGTGAATTTGTCGTCGGCGATTTCGTGGAGGCCGATTTCCTCCTTGTGGAAGCGGTCGAGGACTTTTTGGAAGGCTCGGATGAGGTCGAAGATGCCCATTTCGGGGAGGCCGGAGGGGGTAGCGACCTGGGCGCTCAGCGGGACCTCGGGGACGGCGGGAAAAAGGTTCTCCATTTGGAGCTGGCGGCGGGCCAGGAAACCGGCGGCGTCCTTGAACTTTTTGTACTCGATGAGTTGGCGGATCAGTTCCCAGCGGGGGTCCTCCTCGTCGGCCTCCTCGTCGGGCGGTTGGACGGGCCGCGGGAGCAGGGTGCGGCTCTTCAGGTACATCAGGTTGGCGGCCATCACGATGAACTCGCCCGCTAGGTCGATGTTCAGCATTTTGAAAGTATCGATGTAGGCGATGTATTGTTTGGCGACGCGCTCGAGGTTGACGTCGAGGATGTCGACCTCGTCCTTGCGGATGAGGTAGAGGAGGAGGTCGAGCGGACCTTCGAAGATGTCTAATTTGACTTTATAGGATTCTTCCACAGGCGATGGATCAGGGGACAGGGGGACTCGAGGTAAAGCGCGCGGCGGGGGCGGCGCCAGGGGGAATTGGGCGGTGGGGGGAGCTCAGGGGGCGGCCTGGAGGGCGGCGATTTGCTGGTCCAATGCTTGGATGTGGAGGCGCTCGGAGGCGAGTTGGGCGGCGACTTTTTGGCGGAGTTCGGCGAGGGCGGATTCGGTGAGGATGGCGGGGATGAGGAAGGGGTCGGTGCCCGGGGCGCGGTAGCGGGCGATGGCGGATTCGAGGTCGATGAGGAGGGTTTCGTCGCGCTGCAAGGCGGCCTGGAGGCGGGCGGGGAGGTCGGAGGGGGGCGGCGTCTGGTTGGCGGCGGAGCGGGCTTGGCGGGAGCGGAGCAGTTGGAGGAGGATTTCGCGCTCGATGCGGAAATAGCCGCGGTCGAGGAAGTGCTGGAGATAGCTGAGGGGGCCGGGGTCGAGGGAGGCGGGGTCGAGGGCGAGGAAGTCGTCGAAGTGGTTTTCGACGTGGAGTTGCTGGAGGGTGGCCAATTCGGCGCGGAGGGAGCTGAGTTGGAGGCGGACGGAACTGGAGGCCTCCAGCCAGCGGTGGACGTCCGGGGAGGGCTGGAGGTTGCGCCTGGGCTGAGCTGGGGGGGCGGAGTAGGCGGCGCCCCCGGGAGGTCCCGGGGGTTCTTCTATGGGGCGGCAGGCCGCGGGGAGAGCCGCGAGGGAGGCGGCGAGGGCGAGGCGCCAGATCATGGGGTGGCGCGGAGGTCGTAGCAGAGGAGTCGGGGGGGCGTGCCGCTGAGGCGGTCTTCCTCATTTTGGAGGACGTAGAGGAGGCCGCGGCTGAGGGCGGGGAGGGTCCAAGATTGCTGGGCGGTGAAGAGTTGGGCGGTGGCGCCGCGCTGGGCCCCGGCTGGGGAGAGGTCGAGCCAGCAGAGGGTGCCCCATTCGCCGAGGCAGAGGAAGCGGGAGCCGATTTTGAGGAGGCTGGCGCGGTAGAGGCTCATGGGGATGGTCTGGCCGCCTGTGCCGGGCTGGTCCCAAGCCATTTTTTGGTGCCAGAGTTGGCGGCCGGTGGCGGCTTCGTGGCAGACGAGTTCGGCGGAGCGCTCCTTTTCTCCGGAGAAGGCGTAGAGGTGGTTGTCGTGGAAGATAGGAGTCATCCAATGGCAGCCGAGGGTGGGCATGTTCCAGACTTGGGAGAGCTTGCCGGAGGGGTCGCAGCGGATCATGACGCCGCCGTTTTGGTCGTGGTCGCGGTCGATGTAGGCGTGGGAGAGAAAGACTTGGTTTTCGCCGCAGAGGACGGGCGAGGAGGCGTTGACGCTGGGGTAGCGGCGGGCGCGCCAGGGGAAGGTACTTTCGAGTTGGCCGGTGGCGGGATCGACGACGACGAGGCCGCCGGTGGAGGGCTCGCTTTTGCCGCCGGTGAAGCAGAGGACGCGCTTGGCGCCGTGCCAGGTGGCGGCGATGGGGGAGGAATAGCTTTGGCCCCAGGGGTGTTTGATGATGTATTTTTCGGCGCCGGTGGCGGCGTCGAAGGCGACGACGCATTGTTCATCGCCGCCGCCGACGTTGACCAGGACCAAGCCGTCTTGGACGAGGGGGCTGGAGCCCGAGCCGAAGAAGTATTTTTGGACGGCGTACTTTTTCTGGCAGTCGACTTCCCAGGCCAGTTGGCCGGTGGCTAAGTCGACGCATTTGAGCCAGCTGGTGATGCCGAAGGTGTAGATTTTGCCGCCGCTGACGACGGGGCCGGCGCGGGGGCCGTCGCTGTAGCCGAAGTCATCCTGGTACGCTGCGGGGTAGGCGTAGGTCCAAAAGCGCCGCCCGGTCTCGGCGTCCAAGCAGTCGAGGGTTTCTTGGCCGTTGCGGCGGTGGAACAAAATGAGTTTGCCGTCGACGATGGCGGGGCAGGCGTAGCCGCTGCCTTTTTGGCACTCCCAAACGACAGGGGGGCCCTCGGCGGGGAAGTCTTGGCGGATGCCGGTTTCGCCGGAAATGGGGGCATCGCGCGGGCCTTGGAAGCGGGGCCAATTCTCGGACTGGGCCCCGGCGGGCAGCGGGGCCGGAGGGCGGTGAAAGGTCAAGCCGTCCCACTCCGCGGGGGGCGCGGCGGAGACCCGCGAGATCAGGCTGGAGACGAGCAGAGTGGCAAGCAGGAGGGGGCGCATGGCCACACCTTGGCACAGCCTTGGACTTTTCGGAAAGGAGGAAAAAAGGGGGCGCGGACTATTTGGGGGAAGCCGCGCTCGGCCGGGGGCTAGCGGTCGCACTCGCCCATGACGAAGTCGAGGGAGCCGAGGATGGCGGGGACGTCGCTGAGCATGTGGCCCGGGATGATTTCGGGGACGATGCTGAGATTGACGAAGGAGGGCGAGCGGATTTTGAGGCGGTGGGGGACGCCGCCGCCTTTGCTGTTGATGTAGAAGCCGAGTTCGCCCTTGGGATTTTCGTGGCCGAAGTAGATTTCACCGGGAGGGGCTTCGACGCCTTGGGTGGCGATGATGAAGTGGTGGATGAGTTCCTCCATGCCCATGAGGACGCGCTCCTTTTTGGGGAGGAGGCCTTTGGCTTCGGCGACGTTGATGGGGCCGCCGGGAATGCGGGAGACGGCCTGGACGAGGATGCGGTGGCTTTGGCGGAGCTCTTCGAGGCGGACGAGATAGCGGTCGTAGCAGTCGCCGACGGAGCCGAGGGGGACGTCGAAGTCGAAGGTTTCGTAGCCGAGGTAGGGGTGGGCTTTGCGGAGGTCGTAGTCGACGCCGCTGGCGCGGAGGTTGGGGCCGGTGAGGCCGTAGGCGAGGGCGCGGTCGGGTTTGATGATGCCGACGTCCTTGGTGCGGTCGAGGAAAATTTTGTTGCGGGTGAGGAGTTGGTCGATTTCGTCGAGGTGGGCGGGGAGTTCGGCGAGGAATTTTTTGAGGCCGTTGAGGAACTCGTCGTTGAGGTCGCGGGTTTGGCCGCCGATGCGGGTGTAGCTGGTGGTGAAGCGGGCGCCGGTGAGGTGCTCGGTGAGGTTGTAGATTTTCTCGCGCTCGGTGAAGGTGTAGAGGAAGACGGTCATGGCGCCGCAGTCCATGGCGAAGACGCCCATGCCGAGAAGGTGGCTGGAGACGCGGGCGAGTTCGCAGCAGATCAGGCGGATGGCTTGGCCGCGGGCGGGAAGTTCCCAGCCGAGGAGTTTTTCCACCGCCATGGCGTAGGCGACGTTGTTGGCTAGGGGGGCGAGGTAGTCGAGCCGGTCCGTGTAGGGCACGAACTGGTTGTAGTGCATGTTTTCGGCGATTTTTTCGTCGCCGCGGTGGAGGTAGCCAACGTCTGGAATGGCCTTGGTGATGATTTCGCCGTCCATTTCGAGGACGAGGCGGAGGACGCCGTGGGTGGCGGGATGGCTGGGGCCCATGTTGAGGACCAGCTTTTCGCCGATGATGTCGCTGGTGGTCTCCTGATAGGCTTGGAGTTGCTGCTGGGCCCGGGCAGCGTTGTCGGGGGCTTCAATTTCACGGACCACAGTGCTCATGGGCGACGATCGGGATTAGGGGTTTGCCCGACCATAGGACAGGCGGGAGGGCGGGCAAGGTGGATTTGTGAAATTTTTCACAAGCCCGGGAGGGGAGGTGCTGGGGCGGGGTCAGTTTTTTTTCTTCTTGGAGGAGCTGGAGGAGGGGCCGGAGTAGCCGCGGCGTTCGCCTTCGCGGGTTTCGTAGACGTTTTTGCTCAGGCTGATGCCGCGCTGTTGGTACCATTCCTTGGAGTGGTAGCCCTCGGGGAGGTCGCCGCGGGTGCCGTCGCGGACTTTGACGAGTCGGATGTCGTCGCTGCCGCTCGATTTTGGTGGGCTGGAGGGGCGGCGGTCGCGGTCGCGGTCGCGGTCGTCGCGGTCGTCGCGGTTGTAGGTGGAGTAGTGGTGGTCGCGGTAGGAGGAGGAGGCGCGGTGGTCGTAGTCGCGATAGTAGCGGGGGCCGGAGCCTATGTAGGGGCCGCCGTAGTAGGCGCGGGGGGGGCTGTAGGCGTAGTCGGCGCCGGGGTAGGAGGGGCTGCTGTGGTAGTTGCTGTAGCCAGAGCGGTCGTCGTAGCCGTCGCCGTAGGCTTGGGAGTTGGGAAGGCCCTCGCAGGAGGGGAGGAGGGCGAGGGCCGCGGCGGCGAGGGCGCGCTGGAGCAGGGAGGGGGCGGACATGGGGGCGGGGCTTAGACTTTGAAGAGGGAGGTAACGCTTTCGCCGCCGTGGATGCGGCGGATGGCTTCGCCGAGGAGGTCGGCGATGCCGAGGGTGGTGACTTTTTCGCCGACGGCCATGGGGACGGAGTCGGTGCAGATGAGTTGTTCGATGGGGCTTTCGGCGAGGCGTTTGACGGCGAGGTCGTTGAGGATGGCGTGGGAGACGGCCGCGAAGATGCGGCGGGCGCCGCGTTCTTTGAGGAGGCGGGCGGCGGCAGTGAGGGTGCCGGCGGTTTCGGTCATGTCGTCGACGAGGAGGACGTCGCGGCCGTCGACTTCGCCGATGATGTTGATGGCTTCGACTTCGGTGGCGCTGGTGCGGTGTTTGGCGACGATGGCGAAGTTGGAGCCGAGGGCCTTGGCGAAGGAGTGGGTCATTTTGATGCCGCCGACGTCTGGGGAGACGACGACGACGCGGTCGTCGCCGAGGCCGAGGTCGCGCATGTGTTTGAGGAGGACGGGGGCGGCGTAGAGGTGGTCGACGGGGATGTCGAAGAAGCCTTGGATTTGACCGGCGTGGAGGTCGACGGTGAGGACGCGCTGAACGCCGGCGGCGGTGAGGAGATTGGCGACGAGCTTGGCGGTGATGGGGACGCGGGATTGTTCTTTGCGGTCTTGGCGGGCGTAGCCGAAGAAGGGGATAACGGCGGTGATGCGCTCCGCACTGGCGCGCCGGACGGCGTCGACCATGATGAGGAGCTCCATGATATTGTGGTTGGTGGGGGGGCAGGTGGGTTGGACGAGGAAGACGTCGCCGCCGCGGATATTTTCGTTAATTTTGACGAAGGTTTCTCCGTCGGGGAAGGCGGTGACGGTGGCGTCGGTGCGCTTGATGTCGAGGTAACTGCTGATGCGGTCGGCGAGGGCGGGGTGGGCGGTGCCGCTGAGGATGCGCAGGCTGGGGAAATGATTCATGCGGGGGCGGTTACGGCGGGGTGGGGGGAATAGAAAGAGGAATTTGGCTTGGCGGGGGCGTGGCGGAGTGCCGAGGGTTTTTAGAGGCCGCGGGCGATGTGTTCGAGGGCGAGGACGGCGTAGGCGGTGGCGAGTTGGGGGTCTTTTTCCATCCAGCGGCCGTTGGGGTTGGACCAGGAGCCGTCGGGGTTTTGGAGGTTGAAGAGTTGGCGGGAGAGGTCGAGGCGCCAGTTGGCCTTGGAGCCGTCGGGGCGGTTTATTTCTGGGATGCCGGCGAGGTTGAGGGCCTTGGCCATGGTGTGGTAGTAATAGAAGAGGCCTTCGGGGCCCATGCCGGGGTTTTCGGTGACCGAGTAGTGAGCGGCGAGCCAGTCTTTGACGGCGGCGACGCGGGGGTCGCTGGGTTTGATATCGGTGTAGATGAAGGCGAGGAGACCGGCGTAGCCCATGCTGGCGTAGGAGCGGACCGCGGTTTTGCCGTCGGGGAGGGGTTCGGTGCCGGCTTTGCTGTCGCCTGGGCGGTAGACGAAGCCGCCCTTGTTATTTTTGTCGTCGCTGGCCCAGGATTGGTCGTTGGTGGCGGAGAGGTTTTGGCAGCGGGAGACGAATTGGATGGCGGCGGCGTAGTTCAGTTGGGGTTCTTGGCGTTGGCGGTCGGGGTCGTCGGCGAGGAGTTTTTTGGAGAGGTAGAGGGCTTCGAGGGCGAGGTGGGTGTTGGAGAGGTCGGTGGGGGGTTTGCTGCCGTAGCCGATGCCGCCGTCTTGGGGGTGGTTCATTTTGCCGTCTTGGTTGTCGTCGTATTGGCCGGCGATGACGAGGCGGCGGGCCTTGAGGGCGGCCTCGCGGTAGGGTTCGCCGGGAACCATGGTGAGGGCGCTGAGGGCGAGGGAGGTATTGTAGTTCGGGAGGGATTTGGCGTAGATGCCGCCGTCCTCTTTTTGGGAAGCGAGGAGGAAGGCGTAGGCCTTTTTGGCGGGGGGGGCGAGGGTGTCGGGGGGGGACTCGGGATTGCCCTGGAGGGCCATGGCGGCGAGGGCGGTGATGGCGGGGTAGTCGGGGTCGCCGATGGCGCCGGAATCGGGGTTTTGGTGGGAGACGAGGAAGCGGAGGCCCTTGGAGATGGCGGCTTGGACCTCGTTTTTGAGGGAGATATCGCCTTGGGCGGGGGCGGCGAGGGGGAGGAGGGCGCAGAGGGCGAGGGCGGTGGAGAGGAGGCGGCGGGTCATGGCGGATGGGGGTGGGAGGAGGGTTTAGGGGGCGGGGGTGAAGGTGAGGGTGAGGGCGGTGCCTTTGGGGGGGATGGCGGCGGGGTTGGGGGCCCAGATATCGTCGTTTTGGTTGCCAGGGCGGGGGTTGTTGAGGAGGGCGGCGGCGTCGGCGTAGAGGGCGAGGATGGAGCCGGTTTCTTTGGCCATGAAGGTGCCGTCTTCCATGAGCATGGAGCCGGTGTAGGTGAAGGGGCCGTCGGCGGCGGGGGCTTTGCGGTCGAGGTTGAGGAGAAGGGATTCGAGGCGGGCGGAGCGGGGGGTGCCGCTGGGGTCTTTCCAATCTAGCGTCACCAGCAGGTTGGAAGCGGGGTCGATTTTGGGGTTGGGGACGAGGACGGCGCCAGCCTCTTTATTGGATTGGTCGAAGAAAGTGGTGCTGGGCCGGTAGTTGAGGAGGAGGAGGACGATATTGAGATCGAAGGGGGAGACGGGGGTGGTGAGGAGGGATTCGTGGGCTTTGCCGGATTCGTGGACGAGGGCGTATTCGAGGAGGCCGGTGGCGAGGTTGATTTTGGCAGGGAGGGAGATGGCGCGGGAGGCGTCGTTGAAGGAGATGCCGTTGAGCTCGTGGCGGGGGCCTCCGAGGTGGCGGATGGCTGGGGCCGGGGCTGCTGGGGCTGCCGGGGGATCGGCGGCGGCGAGGGCGGCGGCGCCGAGGAGGAGGGCGGCGGAGAGGAGGAGCGGGGCCATGGGGGAGGGTAGGGGCTGGGGGCGGGAATGCAATTGCGCGGGGAGCGGGTCGACTTAGAGTGGAAACGCCGCAAGCCGAGATGGGCTTGGGACATTTTTGTGAATAAACCGCAGCCGCCGCCGTCGAAAGAGCCAATGGAAGCGCTCTTGAGTAGAACTGGCTGTGGGGAGGAGCGGGTGCTCGGGGCGAGGGGCGGAGCGGGGGAAAGGGGAGGAGTTGAAGAGGGAGCCGTGGAAGGGCTGGAGGATGGGGACTTGGTGCGGCTTTGCCAGGAGGGGCGGCCGGAGGCGTTTGAGGTGTTGGTGAACCGCTACCGGAGTCGGGTGTACGCCGTGATTGTGAATCTGACGGGGAATGAGGCGGATGCGTGGGATCTTTCGCAGGAGGTTTTTGTGAAGGCGTGGCGGGGGCTGGGGCGATTTGAGGCGCGGTCACAGTTTTACACGTGGCTTTACCGGATTGCGCACCATGCGACGTACGATTGGTTGCGGAAGCGGAAGATCGTGGCGGGGGTTGAATTTGACGAGAGGGTGGGGCAGCGCCCGGCGGCGGGGGCGGTGACGGTGCCGCAGGCGGCGCTGGGGCCGGACGAGCGGCTGGGGAACAAGGAAGTGGGGGGGCGGATTGCGGCGGCGCTGCAGGAGTTGTCGCCGGAGCACCGGGCGGTGGTGCTGCTCAAGGAAGTCGAGGGGTTGTCCTATCAGGAAATTGCGGAAGCGGTGGGCTGCAGCCTGGGCACGGTGATGAGTCGGCTTTTTTATGCGCGCAAGCGGCTGCAGGGGGTGCTGCGCGATCTTTATGAGGCAGGGGGCTGAAGGCCTTGCCACTCTCCATTTTTATTATGAAAGCGCCCCTAACTTCTGACGACGTGAGCGAGGAATTCTTGACCCGGTGGATTGACGGGCAGGTGAGCGAGGAGGAAGCGGAGCGGGTGGGGAGGAGTCCGGAGGTGGCGGCGCTGCTGGCGCGGGAGGTGGATTTGGCGCGGGGGGTGGGAGGGTTGCTGCGGGAGCACATGCCGACGGCGCTGGAGCCGCCTGGACCGGAGTTTTTCACGCGGCGGGTGCTGGAGGAGATCCGGGGGGAAGTGAGCTTGGGGGTGGCGCGCGGGGCGAGGCGGCGGTGGTGGAAAATGGCGTGGGTGGCACCGATGGCTTCTGCGGCGGCGGTGGCGCTATTATTTTTGGCGGCTTCTGGGGGGCGCCTGGGGGGAGGAGAGCCGCGGGTGGCGCGGGCTTATGCACCGGATCCGAAGGTGTTGGCGCACGCTTTTTATTCGGAGGCGGCGGAGGCGACGGTGATCGATTTGGAGGGTTTGGAGCCGGTGCCGGACGGGCGGGAGATCCGGGCGTATGCGGTGGCGGAAGCGGGGCCTGCGGTGCCGGGGCGGGGGCAGCTATTTCACGCGGCCAATGGGGGGAGGGCGGTGTTGGCCTTGGTGGGGGAGGGCGCGGAGGGGCCGCGCTGGCGGGCTTTGGAGTAGGGTAAGCGAGGCACTTGTTACTTTTATGAATCGGCAATCTTTTTTAGTTTTGGCGGGAAGCCTGTTGGGGGTGGGGCGGCTGTTGGGGCAGGCGGCGGCGGAGGCGCAGGTGGAGGGGTATTTATTTTTTGCTTCTAACGAGGCGGCAGCTCCGGCGCAGGAGGAGGCGGTGACGGCGGAGGCTGCGCTGCTGCGCTCGCTGGAGGGGCGCTTGGGGAAGGTTTTTCCTTTTGGGCATTTTCACCTGATTGGGAGGCACGCGCAGAAGGTTTTTAAGGAGTACGAGTCCTGGGTGGTGCCGTCCAAGGACCTGTGTTTGAAATTGGATTCGAGGGGTCCGGCGGAAGGTGGGGGAGTAAAGGTCCACCTGCAGTTGTGGCAGGACACCAAAGTGCTGGTGAAGTCGGATGCGGCCTTGCTGCCGGGGCAGCCGATTTTCTTGGGGGGGCCGAGTTGGCGGCGGGGGCGGTTGATTTTTGTGGTGATGCTGAAATGAGGTGGCGAGGGGAAAGGGCTTGCGCGGGGCTGGGTTGGGTGGAGCCTGAGGCGGTTTTATGGATGTGCTTTCCCCTGCTGCGAAGGAGCGGGCTCTGCTGGAGGATTTCTTGCTGCTGCCGGATCCCCAGGAGCGCTTGGCATTGATCGTGGAGGCTTGCGCGGGCTTGGGGATTCCGCCGGGGGAGCGCCGGGAGGAGGATGTGGTGGCGGGCTGTGTTTCGCGGGTGTGGGTGCGCGGGGGGATGGAAGGGGGGAGGCTGCGCCTGGAGTGGGAAGCGGAGTCGCCGCTGGTGCGGGGCTTGGCGGGGCTGTTGTGCCGGGTTTACGAGGGGGCGGGGGAAGTGCAGGGGTACCGCAGCGGCATCTTGAGGGCGCTGGGGTTGGACCGGCAGTTGTCGCCGACGCGCTGGCGGGGGCTGGAGGCAGTGGAGGCCCGGATTGGGGAGTTGGCGGGGCGTCTTTAGCCGCGAGGGGAAATGGGGCCGCTCAATTTTTGGGGCCGAGGATGCGAATGAGGAGTTGGTTGAGGACGATGACGCCGTCGAGGCTGGAGGTGACGAGGCGGCGATTGGCTTTGAGGCATTCGGCGAGGGCGAGGCGGAGCTGGGCGCTGGTGAAGCCCTTGGCTTCCTGAGCGGCGAGGAAGAGGGGGTAGACGTTGGGGCCGGAACCGTCCTTTTTCATGGGGAGGTGGGCGCGCTCTTTTTCGGGGAGCTTGGCGATGGCGCCGCTGTAGGCGGAGTAGCTGGCTAAGCTGGGGTGGCAGCGCTCCTCGAAGACTTTGGCTTGGAAGAGGTTGCGGACCTTGGGGACGATGGCGGCGAGGAGGATGGCGATGGGGCTTTCCTTTTGGGCGATGAGCCGGTCGACGAGTTGGAGGCACTCGTCGAGGCGGCGGCGGCCGAGGGCGTTGCCGAGGCTGAAGATGACGCCGGCTTTGCTGGGAGAGACGATGGCGCGGACGTCTTCGAGGTGGGCGTGGCGGGCGGTGCCGAGGAAGAGGTCGAGTTTTTCGAGTTCGTTGCGGATTTGGCGGGAGTCCTCGCCGGCGAGCATGGTGAATTGGAGGAGGGCATCGGCGTCGAAGGAGATGCCGAGTTCGCGGGCGCTATTTTCCACGAGGTCGCCGAGGGCCTGTTTGCCTTCGTCGCGGGAGGTGTCGATGAGGTCGAGGACTTCGAGGCGGGCGATTTTTTTGAGGTTGAGGAAGAAGGAGCGGCGCTTGTCGACTTCGCTGGCGCTGAGGATGAAGTGGATATCGGGGGGGACGCCGACTTCGAGAAAAGCTTGGAAGGTGGCGAGGGCGTTTTGGGAGGTTTCGGAGCGACCGGTAGGGGTATCGGCGAGGAAAGTGACGCCGCGCAGCCAGACCACCTTTTGGCCGCCGAAGAAGGGGTAGGTGCGGAGGGCTTCGAGAGCGCTTTGGACGATGCGCTCGACGTGGTCGGAATTGTCGGCCGCGCCTTCGATGATTTCGATGCCGAATTCGGCATCCTCGGGGGGGATGATTTGGTGGCAGCGTTTGGTGGCAGCGTCCTTGACGGCGAGGTCGTCGGTGCCGATGAAGGCCCAGACGTTGTCGTTTCCGGCGGGGGGCTTTTCCTTTTTGGGGGCTGATTTCTTGGCGGGCACGGGGGGAGGGAAAGCGACGGGAGGCCCGGGGCCAAGAGGAAAAATGAGGAGGTGGGATTAGGCGAGGCCGCTGAGGCTGGCGCTGCTATCGCCGAAGCGGTCGAGGTGGAGGCCGCCGCGCTGGAGGAGGTTGAGGTAGAGATTGCAGAGGGGGGTGCCGGGTTGGCTGAGGAGGTGGCCGCGGGGCTGGAGGCCGCCGCCGCGCCCGGCGAGGACGAGGGGGAGGTTTTTCCATTCGTGGGCGTTGCCGTTGCGGAGGCTGGAGCCGAAGAGGATCATGCTGTGGTCGAGGACGGAGCCGGGGCCGTCGGGCATGGATTTGAGGCGGTCGAGGAGGTAGGCGTATTGCTCGACGTGCCAGGTATTGATGCGGGCGTATTGTTCGAGTTTTTCTTCCTTGTCGGCGTGGTGGGAGCTTTCGTGGTGGCTTTCGCTGACGCCGGGGAGGAAGCTGAAGTTTTTGCTGCTGACGTCGATGCCGAACATGAAGGTGGCGGCGCGGGTGCTGTCGCTCCAGAAGGCCATGGCGATGAGGTCGAGCATGAGGCGGGCGTGCTCGGTGTGGTCGTGGCGCAGGCTGCCGCCGGGGTCTTTGGCGGCTTCGAAGGAGGCGATGCGGTCGCGGAGTTTGGCGACTTCGGGTTGGAGGGAGGGGTCGAGGTTTTCGCCGCTGGCGACGCGGGCGATGTCGGCTTGGATGCGGGTTTCGAGGGCGCGGATGGTGTCGAGGTATTCGTCGAGGCGGCGCTGGTCGTCTTGGCTGATTTTTTGGCGGAGGCGGTGGGCTTGGGCGAGGGTGAGGTCGAGGACGCTGCGGGTATCTTCGGCGGTTTGGCGGTCGTTTTCGCCGCGTTGGCGGAAGAGGCGGTCGAAGGCGGTGCGGGGGTTGATTTCTGCGGGGAGGGGGACGTGGCGGTCGCGCCAGGCGATGTGGCCGCCGTAGAGTTGGGTAAAATTGACTTGGAGGTCGACGCCTTTGCGGACGGCTTCGGTGCCGAGTTCGAGGGAGGGGAGGCGGGTGAGGTGGGCGCAGGAGGCGGCGTAGGCTTGGTCGATGGAGGGGCCGCCGACGTCGACGTCGCGGCCGGTGGTTTTGCGGACTCGGTAGCCGGTGAGCCAAGAGGCGCTTTTGGCGTAGTGGCCGTCGCCGCCGTCGGCGAGGGCGTTTTGGAGATTGCTGAGGATGGTGAGGTCGGCGCGGTGGGGGTTGAGGGGTTGGAGGAGGGGGCTAAGTTGGCAGTCGAGGCCTTGGCCCTCGGGGGTCCAGCGGTGGGGGTGGACGCCGTTGGGCATGAAGAGGAAGGCCATCCGGGTGGGGGGGACGGCGCTAGCGGCGGCGGCCCTGGCGGGGCGGGGGGCGAGGGACTCGAGGAAGGGGAGGGCGATGCTGGCGCCGAGGCCGCGGAGGACGGTGCGGCGGGGGAGGGCGAAGCCGGAGGGGGGCTGAGGGAGTGGGGAGGAGGGGTTCATTCCGCGGGGATGGGGAGGGGTTTGAGGCGGCGCTGGGTGAAGGGGAGGCTGCGGACGATTTCCAGGAGGAGGGGTTGGGCCTGGAAGTGGTTTTCTTGGAGGGAGGCCTCGAGGCGGGCGAGGGTGGGCAAATCGAAGGCTTCGATGCTGCGGCCGAGGGCGTAGGAGAGGAGTTTGAGAGAGAGATTACGCCCGTAGCGGTCGCGCTCTGTCAGGAGGAGCTGCTTGAGCTCGGCGGGGCCGGAGAAGGAGCGGCCGTCGGGCAAGGTGGCGCTGACGTCGAGGGGTTGATTGTTGACTTTGTCGCGCCAGCGGCCCACGGGGTCGAAGTTTTCGAGGGAGAAGCCGAGGGGGTCCATGCGGGCGTGGCAGGCGCGGCAGTCGTCGCGGCGGAGGTGGGCCTGGAGTTCTTGGCGGATGGTGGGGTGGGCGGTTTTTTGGTCGTCTTCGGGGATGGTGCCGACGTTGGGAGGGGGAGCGGGAGGGGGTGAGCCGAGGAGTTGTTCGAGGATCCACTTGCCGCGGAGGACGGGGCTGGTGCGGCGGGGGAGGGCGGTGGTGGTGAGGACGGCGCCGAGGCCGAGGGCGCCGCCGCGGATGCCGTTTTCGAGTTTGACCTGGCGCCACTCGGGGCCGGAGACCTGGGGGATGCCGTAGTGGGCGGCGAGCTTTTCGTTGAGGAAGGCGTAGTCGCTGTGGAGGACGTCGAGGAGGGAGCCGCCGCCGCGGAGGAGGTGGTCGGAGAAGCGGAGGGCTTCGTCGTAGAGGAGTTGGCGGAGGTCGTTGTCGAAGGGGTAGCGGCTGCGGTCGGGGTCGGCGCTGGTGAGGATTTTTTCGAACTGGAGCCATTGACCGGCGAAATTTTCGGCGAGGGCGAGAGCGCGGGGGTCGGCGAGGAGGCGGAGGGCCTGAGCTTCGAGGGTGGCGGGTTCGAGGAGTTGGCCGGACTCCGCGGCGTCGAGGAGGGCGTGGTCGGGGAGGGAGCTCCAGAGGAAGAGGCTGAGGCGGGTGGCGAGTTCGGGGCCGGTGACGGGCCAGGACGGGGCGTCGCGGTTGGATTCGGTGAGGAGGAGGAAGTCTGGGGAGCAGAGGGCGGCTTTGCAGGCGGCGCGGGCAGCGTCTTCCCAGGATTGGCCGCGGGCCATGCCGGATGCGGCGAGTTGGGTGTAGGCGTAGAGGGTTTCGGCGGAGGGCGAGGCGCGGAAGGCGAGGCGGAGGAAGGGGCGGAGGGTTTGGACGAGGGCTGGGAGTGGCTGGAGGGCATCGCTGGGGGGCGAGGCGAGGAGGCGCGCTTTGAGGGCGGGGTCGGCGAAGGTGGCGGCGAGGGCGGCGTCGGCGGCGGCGAGGTATTGCTCGGCCATGACGGGGGGGATGAAGAGGGTATCGGCGACGTTGTCGAAGCCTTCGCCGCCAGCACCTTCTTGGGCGAAAAAGTCGGCGGTGAGGGCTTTGGGGACGCCGAGGAGGTCGCGGAGGGCGGTGGTGTATTCGGTGCGATTGAGGCGGCGGAGGCGGCGTTCGCCGGGGTCTTGGACTTTGCCGCTGCGGAGGAAGGCCTCGTTTTCGGCGATCCAGTTGAGGAGGATTTTTTGTTGGTCGGGGGAGGGCTGGTCTTTTTTGGGAGGCGGCATCTGGCCGGAGAGGAGCTGATCTTTGGCGCGCCACCAGAGGCGGAGGGCGGCGCGGGCGTCGGGGAGGTGCTCGAGGGCGGCGAGGTCGACGCCGCCTTTGGGGGAATCGGCGCTGTGGCAATCGGTGCAGAAGGTTTGCAGGATGGGCCAGACTTCGCGGTTCCAGGAGGACTCAGCGGGGCCGGGGTCGGCGGCGGCGGAGAGGCGCAGCAGGGCGAAGCAGAGGAGGAGGCGAACAGCGGGGGGCATCGATGGGACTACGTTTGGGGCGGAGGGCATGTTCCGGGAAATCGGGGCGGGGGGCGCTGGACGCGAAAAGCCCTTTCCGGGGGCGTGGGGCTGTGCGGGAGTAGAGAATCCTATGCCTACTGCGCTTCGCTCATCACTGCCAGCCCGCTGGTATCTCGGGTCGGTGGGCGCGTTTCTAGTGGCGCTGGGTTTGGCGTTTACGTGGTGGCTGTGGCAGGCGGGGGAGCGGGCCATGATCACGCGGCATTGGGTGCCGGTGAGCGGCACGGTGTTGGCCTCGGGGATCAAGGAGTCGCAGTTTAGCCCGAATGATTCTATCAAATGGCAGGCGGAGGTGGAATATCGGTATCTCTATGAGGGAGTGGTGTACCACGGGAGCAAATTGCGGCGGATAGAGGGTCCGAGTCCGCACCGGGCGAAGGCGGAGGCGGCGGCGGGGGCCTATCCTGCGGGGCGGGAGGTGGCGTGTTTTGTGAATCCGGCGCGGCCGAGCGAGGCGGTGCTGGAGCATTCGAGCAAGGCGGCTTTTTATACTTTGTGGTGGCCGCTGCTATTTGCAGTGGGAGGGGCGGGGATGATGGGGGCGGCGCTGCGGCGGCCGGGGCGGCGGGAAACGGGTTGAAAGGAGGGAGAGCCAAGGGTATAGTGGAAGGGATGTCCAGTTTAGTACAAACTGCTCGCGCTCGCGCCAGACAAGCGGCGAAGATTGCCCGAGACCCGTCCAAGTACAAGATTTGTGAAGGGTGCGACTCCATTGTGATGGCCAAGGTGCACACGTGTCCGAACTGCGCGAGTTACCGTTTTGAGGAGGGGGCGGAGGCGGTGGTGCGGCAGGCCCAGTTGCTGGGGAGTCGGGAGCGGCGCTCGGTATTGCCGGAGGATTTGAGTTGAGGGCAGGTTTTTCCGCGGTGGGGTCTGGGGGCGCGGCGGGGTAAAAGGCGGGATGGGGTGAGTGGGGCCGGGAATGGCCCGGAGGGATGGGGCGGGATTTCGCTTGCTGGCTTGGGGGGGCACCCGTAGTGCGGAAGGATGGGAACGGTGCATCGTCAGGTCATCCTCGTGGGCGGGGGCATTGCGGGGCTGTGGGCGTTGCGCAGCTTGGTGGCGGCGGGGTACGATGCGATTTTGCTGGAGCGGGAGGCGATTGGGGCCGGGCAGACCTTGGGGTCGCAGGGGATTTTACACGGCGGGGTGAAGTATGGCTTGGATGGGACCGCGCGGGACATAGCGGCCAAGCTGCGGGCCCTGCCGCCGGTGTGGCAGGCCTGTTTGGAGGGAGACCGGGAGCCACGGCTGAGTGGTGGGGAGATTCTTTCGCGGTGCCAGCATCTGTGGGCGGCCGATTCGTGGTTGGCGAAAGTGGGGGCCACCGTGGGGGTGCGGGCGATGCAGGGGGAGGTGCGGAAATTGGAGCGCGGGGGGTGGCCGGAGGCGCTGCGGGAGGGGGGGCACCAGGGTTCGGTGTATGAGTTGGGGGAGACCGTGATTGAGGTGCGGTCAGTGCTGGCGGCCTTGGCGGGGCCGGTGCGGGAGCGGATATTCCGGGGGGAGGTGGATCGCTGGGAGGCGGAGGAGGGCGGGCAGGGTTTGGCCGGGGTGTGGTGTGGGGGGCAGCGCTTGACGGCGGAAGCGTTTATTTTTGCGGCGGGGACGGGGAATGAGGCCGGGGCGGCGGCCGCCGGATTTGGGGGGGCGGTGGGGCAGCGGCGGCCCCTGAAGCAGGTGATGGTGCGGGGGCCGTTACCGCGGCTGTATGGGCACTGTGTGACCGCGGCGCCCAAGCCGGTGGTGACGATCACGGCGCATCCTAGCGGCGAAGAGACCGTGTGGTATTTGGGCGGGGGCGTGGCGGAAGAGGCCACGGGGATGGCGGACGAAGCGGCGATGCGCTCGGCCCGCCAGAAATTAGCGGGGATTTTTCCCAGTTATAGCTGGGAGGGGCTGTCGTGGGCGTGCTGGCAGGTCGACCGGGCGGAGCCGAATGCGGCAAATCGGCTGCCGGACGGCCCGGCCCTCGTGGCGCGCGGGGGGACGGCCCTAGCGTGGCCGAGCAAGCTGGTGTACGCGCCGTCGCTGGCGGAGGAGGTTTTGGGGTTTGTGGCGCGGCGGCTTGCCCCGGGAATGCGGGAGGGGGCCACAGTGCCGCTGCCCCGAGCGGAGCTGGGGCGCTATCCCTGGGAAACCGCGGATTGGCTCGCAATTTAAATCGGGATGCACCTGCTTTCACAGCATCCCTTGGGCGGCACGGGTCTGCACGCGGCTCCGCTAGGGCTGGGCACGGTCAAATGGGGGCGCAACGAGGGCTTGAAGCACGGGGCCTTTGCCTTGCCGGAGGAGTCCACTTGTAGAGAGTTGTTAGATAAAGCTGAGGCCGCCGGCTTGAATTTGCTAGACGTGGCTCCCGCTTATGGATTTGCGGAGGAACGCCTGGGAAAATTGCTCATAGGGCGGCGTGAGCGATTTTTGCTATTCAGCAAGGTGGGGGAAGTGTACGCGGCGGGGCAGTCGCGGTGGGATTTCAGCGCCGCGCACACCCGGCGGAGTGTGGAGGAGAGTTTGCGGCGGCTGCGGACGGATTACCTGGACGGGGTGCTGCTGCACTGCCCGCGGGAGGATGTGGAGGTGATCCGGGACGCTCCGGCCTTGGAAGTGCTGCACGCGCTGAAGGCGGCGGGAAAAATTCGGGCCGTGGGGGTTTCCAGCATGAGTGTGGCGGGGGGGATGGCGGCGGTGGGGCGCTGCGACGTGGTGATGGTGGCGTGGAATGTGGGTTTTCGGGAGCAGGAGGGCGTGATTGCGGCGGCCGCGGCTGCGGGGCAGGGGATTTTGCTCAAGAAAGTGTTGTCCTCGGGGGACCTGAGCGGACCGCCGCCTCCGACGGGGTGGAGTGCGGCGGAGCACCGGCTGCGGGCGGCGTGGGAGCTGCCGGGGCACCCGGTGGTGATTGCCGGAACGATTTCCCCGGCGCACTTGGCGGAGAATGTGGCGGCGGCGCGGCGGGCCGCGGTGGGGGCCTGAGGGAGGCGCGGGGCGCGGGGCCAATTTAGCGCGGCTGCGGTGGGCGGGCTGCGGCGCGGACTTCGTCGTAGCAATCTTCGAGGTGGGCGACGCTAGCGGGGAGGCCAAAGTGTTGGCGGACGCTGTGGGCCGCGGCTTCAGAGAAGCTCGCGAGCTGGGCGGGGTTGCGCAGGAGCGCTAGAATGGCGTCGGCTAGTTCGCGGGGGGATCGCTCGGGGACGAGGAGTCCGTCGTGGCCGCTGGTGACGGCTTCGGGGATGCCGCCGTGGTGCGTGGCGACGACGGGGAGTCCGGTGGCCATGGCTTCGAGCATGGAGTTGGGGATGCCTTCTTGGTCGGCGAGGTCGGTGAGTTCGCTGGGGTGGAGGAAGAGGTGGGCGCGCTGGAATTCGCGGAGGAGGCTGGGTTGGTCCATCCAGCCGAGGATGTGGACGTTGGCTTGGAGGCCGAGGGCGTCGCGCTGGGCGAGGAAGGAGTCCTTGAGGGGCCCGGAGCCGCAGACGGAGAATTGGAGGTGGGGGAAGTGGGGGACGACGAGGCGGAGGGCTTCGAGGGTGGTGAAGAGGCCTTTTTTGGGGATCAGGCGGCAGGCTTGGACGAGGCGCCAGGCGCCGTTTTCGGGGGGAGTGCGGACCGCGGCGGGGAAGGCGTCGAGGGGAATGGGGGTGTGGTTGAGGCGGAGTTTGTCGGGGGGGCAGCCGAGGGCGAGGAGGCCGTCGAGGAGGGATTGGCTGCGGGCGAGGATGAGGGTGGCCTGGTGGAAGACGGATTGGAGATTGGCGACGTAGGCGGGGTCGCTGGTGAATTTGACGACGTCGACGCCGTGAAAGGAGACCAGGAAGGGGCCGCCCCAGGCGCGGAGCATGTCGAGGTATTTGACGGCTTTGTGGCCGTAATAGACGTGGACCAGGGCCGGGTTAGCGGCGCGGAGGAGGTCGGGAAGGTTGTAGGGGAAATACTCGGGGCTGCTGGTGATGGCGCGGGGCGGGGGCCACTGCTGGACGACGTGCTTGTACCAGAAGCGGAGAATGAAATTGCCTTTGGGGCGAGGCCGAAGGCGCCGCTCCATGACGGTCACCCGGGGGAAGGGGACGCGCTCGGGGTGTTGCAGTTGTTCCGTGAGGACAGTATTCTGGTAGCGCTGCAGATTGGCCACCTGGCGGTAGAGGCTCTGCATTTCCGGTTTCAGCCAGGTCCCGCAGAGGCTGACCAGTCCGGGCAAGGCGGGGGGCGCGGAGGTGAGGGAGGGCGGCTCAGACATAGCGGTTATTGCTTTGTTAGAAATAGGCGTCAGGGTTTCCTGGGAGGCTAGAGCCGGGGCGCGGCGGCCGGTGGCGCGCCGCACATGGGTAGGGCGCAGGCGAGGGAGGCGGCGCGCCGCAGGTCGGCGGAGAGGGAAACGGGTGGCATGGGGGGCGTTGAGGAATGGTTTTGGTAAGCGAATTTGTCTAGGATGCAATTGCGATCCGCGGGGGGCGGCGGGGGCTAAAATTCCGGGTCATCGGCCCCTTGCCTTTTGGAAAAGAGCCCTTAAGATCGGGGCCTTGTTGAAATTTCCGATCTCGCCGACGCTTCCGGGGTGGCCTGTTTGCCACCCCTTATTTTTTCCCCGAAAAAGGAAGCGATTGCAAAATTGGTCAACGTCACAACCCAACCACTAACCCGAAAAGTATTATGAATCAAGAACTTATGACTCTGATGGAGAACTCCTTTAAGGACCTCCGCGAGCACAGCATTGTGAAAGGCATTATCCTCGACATCAAGCCCCAGGTGGTCTTGGTGGACATCGGCTACAAGTCGGAGGGGGCCATTCCCGTCAGCGAATTTGAGGATGAAGACATCCAAGTCGGCGACGAAATCGAAGTTTTACTGCAGCGCCTGGAGAACGACGAAGGCATGGTGGTCCTCTCCAAGGAGAAGGCCGCGCACAAGCAGAACTGGGACAAGATCGTCAAGGTCTTCCTGGATGGCGGCCTGGTTAAAGGCAAGGTCAAGGGAGTGGTCAAGGGCGGCCTGACGGTGAACGTGGGGGTCGAGGCCTTCCTCCCCGGCAGCCAGATTGACATCATTCCTCCGAAGGATCTCAACGAATACGTGGGCAACGTCTACGAATTCAAGATCGTGAAGGTCAACGACGAGCGGAAAAACGTGGTGTTGAGCCGCCGCGAAGTCATCGAAGCGGAGCGCGCTGAGCAGCGCCAGCGCTTCTTGGAAACCGTCAAGATCGGGGACAAGGTGGAAGGTGCCGTGAAGAACATCACCGATTTCGGGGTGTTTGTGGACCTCAACGGGATGGACGGTTTGCTGCACATCACCGACATGAGCTGGGGCCGCGTGAATCACCCAACCGAAGTGGTGGCGATTGGCCAGAAGGTCAATGTGATCATCCTCGATGTGAACCGCGAGAAAGAGCGGGTTTCTCTGGGGATGAAGCAGTTGCTGAGCAACCCATGGGAGCAGATCGAAGCTCGTTTCCCAATTGGCCAGCGGGTCAAGGGCAAGGTCTCCAAGCTGGTGGCCTACGGGGCTTTTGTGGAACTGGCCGAAGGCGTGGAAGGATTGGTTCACGTGTCCGAGCTTTCCTGGGTGAAGCGGATTGCCCGGCCGTCCGACGTCCTGACGATTGGTCAGGAATTGGAAGCGGTGGTCTTGGGGATCAACAAGGAAGAGCAGAAGATTTCCTTGGGCGTGCGCCAGTTGGACGGCAATCCTTGGGATGCCATCGACGCGCGCTTCCCGCTCGGGATGAAGATCAAGGGCAAGGTGCGCAACCTGACCGCTTACGGTGCCTTTGTGGAAATGGAAGAAGGAATCGACGGCATGGTGCACGTCTCCGATTTGTCCTGGACCCGCAAGGTGAACCATCCGAGCGAAATGCTCAAGAAGGGCGACGAAGTCGAGGCCGTGGTGCTCGAAATCGACAAGGGCAACCAGCGGATCAGCCTGGGCATGAAGCAGTTGGAGAACGACCCGTGGTCGGACATCGACGAGAAGTTCCACGTGGGCGACCTGGTCAAGGGGACCGTGGCCAAGATTGCCAGCTTCGGGGCCTTTGTGCAGTTGCAGGACGACATCGACGGCCTGGTGCACATCAGCCAGCTGAGCGAAGACCACGTCAACCGCGTCAAGGACGTGCTCAAGGTGGGTCAGGAAGTGGAAGCCCGCGTCATCAAGGTCGACAAGGTGGAGCGCCGCATTGGTCTCTCCGTCAAGGCCGCCAACTACAGCGAAGAGGACCTCCGCAAGGAGACCGCGGCCTTCGAAGCGCTGCGTCCTTCTACGGACATGGTGGGCTTGGAAGAAGCCTTCAAGTTTGCCGCGGAAGAATGGCGCCCTGGCCAGAAGTAAGTTTGTTACAGCCTTTGGCTGTCTAGTTGATTTAGGGAAACACCCCGCAGATAAAGGTCTGCGGGGTGTTTTTTATGGGCGGAGAGGTGAAAGTAGTAGCTTTTTAGGCAGGGTGGTGCTAGAAAAATGATTATGTCTGAACGTGGTGCTCTGAGATGGCTTTTGGGTTTCTTGGGGAGCTTGTGGTTGATGTGGGGAGTCGCGGGGGTAGGAGCGGCGCCGCAACCGGGGGATGGGGCGGTGGTAGCGGCTAGTCCGGCGAAGTTGCAGTGGGATGCGGTGGCGGGCGCGGTGAGTTATGAGGCTTATTTTGGGACCGACCGGGAGGCGGTGGGGAAGGCCAATAAGGCCTCGGTGGGGGCGGCTTCCGCTTATTTGGGGAGCAGCAGCGCCGCGGAATGCCCCGTGCCCTCGGTGTATACCCCGGGTGGAGTGTGGTATTGGCGGGTGGATGTGGTCACGGCGGCGACGACGGTTAAAGGGGCGGTATGGTATTTCACGGGGCAGTTGGCCCTAGCAGGACATTTGGCGGGCCCGGACAGCTACTATGTGCTAGCGGATCAACAGCCGGCCTTGGATGGCGAGTCGGGGATGGTGGGTTATCCTGAATGGGTGAACAGTTCTACGGACAACCGCCCGGGGCGGGTGGTGGCGCTGCGGCGGGTGGCGGGGCGCCCGGACTGGGAAGTGGCGCAGACCTTAAATAAGCCGACGGGCACGGTGGCTAACGCGCGTTTTGGGGGAGCGGTGGCGTTGCGGGGCGGCACGGCTTGGATCGCGGCTCCGGGAGACGGATCGGTGTTCAAATATGTGCGGGGGGCGACAGGGCAGTGGACCTACAGTGGGCTCCGCTTGCGGCCGCCGACCGCGCTGGGAGGCACGCTGTTTGGGACGTCTCTGGCCCTGGGAGAGGGTTGGGTGGCGGTGGGCATCCCCGCCGCGAACAGTCCGCGAACCGACGGCGTCGCAGGGAATTCGGACGTGCAGAAGGGGGCGGTGGACATTTTTGATACGGCGACGGGTTTGTGGGTGGTGCGGTTGTACGCATCGGCTAGCGCTAGTCGGGTGAGTCGGACGTTGGG
>CANHIJ010000055.1 GCA_947460575.1 Verrucomicrobiales bacterium | reverse complement strand
GTCACCGCCCGGGCAAACGCCTCCGGCGCCGCCAGCGAAGAAGCGGGCGCTGGAATTGCAGCGGGCGCCGGGGCTGGAGCGGGCGCGGCCTCGGGCGCTGGGACCGCGGCGGGAGCAGGAGCCGCAGGTGGGATCGGATCGGGAGCCGGCGCTGGAGCCGGAGCGGGCGCTGCCTCGGGCGCTGGGGCCGCGGGTGGGATCGGAGCGGGCGCCGGGGCCGGAGCTGTCTCGGGCACTGGGACCGCGGCGGGAGCAGGAGCCGCAGGTGGGATCGGATCGGGCGCTGGCGGTGGAGTGGGCGCTGGAGCTGCCGCGGGCGCCGGGGCCGGATCGGGCGCTGGAATTGGGGCCGCCGGCGGCGGAGCAGGAGATGGCTCGGGAGCTGGGGCTGGGGCCACCGAAGGGGCGGGGACCACGGCGGGAGCCGGGACCGCCGACTCTTGGGCCCCCAGGCCGGAAAGGCCGACTCCAAGCAGGGCAGCGAGGCAAAAACAGGACAAAGCGCGCAACATGAGCAAAAAATTAGGGCTAAAACTGGCGAAGGATATCAAGGGTGCGGCGGCGCGCTGCTTCTGGCACTGGCGCGAGGCCCGCGGGGTCGTCCCAACCGTAGACCCAGCGGTCGCGCTCCTGCAGCACGCCGTCGAGGGCTGCGCTGGCGGTCGGCGCGCGGCCGCGGTGGAACTGCGCCGACGCCAGAAATTCGCCCACCAAGCGGTAAAAGTCGCGGTGATTGGCCCCGCCGCGGCGCAAGTCCGCCAGCACGGCCTCGGGCCGCCGCGGCGCTCCAGCCGCAGGGCGCCGCGCCGCGGCCGCGGCCCGCCAGCGCCGCAACCCGCCCGCTCCCAGCAGCAGGGCTAGAAGCAAAGTCGGGGCCCCATAGCGCAACAGCGGGTCCACGGGCAAGGGCGCCGCCGCCGTGGCCATCCAGGCGCCGCCGCTCAAGGCCTGGTCCAAAATGTCCCCCAACTCCTCGCGCGGGGCGCTGGCGTCTAGCGGAGCCGCAAAATCCTTCGATTCCAAGGCCGCGCTGGCCTCCGGCTTAAACTCCCCCGTCAGCGTCACCGCGATGGGGGCACTGCGGCGGCTAACGTACTGGCCGGTCGCGGGGTCGAAACAGTGCAGCACAAAGGGCGGAATTTGGCTGAGGGGCTTTTCGGGAATCAGGATTTGGGTAAAAGTCTTGCGGCCGGGTTCTACGCCCCAGGAGCGGTTCTCCTGGCTGACGCGTGGCTCATAGAGGCGCCAGCCCTCGGTGCTTTCCAGCCGCGGCGCCGTCACGGCGTCAAAATTGCCGCTGCCGCTGACGGCGATTTCGACCGCAATGGGATCGCCCGCCTTCAGGGCCACGGGCGACGCTTCCACGCTGATCTCGAAATTGCCCACGGCTCCGGCAAAGCCTGTGGGCTTCCCCTCCGTCGGCAGTTCCTTGACATTCACCTTCACCTTATTGCTGCCCAGCGTCAGGGTGCGGCGATTGCCCTGTTGGCGGCCAAAGGGGTCGTTGCTCTGTCCGGGCAGCGGCATCAGCAATTCCGCCTTCAGCTCGGCCGGGCCGAAGTCCTGGGCGCCCGCCTGGAGGGCGGTCATGGCGCTTTCCATCTGCCAGGCGCGCCAGATTTCGCCGTTCACTTCCCGAGCTTCCAATCCAGAGGTCCGGTCGAAGCGGTTCACCGCGAAATTGGGCGTTTTTACTTGGGGGAAAAAGGGGCTCAGCGGTTGCACGGCGGGATGCACCAGCACCGCCACTTGCAGCGGCACTACCTCGCCTTTCCAAAACTCCGTCTTGCCCAAGCTCAGCTGCACCGTGGGCGCTAATTCCTCCGCCACCTCGGCCCCCGCCGCCGCCCGCACCGTCACCGCCGTGGCCGGTCCCTGCACCTCCAGCCCATCCACTCGAAAGGCCTGTGCTGGGATCACAAACTCGCCCGGCTCCGCCGCCAGCACGCTGTAGCGCACGCTGATCTCGCGCCGCCGCTCCCCATTGATCGCCACAAAGCGCTGGGTCTGCCCGCTAAACGCCAAGGTCAACCCCGCCACCTCAATCCCCCGCGGGTACTCCTGCACCCCGTCCACCGAACCCGAAATCTGATACGACAACACCGCCTGCTGCCCCGGCGCCAGGGTCCGCGCCGAAAGCGAAACCGTGATCTGCGGAGCCTCCCGCAGCGCCTGACTAGGCTGATCAGGGCCCGCCGCGGGGGCCGCCGGTGGCGCCGGAATCGCCGGAGGCGGGGTCTCAGCGGCGGCTTGGCCCCAGGCAGCAGGGGGGAGCCCAGCAGCCAGGGCGAGGAGAAGGGGGAAAAAGCGGGGCGTCATGGGATTCGTAAAAGGGAAACCTTACCAGTCCTTCAGGGGGCGGACTTCAGTGGTTTGTTCTTGGCGGGGGCGGACTTTCATGTCCTCGTCGGAGAGCCGATCGAGCTGGCGCTTGGCCTCTGCGGCGCTGAAGCCCGTTTCTGGATTGACCTCGTCTTCGGGGTTGGTGCCCTCCTCTCCTTCTCCGGGCTTTTCGCCCTCTTTGTCCCCGGGCTGGTCCCCCGGTTTTTCCTCGGGCTCCTTGGGGGCACCCTGGTCCCCGATCTTGCCTTCTTGGTCCTTATTGCTTTTTTCGCGCGCCGCTTTTTCCTTTTCGCCTTCGGGGCCGCTGCCTTCGCCTGGCTCCTCGCCCTCGGCGCCGCTGCCGCCTTCGCCCTCTTCGCCCTCGCCCTTGCCCTGGCCGGGGGGCTCGCCTTCGCCCTTTTTCCCTTTCTTTTTGCCTTTGTCCTTGTCCTTGCCCTGCCCCTGCTCTTCGGCCATCTGCTTGCGGATGGCCCGCAGCTTTTGAATCAAGGCGTCCGCGGTGTCCCGATTAGCCTGAATGTCCGCATCTCCCGGCTGCAGCAGCGAAGCCTGCTGGTAGTTTTCCAAGCCGTTTTCCAGCTGGCGGATCAGGCCGTCGATAAAGCTCAACTTGGCCAAGGTCTTTGGCTTAGCCTGGCGCGCCAATTCCGCGCTGCGCTGATAAATGGCATTTCCCAAATTATAGTGCGCCCGCGCCCGCAGCGGCAACTGGTCGCTCAGCAGGGCGCTCCCAAAGGCATCGACGGCGGTGTCGTAGTCCTGCTTTTTGTAAGCCGACGCCCCCCGCCCGAATTCCAGCGCCGCGGCCTCCTCGCGGTTCCCCTTTGCCCCACCCCCGAGCTGCTTTTGAAAATTCTGCAGCGCCGCGTCGTACTGCCCCGCCCCATAAAATCCCCAGGGATTCCCCTCCGGTAGATCTTCCGCCGCGGGGCGCGCCGCCGCGGCTTCCGCCCCCGCAGGCCCGCCCAGCAGTGCCCCCACCAGCGCCGCCGCCACCGCCGCCCGCGGCGCCCCCCATTCCCGCTGCCGCCGCACCATCCCCACCAGCCAACTCGCCAACAGCAACAACAGCCCGCCCGCCAACGGCCAGCGATACCGATCCAAAGACTTCCGGGTCATTTTTCCTTTCATAGCACTGCGCTCCAGTTTCTCCAAAATCAGGTCGATGCGGCGGTCGTCCACCCCATTTTCATCCAAGGGCAAATACAACCCGCCCGTGGCATTGGCGATCGACAACAACACCTCCCGCTGCAGCCGCGAAATCACCGGCTTTCCCTCCCGGTCCCGATAAAATCCCCCCGGCGCCTCCGGGTCCGGAATCAGAGCTCCCGCCTGCGTCCCCACCCCAATCGCAATAATCGTCATCTTTTTGTCCCGCGCCCGCTGCGCTGCTTCCAAAGTCGTGCCCTCCAGATTTTCCCCATCGCTAAATAAAATCAACACCTGCTGCCCGGTGGCCCCCGCCTTGGCAAAGGTCTCCAAGGCCAAATCAATCGGGCGCGCCAAATTGGATCCCCCCCGCGGGATGATCTCGGTGTCCAAAGAATCGATGCTTTCCATCAGGGCGTCGATGTCCGGCGTGATCGGCGCATACAAAAACGCGCTCCCCGCAAAGGGCATCAGCCCAACCCGGTCCCCCCGCAGCCGCTTCACCAAGTCCGTGGCCGCCAGCTGAGTGCGCACCAGCCGACTCGGCTTCAAGTCGTCGGTCAGCATGGAGCGCGACGTATCAATGGCCACGATCAAGCTGCGCCCGCCGGCCCCGGTTTCTTCTTCCAAAAAGCCGTACTGGGGCCGCGCCAAGGCGACCACAAAACAGCCCAGCGCCCCCAGTTCTAGCAGCAGCACCCACCAGTCGCGCCCCTTGCCCCGCGGCACCAGCAACTGCGGCAACAGCCGCGGCGACGCCACCCGGCCCGCCGCCGCCCCCGCCCGCCGGTCCCCCCATACCTTCAGCCCCGCCAACAGCGGCAGCACAAGCAACAAGAGCAGCAGGGCAGGATGGGCAAAAGTCATGGGCAGCAGTAAAAGGTCAGGGATTGCGGCGCAGCAGTGTCTGTCCCAGCACGACCCCCAAAAAGGCGCAGGCCGCCGCCGCGCTCAGCGGCCACTGATAAAGCTCGTCCACTAAAGTATTGCGCCGAATGTTCAGCTTGGTCTTCTCCAGCCGGTCGATCTCAGCAAAAATGCTCTCCAGCGCCGCCGCATCCCGCGCCGGATAAAACCGCCCGCTGGTGATTTTGGCCACTTCCTTTAAGGTCTCCTCGTCAAATTCCTGGCGCACCCCCACGTATTGTCCATCTGGAGTCGGGATCGGCACCTGGTGGTAGCCGTCGGTGCCGATGGCGATAGTGTAAATCTTGATGCCCAGCGTCTTGGCCAACTGGGCGGCATCCCGCGGACTGATCTTCCCCGAATTGTTCGCCCCGTCAGTCACCAAGATGATGATCTTCGATTTCGAGTCCCGACTGGTCAGCCGCTTCGCCGCCGTCGCCAGCGATGAGCCAATCGCCGTCCCCATGTCCCGCGTCTGATTAAACCCGATCCGGTCCAAGGTCACCATCAGCCAGTCCTGGTCCAAGGTCAGCGGCGAAGCCAAATACGGCCGACCCGAAAAAACCACGAACCCAATCCGGTCGCTGCGCCGCCCCCGAATAAAATCCCGCGTCACTTTCTTCGCCACCGTCAAGCGGTCCACCTTCTGGTTGCCGATCGACATGTCTCGAATCGACATGCTCAGCGACAGGTCCAGCGACAGAAAAATTTCCACCCCGCTCTCTTCGATGGTTTCCTCGGTGCGCAGTTGCTGGGGCCGCGCCAGCGCCAACACGCCGCACCCCAGGCTCAGCAGGGTCAGGCCGACCGCAAATCCTCCCGCCGCCCGCCGACTTCGCGAGCCCAAGCCTTGCAGCAAGTGCACCGATGAAAAGCGCAGCGCCGAAAGCCGACCCGACCGCGCCCGCAGCATCGCCAAAAGCGGCAACAGCAGCAACAGCCAGAGCCAGCCAGGCGAGGCAAAGCGAAAGTAGTCGGGCAGCAAGGGCATCAGCAAAAAGAATAAAATCGCAAAAAAATAACTCCAAAAAACGAAACTCCCCCCGAAGCCCAGGCCTCAAGTCGTCGCCACTATACCGCAATAGCGCTTCCCGCGAAGGGATTTTGCTGCCGCTGGCGGCGAATTTCCACCGCCCTCCAGCTCGCCTCCCTCCTCAGGCCCCTCTGGGCCCCGCCGCGACCCGCTTCCTGCGCCGCCGCCGCCAGCCCACCGCCATCCCCCCGAGCAGCGCCAGGACCCCCGCGCCCACCGCCGCCACGTCCCCGTGCCGCGCATAAAACGTCATCTCGCCCGACCCCACCGCGAAGCGCCCCGCCAAGGTCCCGCGCACAAAACTGGGCAGCCGCTCGACCTCTCCCCGCGGCGAAACGATCGCCGTGACCCCGGTATTGGCGCTGCGCAATAGGCAGCGCCGCAGCTCCACCGCCCGCCAGCGGGCATTGGCAAAGTGCATCTCGGTGGCCGGGCTGTGCCCAAACCAGTTGTCGTTGGTGACGTTCACCAGCACCTGCGGCTCCGGCCGAATAAAGCGGCGCGCGTGCCCCCCCATGGTGTCCTCAAAACACACCAGCGGCACGATGCTAAACCCCTGCCCCGCGATCCGCAGCGGCTCCAGCGAAGTGCCCCGCGAAAAATCCATGGGAATCAGGTCCCCCACCAGCTTCTCCAACAGCGGCACCTGCTGCCGGAAGGGAATGAACTCCCCAAAAGGCACTAGCCGCACCTTGGAATGCAGCGCGTAGTTCTCCACCTTCCCCCGCAGCGCCACTAGGCTATTGTAGAGTTTCCCCCACTCCTCGTGGTCGGAACCCGTCACCAAGCTAAAATCCCCCTGCGCCAGCAAGGACTCAAAGGCCCCCCCGCGCACCATTTCATCGAAAAACCCCGGCAGCGCCGACTCCGGCCAAACCACCAGATCGACCTGGGGCTTTCCCTCCTCCGCAGCGCTCGCCGCTAGCGCGGCCTGGCTCGCCGCTTCCAAGTCGAAATACCGCTGCCGCTGCACTTCCCCATCCGCCGTCATCTTTTCCTCCATGCTCAAGTTGCTCTGCACCAGCACCGCCCGGCCCTCCGCGCCCGGCTCCACTCCCTCCCCCCGCGCCGCCCACTCGCTCAGCCCCCAGCTCCCCAACAGCACCCCCAGCCCGCCCCACGCCAGCGCCCGCCCGCCCCCCCGCAGCCACAGCCCCGCCGCCCCCAACAGCGAGATCCCCAGCACCAAAAAACCCACTCCCGCCACCCCCACCCACCCCGCCAATACCCGCAGCCCCGCCGATGGAAAACACGGCACTGCCACCCCATTCCAAGGAAAACCAAACAGCCCCAGGCCCCGCAGCCATTCCAGGCCCGTCCACCCTCCCGCCGCCATTCCCAGGCGCCCCAGCATTTTCCAGCCCCCCGCCCCGCGCGGCATCCCCAGCCACCCCACCAGCCCCAGCGCCGCCGCCGGATACAGCGCCAAATACCCCACCATCGCCAGCATTCCCGCCGCCGTGACCGCCTCAATCCACCACAGCGTGGCCCCAAAAAAAACCACCCCAAACAGCCAACCCAGGCGAAACCCTGCCCACCAGCCCCCCCCGGCTTCCCTCCGCCCCCACGCCGCCAGCCACAGCGGCCCCAGCGCCAGCGGCGCCAGCCCCCACCAGCCCAGCGGCGCAAAGGCCCCCGCCATCAGCAGCGCACTCCCCACCGCCGCCCCGCGCGCCCTCCAGGGTGTTTGGATCATTCGATTGTAAAAAATGGGGAGAAATCGCGCGCCGCCACCAGCCCGCTAGGGGGCCAGGCGCGCCGCCACGTCTTCCTGGATGAATTTCCACAGCTCGGTCAGGCCCGCCGCGGTCGCTGCCTTGATCCCCGGCAAGTCGGCCCGCTCCAAGCGCCCCCCCGCGGTCGGGCGGTGCTGCCCAAAAAAGTAAAACTTGATTTTAGGCTCAGTCCCCGAGGGCCGAATCACGAAGCGCCGCTCATCCTCCAGGGTCATCATAAACATGTTCTCCTTGGGCACCGGGTCGCCCTCTTCGTCCCAAATGTCCATGGTCCCAAAATCGAGCACCGCCGCCACCTTCACCCCCGCCAACGCCGTGGGCTGCCGCGCCGCGTAGGAATCCATCAGCCGCTTCATGGTCGCCGCCCCACTGGCCCCCTCAAAGACCAGGTTCTCCGACTGCTCGTGGAAATAGCCGTACTCCACATACAGTTCGTCCAACAAGTCAGGCACCGTCAAGCCCCGGCTGGCCGCGCTGGCCGCCAGTTCCGCAAACATCAAAACCGCCCCGTTGCCATCTTTATCGCGCAGCCAATCGACGCACATATAGCCATAGCTTTCTTCGCCGCCAAAAATAAAGAAGGTGCTGTGCTGCAGCCGCACCGCCCGCGATTCCGCGTCGCTCATCTCCCGGTAGCGCTCCTGGATCTCCGGCGGCAGGGCCCGCTCGTACTTGCCGAGCTTTCCGCCAATATACTTAAAGCCCGTCAAGGTATTGACCACCTTGACCCCAAAGCCATGGGCCACCGCTTCTTGCAGGCGCGTCGTCACATAGGTCTTGACGATGCTCGCGCGCCGCCGGTTCGACGCGTCCAGCCAGCCCAGCTCAAACATGGTCTTAATGCGGTACCAGGCCATCAGCGAACCAATCTGGTTCCCCGTAATCAACTGCAGCCGCCCCGCCCCATTGCGCACCGCCACCCCCATGCGGTCGCAATCGGGGTCGGTGGCAATGACAATGTCCGCCCCCTCCCGATCGGCCAAATCCATGGCCATCTGCAGGGCCGCGGCATTTTCCGGATTCGGCGACGCCACCGTGGGAAAGCGCCCGTCTGGCGTGTCCTGCTCGGCCACCGTCAGGCAGTCAAACCCCAGCTCCCGCAGCAGCCGCGGCACAAAAACTCGCCCCGTCCCGTGGATCGGCGTATACACAATTTTCAGCCCGCGCGCCTTCTCCAACAAACCAGGATGCAACATTACCCCCTTGAGCCGCGCAAAATAGGCCTCGTCGATCTCCTTTCCTATCAAAATCACCCGCCCCTGCTCGGCCTCTCCCAGCGGCTCAAAGCGATCGCTCTGCACCGCATTCACCTCCTCCAAAATCCCCGTCGCCACCGGATCAATGATCGGATCCCCATCCCGGAAATACACTTTGTACCCGTTGTCGTGCGCCGGATTGTGGCTCGCCGTGATCATCGCCCCTCCGCTGGCCCGCAGCTGGCGCACCGCAAACGACAACTCCGGCGTCGGCCGGTAGTCCTCAAAAAGATAGGCGTCCACCCCGCTCTGGGCGCTCACCCGAGCCGCAAACTCGGCGAATTCCCGCGAAAAATGCCGCGTGTCGTGGCTGAACACCAAGGATGGCAACCCCGCCAGCCCCTGCTCCCGATGGTACCGCTTCACAAAGGCGCAAAGTCCCCGGGTGGCCCGCGTCACATTGTAAAAATTCAGGGCATTGGTCCCCGTGCACGGCAATTCCGGCCGCTCCCCTTCCCCGGCGCTTCCCCGCTCCGCTGCGGTCACCACTTTGCCAATGGTGCGCCCCCGCAGCCCGCTGGTCCCAAAGGCCAGCTTTTTGAAAAAGCGATCGTTCAGCTCGCCCCAGTGCCCCCCCGCCGCCAACTCGGCCACACTCGCCGGAAACGCCGCCTGGCTGCTTCCCGCCAACAATTCCACAATGTTGGCGCGGCTGCTTTCCAGCAATTGGCCCGCGGCCACCGCTTCGTCTAAAATCGCGCCGAGCGCTTCAAGGGTATAGCTCATAGGTTTGTATGTCCGCAAGGCTCCATCCTATAGGCATCTCCCTGCCCTTCAACCCCAATGCCTCACTTCCTCCCACCCCCCCGTTTCCCCGCTGGAAGCCCTCCCCCGTTTCCCCTAAAATCCCTCCGCCCCCCTATGCCCAGCCCCCCTCTGCTCCTCTCCGCCCTGCACCGCCGCCGCAGCCTCGCCTCCCCCGCAGACGGGCCCACCACCGCCTACCGCCTCCTCGACGGCGACGGCGACGGCTGGCCAGGCGTCGAAATCGATTCCTACGGCGGCCACTGGATCGTGCAAACCCGCGACCTCCCCTTCCCCGATTCCCTCCGCGACCTCCCCCCCGAACTCTGCCGCTCCCTCTGGTGGAAACGCCTCGACCAACAAGACAAACAAGCCCCCCAATGCCTCGCCGGATCCCCCCCGCCAGGCCCCTTCCCCGTCCGCGAACTCGGGCTCTCCTACGAAATCGACCTCGCCGCCGGCTACAGCCAAGGCCTCTTCCTCGACCAACGCCCCCAGCGCGACCGCCTCCGCCAGCGCCTCCTCCCCGGCCAGCGCCTCCTCAACCTCTTCGCCTACACCGGCGCCTTCAGCGTCGCCGCCGCCGCCCAAGGCGCCATCGCCACCAGCGTCGACCTCTCCCGACCCTACCTCGACTGGGCGCGCCGCAATTTCACCCTCAACGGCTTCGATCCCGACGCCCACTTCTTCTGCCGCGGCGACTCCTTCGCGTGGCTTCGCCGCTTCGCCAAAACCGGCCGCACCTGGGACGCCATCGTGCTCGACCCGCCCACTTTTAGCCGCAACGCCGACGGCGCCCTCTTCCGCCTCGAACACGACCTCCCAGAACTCATCGCCCTCTGCCTCCGCGTCCTCGCCCCCGGCGGCTGGCTCCTCGCCAGCACCAACCACCGCGGCCTCTCCCCCGCCCGCTTCCGCAGCCTCGTCGAACAAGGCGCCCCTCCCGGCCGCCTCCGCTCCCTGGCGCCCGGCACCATGCCCCCCGACTTTACCGACGCCCCTTATCTAAAGTCCCTTTGGCTGGAGACTTAAACTCCCGCCCCTCGCGCCGGTACAGCCCCCAGGCCAAGCCCAGGCCCCCAGCAAATCCCCAAAAATGGCTCGACCACGAGGTGTGCGGCTCCGGCCCCAGCAGGCTCAGCACCGTGCCAAAATAAAACACCCCCACCCCCACCGACACCGCCGTCCAGCCCAGCCGCCGCGCTACCCACCCCCGCGCAATCAAAAATCCCAGCAGCCCAAACACGATCCCACTAGCCCCCAAGTGCACCGCATCTCCCATCCCAAACGCCCAGGCCCCCAGCCCACTGCTCAATCCCGTCGCCACCGCCACCCGCACAAATAGCCAGCGCCCGCTCAAGGCCACCAGCCACCCCAACACCAACATGGGCACCGTGTTCCGCAGCAAATGCACCACCCCTTCATGCAAAAACGGCGCCAGCGCCACTCCCCGCAGCCCCCCCCACTCCCTCGGCCGAATCCCCCATTGCTCCGGAGCCCAGGGCCCGGGCAATACTAAGTCCGCCACCTCCCCCACCCACATCAATCCCACTACCACCAACACCGGAAAAACCTGACGGCGCAGCGCCCGCCAATGGCGTTGCATCAGGCTCGATTCCAAAAGGCGGGTCACAGTCCCACAGGTACGCGGCCCCGCCCTCCCCTCAATCGCTCTCCCAGAAATTTCCCCCTCACGCCTCGGCGCATTCCGCGATGGACACCCGCGTCTTCCCCCGCTTACCTCTTTCAAATTTCTCATCCACCCCACGCTCCCACTCTCATGCGCAAGCCGATCATCGCCGCCAACTGGAAAATGCACAAAACCCCCTCCGAAACGGAGGACTTTCTCCGGGACTTCCTCGTCCTCGCCCAATCCGGCGACAGCGTCGACATCGTTATCGCTCCCCCCTTTATCAGCCTCAGCGCCGCCCTCGCCACCCTCTCCAACCGCGACCACGTCCGCATCGCCGCGCAAAACATGCACTACGAGCCCTCCGGCGCCTTCACCGGAGAAATCAGCCCCCTCATGCTCCGCAGCATGCTCGTCTCCTACGTCATCCTCGGCCACAGCGAGCGCCGCAGCCTCTTCGCCGAAACCGACGCCCTCATCAACACTAAGGTCCTCGCCGCCCACCACTACCACCTCAAACCCATCCTCTGCGTCGGCGAAACCCTCTCCCAACGCGACGACGGCCAACTCCAAGCCGTCCTCACCGCCCAACTCACCGGCGGCCTCGCTAACCTCACCTCCGACCAAGCCATCGGCACCGTCCTCGCCTACGAACCCGTCTGGGCCATCGGCACCGGCCGCACCGCCTCCGCCGAACAAGCCCAAGAAGCTCACGCCCTCATCCGCAGTATCTTGGCCCAACTCTACGACGTCGAAACCGCCCGCCGCATCCGCATCCAATACGGCGGCAGCGTCAAACCCTCCAACATGGGCGAACTCATGAGCCAACCCGACGTCGATGGCGCCCTCGTCGGCGGCGCCAGCCTCGAAAGCGGCAGCTTCTGGGAAATCGTCCGCGCCGCCGCCGAAGCCAACGCCCTCAAACTCGAAGGCCCCCCCTCCCCCCACGCCACCCCCCTCGAATAAGCCCCCCGCGCCCGCGCCGCCGATTCCCTCGCCTCCACCCCATGCCCCACGCCTCCCTGGCCGACGCCCCTCCCGCGACCCCCGCCGCGCGTTTCCGCCAGGCCTATCGCTGGATGCTCCTCGCCCGCACCCTCGAAGACAAAATCGCCGCCCTCTACCACTCCGGAAAAATCGTCGGCGGTGTCTACCTCGGCCGCGGCCAGGAAGCCTTTAGCGCCTCCCTCGCCCTCAACCTCCGCCCCGGCCACGATATCTTCGCTCCCCTCATCCGCGACCAAGCCGGCCGCATGGCCTTCGGCGAACCCATCCTCGACACCGCCCGCACCTACCTCGGCAGCGCCCTCGGCCCCATGCGCGGCCGCGACGGCAATATCCACCGCGGCCGACCAGACCTCGGCATGCCCGCCATGATCTCCCACCTCGGGGCCATGCTCTCCGTCGTCTGCGGCATGCTCAAAGCCCGCCAATTCCGCGGCATCCCCGACGCCGTCGGCGCCTCCTGCATCGGCGACGGCGGCACCTCCACCGGCGCCTTCCACGAAGCCCTCAACCTCGCCGCCGTCGAACGCCTCCCCCTCGTCGTCGCCGTCGCCAATAATCAGTTCGCCTACTCCACCCCCACCGACCGCCAATACGCCTGCCGCGACCTCGTCGACCGCGCCCTCGGCTACGGCGTCCAAGGCCACACCGTCGACGGCACCGACCTCGCTGCCTGCCTCGACACCTTCCAAACCGCCGTCCACCGCGCCCGCACCGGCCACGGCCCCCAACTCGTTGTCGGCAACCTCCTCCGCCTCTGCGGCCATGGCGCCCACGACGACGGCGCCTACGTCCCCGCAGACCTCAAAGCCGCCCCCCTCGGCCAAGACTGCCTCCTCCTCGCCCGCCAGCGCCTCCTCCGCGACTTCGACGCCTCTCCCACCGAACTCGACCTCCTCGATTCCCAAGCCGCCACTTCCGTCCAACAGGCCGTCGCCACCGCCCAGCGCGACCCCGCCCCCGACCCCACCCTCGAGTCCTGGCAGCCCCTCGCCTCGCGCTGGCTCGTGGAAACCGCTAACTCCGAGTCCCCTTGAGCATCACCTACCTCGAAGCCATCCGCGAAGCCCAACGGCGCGCCCTCCAGGAAAATCCTGAAGTCTTTATCTACGGCCAAGACATCGCCCACTTTGGCGGCGCCTTCAAAGCCACCAAGCACCTCGCCCGCGATTTCCCCGGCCGCGTCCTCGACAGCCCCATCAGCGAGGATGCCATGATGGGCCTCGCCATCGGCGCCGCCATCGACGGCATGCGCCCCATCGTCGAAATGCAGTTCGCCGATTTCTCCTCCATCGCCTTCAACCAAATCATCAACCAAGCCGCGACCCACTTCTGGCGCACCGGCGTCCCCTGCCCCCTCGTGGTCCGCCTCCCCAGCGGCGGCACCGCCGGCAGCGGCCCCTTCCACAGCCAAAGCATGGAAGCCCTCTACGCCCACTACCCGGGCCTCGTCGTCCTCACCCCCGCCACCGTCGGCGACGCCTACTGGATGCTCCTCGAAGCCATCAAACTCGACGACCCCGTCATCTTCTGCGAACACAAGTTCCTCTACTACCACCTCAAAGCCGACGAACTCCCCCCAGAATCCCTCCCCATCGGCAAAGCCCGCATCGTCCGCCACGGCAAACACGCCAGCGTCGTCACCTACAGCGCCATGCTCCACGAGTCCCTCCGCGCCGCCGACGACCTCGCCAAAATCGGCTACGAAATCGAAGTCGTCGACCTCCGCAGCATCAAACCGCTCGACACCGATACCATCCTCGCCTCCGTCGCCCGCACCGGCCGCCTCCTCGTCGTCGGCGAAGCTTTCCCCTTCGGCGGCGTCTCCGCCGAAGTCGTCGCCCGCGTCACCGCCGAAGGCTTCCACCTCCTCGACGCCCCACCCCAGCGCCTCAACGCCCGCGATACCCCTATCCCCTACCACCCCAACCTCTGGGCCGCCCACCGCCCCACCGCCTCCTCCATCGCCACCGCCCTCCGAGGATTGTTAGGCTTCTGAACCCCCACCCCTCAAAACTGCAGCACGCTCACCGCCACCCCGCTGTCCACGGCGCGCATTTTGCTCAAGGGATCTTTGGGATCTAGCGAAAGCGGCCGGTTCTTGGCCGCCCGCACCCGCTCCGACGGGGACAATCCAGAATCCACTAGCGAGGACCGCCGCGCCGCAGGGCTCGCCACATTTTCACATTGGCACAGCATCAGCCCCACCAGTCCCGCCAAAAAAAATCGCTTCATTCTCCCTTCTTACACCCCCAATCCCTCCGCCACAAGCGCCCCCGCTTGCTTCCCCACCATTTTACGCCGCGCCCGTCATCCCTTCCCTCCCGCGCCGCGTTGTTCACTTGCATTCTATACCCCTAACCCCGCACCCGATGAGTTCCCTTTCCGCCCTCCCGCTCCCCGACGCCGCCACCCGCACCTTCCCCCCCTTCAGCTTGGAGCGCCTCCTGGGCACCGTCTTTGACCCCACCCAAGACCAACGCGTCTGCATCCTCATCGACCTTCCCGACCTCGCCCTCATGAAGGACTTCGCCTTCCTCCAGGACCCCCAATTCGCCATCCAGAGCCGCGCCCACCAACACTTCTACCAGGCCCTCCACCGCGACGTCATGGCCCAACTCGGCCTTCGCGGCGGCGAAATGTTCGCCTACGCCATGACCTACGGCAGCAACCTCGACCTCGACGACCCCTGCACCAACGCCGCCGGTCACACCCTCAGCCTGGAACGCGATGTCTACCCCCACTACGACATTATCCTCTGCATCTCCACCTTCAGCGCCACCGCCCCCCTCACCGCGATGGCCAAAAAATATAACTTCCGCGGCGCCACCCTCCACGGCGTCAACGACGTCATCCTCAACTCCGGCCTCGCCGTCGACTACTTCGAAGTCTCCCGCGACGCCGAAAAACTCCGCCAGGCCATGTCCGGTGCCGATTCCGTAGAAATCGATTTCCAACTCGAAACCGGCGAAATCCTCACCGCCAAACTCGAGCTCGACGGCCAAACCGCCCAAAAAAGCCACGGCCTCTGCCGCGGCCTCACCCCCGATATCGCCAACCTCCCCGCCGGAGAAGTCTACTTCGTCCCCACCGGCGCCGAAGGCCTCTTCCCCATGAAATACGAAGACGGTACCCTCGGCCGCCTCACCGTCACCGGCGGCCGCATCGTCCAATCCGATCTCATCGAAGGCCGCCCCGAAACCATCGCCGCTCACAACGCCAAACTCCTCAACGACCCCATGACCGGCGTCCTCGGCGAACTCGGCTTCGGCACCCAAGTCCTCCCCATCTCCTACGCCGACATCCAAGACGAAAAAGTCCTCGGCACCTGCCACCTCGCCACCGGCCGCGACGACCACCTCGGCGGCCACCTCACCCCCGACCTCTTCAAGGAACACCGCAACGCCACCCACGACGATATCCTCTTCGCCCCCCACAAAACCCCCAATTTTAATATCCTCCAAGTCCGCATGCAGCGCGGCGCCCAACAGGAAATCCTCATCGAAAATTTCCAGCCCTCCCAGTACCTTCTCAATGCCCTAGCGGAATCCTAGCGCACCATCCCTATCCTCCCCCCAGAAGGCAGCATTTCCCGCCCCGGAATGCTGCCTTCCCGCTTTCACCCCCCTCTCCTCCCCATGCCCAACCCCTACGAAACCCAGCGCCTCGTCGACGAGTACCTCCTTTTCCACTACGGCGCCGACCGCGAAATCCTCCCCTGGGACCTCGGCCCCACCAGCGCCCTCCACTTCCCCGTCCGCACCGTCTCCGAACTCCTCCCCCCCGCCCTCGCCCCCGCCCGCGCCCTCGACATCGGCTGCGCCACCGGCCGCTCCGCCTTCGAGCTCTCCAAGTCCTGCGCCTCCGTCCTCGCCCTCGACTACTCCCACGCCTTCATCCAAGCCGCCCAAGCCATCCAAACCCACGGCCAACTCCCCTACCACATCGCCCAGGAAGGCCACTCCACCCAAGCCCTCACCGCCTTCCTCCCCCCCGACACCCACCCCGACCGCGTCTCCTTCCAACAAGGCGACGCCATGGACCTCCCCGACTCCCTCGGCCCCTTCGACCTCGTCCACGCCGCGAACCTCATCTGCCGCCTCACCCACCCCCTCCGCTTCCTCCAGCGCCTCCCCTCCCTCCTCCTCCCCGGCGGCCACCTCCTCCTCACCACCCCCTGCTCCTGGCTCGCCGAATTCACTCCCCCAGACCGCTGGCCCACCACCTCTACCCTCGACTGGCTCCAACAAACCCTCGCCCCCCACTTCTCCCTCCTCCACCAAAAAGACCTCCCCTTCCTCATCCGCGAACACGCCCGCAAATTCCAGTGGTCCGTCGCCCTCGGCACCGTCTGGCAGCGCCGCTCCTAAACCCAGGCGCCACAAGGCCCCCCCGCCAACTCGCGCGCCCGCCCCCCAAAAGCCCGCGCGCAAAGCGTAAGCCTCCCGCCCCAGCGCTCCGCGGCCACCGAATACGCTAGTCAACTCACGATTCTAGAATCAAGGTGGGAGGCTTCTCTCGCCCTTTTCCACGCGCCCTTTTCCCGGTCATTGGGGCCTCAGTCGCTTTTCAGCGGCACTCCGACGGAGCATCTCACCCCATCTCATCCCATCCTATCTCATCCCATGCCATCCCATCCCAGGGCAACGCCCTGGGTTTTCCCACCACAAAAAGAATGCCAGCCCTGAAATGGCGCTAAAGGGCCGACTCTAACCGCATCTCCCGGCCACGAAAAAGGAGAAAAAACCGCCGCCTCCCCTCCCCGGCCGCGGGCGCCTCCCCGCCCCCTTGCAACCAGCGCTCGCTCGGTCGCCGGTTCCACGGCCCACCATGCGGTGGCGCCTAGTGGCCCCGCCAGGCCGCCTCTTGCGGTGAACCGCTTGATGCCAAAAAAACGGCGCATCCCCCGTCCCTATCACAAAAAATAGCCCCCTAGTCGAGTCTAACCTCCCGTTGCTACCCAAAAGACCGCCGCGGCCCAAGCAGGGGGGCGACCGGCCGCGCCCTCGCACCCAAACCGAACCCGCGGCCCGCCAGCCAGGGGCCTTTTTCCTGCGATCGCTGGTGCGTCACTCCACTGATCAAGCTATTAACAATTTAATTCAAGAGCAGCCCTGGAAAACTGATGATTTGTAGAATTTTTTTAAGATTTGCTAATTTAGGAATTCTTGTCACAAGTAGCGCTGCCTTGACGACATCCGCTCTTTAGATAGCTGCCGGTCGGCGCGTCACCCTTCCACCGCTTCCCTTTTTGTCCAGCTCCCCCCACCGCAAGGTGCTCCTCATCCGCGGGGATTTCGCCGATTGGAAAATCATCGACACCTTGCCCGGAGAGGGTGGCATGGACGGGATGCGCGTCCTCAGGGACGGCGGGGCGCACGCGGATTTGGCCCCCTTAGAGCCGCCGCGCGCGCCGACGGTGTCGACGCACCGGGCCATCGGCAAATGGACTCATCCCCGCGGGGTGGAGGGGCTCGGCACGGCCCAGCACCCTGATAAAACCTTGATCGGCCACTTGGAGCGCGGCTTTGACTTTCTGGGCGTCCCGTTCACCGCCTGCGGGGAACTTTCCCCCAGCGCGAGGAGCCGCGCCCGGCCCACCGAAAAAACCGCCCAGCTTGATGCCCAGAGCGCATCGGGCGGTATCTACCGCACGGGCAGCGCGCCCTCCGGGGCCTCCTCGGTAAACGCGCCGCCCGACCCCGCGCCCAGGCCCGAACTTGCGCCGTCCCCGCGGTACCCCTTTCCTCGTTCGCACGGTTTGCTGGATAGGATTATTAGACTAAAAAGTTAGAAGAACGCCATGAAAATACCGCAAATACAAAACAAGTTAGAGTCCTACCTCGCCGTCGCCCTCGGCGCCGGAGCCGCCGCCACCTCCGCTGAGGCGGCGGTATCGGTGACGACTTATGCTGGGCCGGGGTTGGGGCAACCCATTCAAAGTGTATTGTCTGGAGTGTGGAGATTCGAAAATACGGGGTTAGATGGGGCGTTTGAAAGCTTTGGGCGCCCTTCTTTCTTTCGGAGTAGTTACTCCACGGTGTGGACGCCCGCGACATCCTTTACTTCCATCGATGGAGCGGGAATGGATAGCTACTTGGCATTCACGGATTATGTTCCCGCTTTGCAGTTTGGCGCCGTAAATGGAAGTGACAATTACGGTGTGGTGAAGTTCGTGGCCACAGGACAGATAGGGGTAGCGCAATTCTATATCGACGCGTCGGCACTATCTAGTAGCTATCTCATGAAGTTGAGTATGGCTGGTCCGGGCGAGTCAATCACGATCCCTGCGGCGGTTACAGTTGTCGCGGACGCGCCGGAGCCCGCAGGCTTCCTGCTCGGCGGGGTGCCAGCGCTGATCGGCGCGGGGGCGCTGCTGCGGCGGCGGGTGCGGCCAGGTTCGGGCCTGGGCCTGATGGCCCTGGGTGCCGAGGGCATCCGGGCGCGGCGAGAAAGCGCGGCGGCGGCCTAAGCGGTCCGGCGAGCCGCCGGGCTCGCCCTCTGGGACGAGGGCGGGGTGGTTACCTCTCTTTACCTAAGGCCAACGCCTTGCCTTCAGCCCGGCCTTGGCCGAAGCGCTGGGTCGGGCGCGGGGCTGGTGGCGCAGGCCAGGCCCTGCGCATTTCAGCACATAATCCCTTGGGCCTCCCAGGCGGCGCGCTCTGCTCCGGTCAAGTCGGGCAGCCGAATCGTAAACGCCGTCTCCACCCCCAAGGTGCTGTCCACCGCGATGCTGCCCCCGTGCGACTCCACGGCCCGGCGCACAATGGAGAGTCCCAAGCCGGTCCCCTTGATGGTCTGACTGTGGTGCTTCGCCACCCGGTAAAACCGCTTGAAGATAAAGGGCAAGTCGGCGCGCGGGATCCCGACCCCATTGTCCCGAATGCGAATCACGGCCTCGCCTTGCGTCCGCATAAAACTCAAGGTCAAGACGAGCTTGCCGTCCGATCGGTTCTCCTTCAGGGCGTTCTCGATCAAGTTGAAAAAAATCTGGTCCCAATAAAACCGGTCCGCCTCGATGAGGTCCTCGCCCTCCGCCGGAAACATAAACTCCACCCGGGCCCGCTTCTCCTCAATCATCGGCCCCAGCCGGTCCACCACGTCCTCCAGGCACTCCCGGCAAGAAAAGCTCGCCTGGCGCAGGGCGGCCACCCCCCCCTCGGAGGCGGACTCAAACTTGGAGAGGGTCAACATGTCCTCCACGATGCGCGCGATTCGCTCGCCGTGCTTGCGCATGGTCTGTAAGCTCTTGGTGGTCATCACGGGATCGTCGATCACCCCGTCGAGCAAGTTCTCCAAATAGCCGTTGATGATGGAAAGCGGGGTCCGCAATTCGTGAGAGGCATTGGCCACGAAGTCTTTGCGGATCTGCTCGGTCTCGTGACGGTCGGTTTCATCGCGGATCACCACCCGCAAGTGGTTCGGCCCATCTTGTCCAAACAGGCGCACCGGCGCCGCGCTGACCACTAAATACCGCTCCTCCGCGCCTTCCTCGCGCGGCATTTTGACGCAAAATTCCTCCTCCTGCCAGCGCGTCCCCGTCGCCACTCGCGCCACAAAAGTCAAAATCGCCGGGTCTTGGATCAATTCAGCCAGCGGCCGACCGTGCAGCGCCCCGCTGGTGCGAAACAAGTCGTGGGTCTCGTGGTTCGCAAAAACGATCTCCTGATGCTCGTTCACCAGCAAACAGGAATCCCCCAGCCCTTCGAGCACGCTCTCCAACACGTCGTTGCGCTGCCGCAGCGCCGTCGAGGATTCCGAAAGCGGCACCCCCGCCTGCTTCAGCCGCACGTAAAACCAAAAGGCCAAAAAGCCAAAAATGGCGCAGGCCATCGCCAGGGTGAGGACCGCCGGACTCATAGCTTCTTAGAATCCACTGCCCCGGCGTCGGGACTGAAGCGGTACCCCACTCCCCGCACCGTCTGGATGCAGTCGGCAAATTTTCCCAGCTTTTCCCGCAGCCGCTTCACGTGGGTGTCCAGGGTCCGCGTCAAGGTCGTATCCGAATAACCCCACACCTCCCGCAATAGGGCGTCGCGCTCCTGCACCTCGCTGTTCGCCTCCACCAAGAGCCGCAGCAATTTGAACTCCGTGGCCGTCAAATCGACCGCCTCCCCCGCCAAAAATAACTTCAAGGAGTTCCGCTCCAAGTGAAAATCCCCGTGCCGCAAACTCGAATCCACCGTCACCTTCTTCGACCGCTTCAACAAGGCCTTCACCCGCAATACCAATTCCTTCGGACTAAACGGCTTAGTCACGTAGTCGTCCGCGCCCAGCTCCAAGCCCGCGATCCGATCGTTCAACTCGCCCTTCGCCGTCAACATCAATACCGGAATCCCCTGGGTGCGCGGATCCGCCCGCAATTCCTTGTACACCGTCACCCCATCCTTCCCCGGCAACATCAAGTCCAAGACAATCATGTCTGGCTTCTTCTCCTTGGCGATAATCACGGCATCAATGCCGTTCTCCGCCGTCAGCACCGTCAAGCCCTGCCGCTGCAGGTTGAACTGTACTAAATCCAGAATATCTGTCTCATCGTCAACAACCAGGACCGTGTGCATGTGACCCAAGGGTAGGTGGGGAAGTCGGGGGGACAATGCTGTTTCGTGCAACGAAACCGTGACATTTTCCACCCCCCCCACGCTCTGTCCCTATCCCTCATGAAAAAGCGCCCGGATGGAAGGATTTTCCGCACAAAATTGCGCGATCTCCTTCCGGCTCATCACCATGAAAGCGGTCGAGAGAGCGTCCGCTAAGGTCCCGCTCGGAGCCACCGCCCAGCGAATCACCCGGCTGATGTCCACCAGCCGCGCCGTCCGCGGATCGATCACATGCGCTCCCTTGACCTCAAACCCGGTCCCACTCAAGGCCTCGTCCCGCAGCCAAAACGGCTCCGGCGACCCCGCCCGCACACTCCAGCCCTCCCCCTCGGGCATCCGCCCCGCCCCCAGCACCGTGCTCGTCCCCGCGTTCAACAAAAAATCCTCCATCCCCCAGTCCTCCCGCAGCAAGTGCGCCGCCTGGTCCAGCGCGTACCCCTTCCCAATCGCCCCCGGATCCAACAACATCCCCCCCACCCCGGGCGTCACCGTAAATTCCCCCTCGTCGACCGCTAAGTGCTCGGACCCACACCGCGCCCGCGCCGCCGCCAATTCCGCCCGGCTCGCCTCCCGCGGCAACCCGTTCGGCCACACCAAGGCCTCCGCCAGCGGCCCAATCGTCAAATCAAACGCCCCCCCCGTCTGCTCCCACACCGCTTTCCCAAAACTCACGATGTCCATCGCCGCCTCCCGCACCAAGACCACCCGACCCGCCTCACTCCCGTTGATCCGCGAAATGTCGCTGTGCGGCACATACCGCGATATCTCCTGCTCCAAGGCATCCAAATCCTCCCACACCGCCCGCGCCGCCTGCGCCGCCTCCCCCCGATCATGGTGCACCAAGTGCAACTCAAATCGCGTCGCCATCGCCGCGTGGGCGAATTCGTAAATCTGTCGCAACTCGCTCATCACATTTGTATTCCGCTGATTTTTACGCAAAAATAGTGACCCCTCATCACCGCTGGATGGCCAGCTCCGGCCACGGCGCCCGGGCCACGTAGGCCTCCCACAGGGCCCGCCGCACATACACCGCCAGGCGTCCCGAGGGATGCAGCGTCAAGGGGAAGCTCACCCACTCCGGCCCCCGCACCGCCTCCGGCAAGCTGGACCGAAAGTCCAGCCCGCTCAAAATGACATCGGCCCCATCCATCGCCGAAAGGTCCCCCCCCTGCCACACATACCGGGGAAATTTCCGCATCAAATACCACGGCAGCGGCCAGCCCCCTCCCGCATCGGCCTGCACAATCGAAAGCTGATCCCCCTTCCCACTCACCTCCGCAAAGCGGTAAATCTTCTGCACCCAGTCGAGGCAGTCCGCGGAAGTCATGCTGTAATTCAGGGGGTTGCGCACGTGCCCGGCAAAGGAAGGCGCCCCCCGCGAGGCCCGGTAGGCCAGCAAGGCGCTGTGCAGCATCCCCGCCACCAGCAAGCCCCCCACCAGCATCCGCCCCACCCGACCCTCCACCAGCCGCAGCAAGCCCGCCGCCCCCACCCCCGCCAACAACAACATCCCGTGCCACGGCCCCAGCACCAACCACGGCGTCTTGTACGCAATCGCCGAATACAGCAAAAACAGCGCCCCGCTGTATACCGCCAAAAAGCGCACCAAGTGCCGACTCTGGTCCCGCGACGGCTTGGTAATAAAGGCCGTCGCCATCCCAATCAGCCCCAGCAACAGCAAGGCCCGCTCCCCCCACACAATCCGCCCCGAAGGCTTCAGCCCCGCTTTCTCCGGAAGCTGCTTCCAAAATGCCTCCGCCCCCGCCGCCCCTTCCCCCCGCTTCGTCGGCCCCCCAGACATCGCCCCCCCCCAAATCAATTCCCCATAATACGTAAACGGCTTCTCGTGCCCCTGCCCCCCCGACCGCTTAAACATCTTCCCGTACGTCGCCACGCTGTCCACCACCGACCCAGGAGCCGTCAACCCCTTGGAAAAAATCAGCACCGAGGTGAGCACGGCCGCCACCACAAACGCCACACACTGAGTGCCCCGGATGGGGTTTTTACGCGATCTGTTTACCACCCCCAGCCCCGATCCCGCGGAAAAAAAGTCCGCCGTCCACACCACCCCCAAGGCCACCCCAATCGCCGCAAATTGCAGCACGCAGGTCTCCTTGGTCGCATGCATCAGCCCCCCAAAAACCCCCGCCCCCACCAGCCAACCCGTCTGCCGGTTCAAATAAAAGCGCCACCCGCACCCAATCAGCCCAAAGGTGAAAAACACCAACAGCATCTCCATAATGTAGTACCGACTATAAAACACCATCACCGGCGATACCGCCACCGCCACCGCTCCCCACCCCAATTCCCCGGGCGTCAACCCATCCCCCACCAACACCAACAGCAGCAACAACCCCATCCCAAACCACACCGGCACCAAACGCAACTGACTCTCGCTCAAATCCCCCCACCCCCGCGCCGCCGAAAACCATTTTACCGGAAGCGTGGCATAAAGCAGCGTAGGTCCATGGTGGTCAACCGGATCGTAACGATACGTCCCCGCCATCAACTCCCCCAACTTCACCGCCTGCGTGGCCTCGTCCACATGCATCGGCTTCGCCGCCCGATCCGGAAAACGCAAAAACCCCGCCAACAGGAACGCCGCCACCAACAAAATCAGGGCGCGCGACATCTCGTGCGCCCCCGCGCGGGCTTCTGGGGAGGATAATTTCACTGACCACAGCCTAGTGCCTCCCCCAGAATTGCAATGCGGAAATTCCCCCGATCCTCCCAGCCCTCCCCCTCCGCTCCCCACTCGAAGTGCAGAGAACACAGAAAACCTAGAAATTATCAATTAGCACAAAAAAGTTACTTATTAAGTAATACAAACTAATATCCGCCTCGCCCCAGCATGGCGCGCCCGCCCCCCTTTCCACCGCTTTCCCTGCGCCATCCCCCTCGCCGCCCACCCCCCAAAATCTTCTGCCCCCGAACAGCTTGCCCCTTTTCCTTCACCGTGTTCTAATGAATCGCGCCCCTGCCCAGCGGTTCCCCCTGCCGCCCAGCCCACCTCCGCTCATGCCTCCCTTCCTCCGCCTCCTCGCCGCGCTGGCCTTCCCGTCCCTCGCCCTCGCCGATGAGGTCCCCGGCCCGGACTCCGCGGCCTTCACCGCCAGCGGCCAAGTCAGCGGAATCCTCCTCCCCGGCCTCGAGGAGCCCCTGCGCTTCGCTGTCGTCGGGGACTTCGGCCTCAGCGGCGTCCCCCTGGCCTCGGTCTCCTCCATGATGCGCCGCTGGGACCCCGATTTCATCGTCTCCACCGGCGACAACAACTACGGCCCCCTCGACAGCGACGCCGACAGCAACCCCGCCCTCCCCGGAGCCCAAAATAGCTGGGAAAGCAACGTCGGCGCCTTCTTTGGTGACTACCTCCTCGGCCGCGAAGACCGCAAATTCCCCCTCCAGCAGGCCCCCACCCAGCGCTTTTTCCCCACCGTCGGCAACCACGACTCCGCCCCAGACCCCAGCAATGGCGGCACCATCGACGACTACCTCGACTACTTCCACTTCAACCCCACCGGCCAAGCCCGCCTTCCCACCGACCGCAACGCCGTCCACTCCTCCGAAGTCAGCTATTACGCGGTCCGCCAAGGCCCCGTCGACCTCTTCGTGCTCGACGGCGACGTCCCCCTCCGCCCCGACCTCATCGCGGCCCAAAGGGCCTGGCTCAGCGCTTCCGTAGCCGCCTCCACCGCCCGCTGGAAACTCGCCGTCTTCCACCAGCCCCCCCTTACTTCCGGCTACCGCGCCGCCGCCAGCTGGATGCTCTGGGACGAACTCAAACTCGTCGACGCCATCCTCTGCGGACACGACCACTTCTACGAGCGACTCGACTACTTCGGCACCCCCCTCTTCATCTCGGGCGCCGGAGGGCAATACCTCTACGCCTTCCGCGATCCCCCGCACCCCCGCAGCCTCTTCCGCTCCAATAGCCTCTACAGCGCCCTCCTCGTCACCGCCGACCAATCCTTCCTCCGCCTCGAAAGCCGCGGCGTCTCCCTCTCTACCCAAGAGGAAACCCTTCTGGAAACGACCACCCTCGGCAGTCCCGAACCCGTCGTAAACCACCACACCTACCGCTTTTTTGCCGAAAGCGGCGAAACTATCGCCCTCCGCAGCGCCACCCCGCCGCCCCTCAGCTCCCCCCCCCTCGCGCCCTCCCTCGACCTCATCCCCCCCAGCGGCCTGCCCCTCATCCCCGACCACCTCAGCTCCCCAGACGGCCGCAACAGCGAACTCTCCCACCTCAGCTCCCAAACCGGCTCCTGGCAGGTCAAAATAAGCGCCTCCGCCCCCGGTCGCGGCGCCTTCCTCCTTCAGCTCGCCATCCTCAGCCCCCTCCCCGATTACGCCCGCTGGAGCGCGTCCCTCCCCCCCAGCCAAGCCGACCCCACCGCCGACCCCGACCGCGACGGCTGCTCCAACCTCCTCGAATACGCCCTCCAATCCAACCCCGCCCAACCCGGCTTCCCCGCCGACGGCGCCTGGCAAGGCCTCCGCCTCCACCGCCCCAGCCCCGACGGCCCCCTCACCCTCAGCTTCGACCTCCCCTCCCCCCTGCCTCCCGGCCTCAGCTACCAAATCGAAGCCGCCCCCGACCTCCAGGGCCCCTGGCAAGCCCTCGCCTGGCGCGCCCCCTTCGCCGACTGGCAAGGCGCCGACGCCCTCCCCATCCTCACCTCCAGCCCCCGACCCGGCACCCGCCGCTGCTCCCTCGCCCTTCCCCCCACCTCTACCCGCCACTTCTTCCGCCTCGCCGTCTCCCGCAATGGCTGACCCCAGCTCCTCCCCGGAAACAGTCCCCCTAGCCCCAACGCCCCCCTAAACCTAAGACCGAGAGTTGCAACGCGACCCTGGGGCCCCTTTTCACCCTGAGGCCGGGGCAGGATTCATTTTCTCTTACCTCTCTAGGTTGACGTGCCCGCAAAAATTCCGAAATCGGTTTATCAGCTAGGATTTTGGCTCTGTTTTTTAATGAGTTGTCCAGCGACAATGATAAATTCCCTTGGCGACAATTAGAATTGACCCCTGGCGGCCCGGGGGGTGCAGGGGCGGGTTCGGAGGCGTGGCAGGGCCCTCCGCGCGCGCGCAATTTCGGGGGGCTACTCGGCGGCCGGTTTTTGGGCCTTCTC
>CANHIJ010000054.1 GCA_947460575.1 Verrucomicrobiales bacterium | reverse complement strand
GAAAACGCGCGGATCTTGACGGCGGAGGTGATCCACACCAACGTCCCGATCGACGAGGTGACGCACAGCGTCGTCTACATTTCGCCATCGACGATTTTGCGGGTCACGGGCAAGCCTGAGGGCAATGCGACCTTGGTGTCGGCCTACGCCGTAGAGGTGACCAAGAACGGGGAAGTGGTGGGCTTTTTCAGCAAGGCGGGGGGCGCCACGGTGGACAATCCTTCCGATCCCAAGGGGAAATGGTGGGAGATGAAGACGGCCCCGGCGCAGGAGCCGGCGCTACTCGCGAAGCCACAGACGCCGTTCGCGCCGCTCTGGGGCGATTTCCACGCCGACGTCAAAGCCAAGTAGAAGCAGGCTGACTAAACCACTCTCGCCGCGCGGCTGTTCGCAAGAAACCAGGGGGTTTCCTATTGACAGGGCAGGCATTCACCGATCTAAAAGACCATCACGATGGCCGAGAAGAAATCTATCCTAACATTGAACCTTGGTTCCCAGCGCGTCGGCATGGCGCGTTTTGGCCTCAGCGGCAAGGGCGGCGTCCTCCTCAAGGACTACGCTTTTTGCGAAATGGCCGGCGACCCCACCGCAGACGGCACACGCCGGAGCAGTCTGACTGAAGCTGTCAAGCAATTGACGGCGCAGTTTAAGGCGGCGGACGCGGAGGTAAACTACGCGGTGCCGGGGCAATTCCTAATTGCCAAATTTGTCAAACTGCCCCCGCTGGCTGAGGATCAAGTCGACAAGATTGTCGGCTTTGAGGCCCAGCAGGCGGTGCCCTTTCCGCTGGCGGAGACGGTGTGGGACTACCAGTTGATGGGCAAGAGCGGGGGCGAAGTCGAAGTCGGCATCGTGGCCATCCGCTCAGAGCACCTGAGCGAGTTGCACGGGGCCGTGGAGGCCGCTGGCTTAGACGCCCACTTGGTGGACGGGGCGCCCGTGGCGCTGTACAATGCCTTCCGGTACAACTACCCGGACGCGCAGGGCTGTTCGCTGCTGATCGACTTGGGAGCGCGCACCACGAACCTGATTTTCATCGAAGGGCACCGGGCCTTTATCAACTCCTTCCAGACGGGAGGAGCCTCGATCACCCAGAGCATCGCCCGGGAGATGGGGATGGACTACGACTCTGCGGAAGGTCGGAAGGTGACTGAGGGCTTTGTCAACTTGGGAGGCAACTACGCCGACCACGAAGATCCCGAAGTGGACGCCATGTCCAAAGTGATCCGCAATGCGCTGCTGAAAGTGCACGGCGAGATCACGCGGCGCACCAATGCCTACCGCAGCCAGCAGGGCGGCAGCGCGCCGAGCGCGATTTACCTGGCGGGCGCTGGGGCCTCGCTTCCTTACCTCAAGGAAGTCTTTGAGGAAAAGCTGCGCTTGCCAGTGGAGTACTTCAACCCGCTGCGCAACGTGGCGGTGGGACCCAAGGTCAACCTCGAGCAAGTGGGGGCCGAGGCCCATACCTTGGGCGAACTGGTAGGCTTGGCGCTGCGCGAAATGGCCTGTCCGATGGAATTGGACTTGGCGCCGGTGTCGGTGAAGGCGGCTAAGGATGTCGGGGCCAAGAAGCCGCGGCTCTTTTTGGCGGCGGCCTGCCTCTTCGCGGGTCTGGGAAGCATTTGGATTTACAACAACAGCGCCTCGGCGGCCTTTGCCCGGGAGACTGAAAATTACGCAAGGGAGATCAATAAGTTTGCCCAGTACGACGACCAGATCAAAGATCAGGAAAAACGGCAGAAGATCGAAGAGGCCCGGGCGGACTACTACGCTGGGGTGATCAACGACCGGAGTTTCTGGGTGAACATGATGAACGCCTTAAACGCGCAGTTTGCCGACGAGAAGATCTGGATCACGCAGATTTCGATGGTGGGGCCGAAGGGCGAGCAGACGGTGGACCCGCTGTTCCCCAACGCCTACGCCTATCCGTTCAGCACGGGGGCAGGCAAGGCTCCGGCGGCGGCGGCGGCCAAGAGCAGCACCATCCCGGTGGCGGCGCTGCACATTGGGGGCATCAACCGCGGACCAGGCGAAGACGTCCCCACGCTTTTCGCCAAAATTCGGGAGAATTTGAAGGACTACTTTGAGTTCGACACGGCGAAGACCGACGACGATTTGCGGAACGACTACGTGGTCAACCAGGTTGGTTCCGCCAGCACCAAGGAAGGTTACGACTTCCAGATCCTGCTCCCGCTGAAGCGGAAGTTGGAAGTCCCGGCCCCGGGCATCAAGACCAAGAGCAAGACCGCGACCAAAAAATAACCTTCCGATCCTCGAAACATAAATGAGCAAGGCAAAGCAGAACACGTTTCTGACAGGATATTTCACCATACTGGCCGCAGGGGCGGCTGGGTTGGGTTATCTTGCATTTTCCTCCTCTTCGGCTTCATCCGAAGCGAAGGAGAACTATGAAACCCAAAAGACACGGCTCCTCAGCCTGCAAAAGGCCCCCATTTTCCCCAAGCAGGAGAATGTGGACGCCAAGAAGAAGCAGGTGGATGCCTACGTCGCCAAGGTGGCGGAGTTGAGCACGACGCTGCGCAACTTCCAGGCGCCTTTGGTGGAGGACATGAACAACAGTCAATTCCAGTCCAAACTGCAAAAGACGCGGGACGCCATCGTGGCCGAAGCCAAGGACGCAGGGGTGACCCTGCCAGAGGATTTCGATTTGGGAATGGGGACATATCTCTCCACGTTCCCCGAAACGAGCGCGGTGCCGCGGCTGAACGCCTGGTTGGACGGGATTCACTCCTGCATCAGCATCCTGATCGCCAGCGGAGTAAAAGAAATCAACCTGGTGAGCCGCCCCGAGTTGGCCTTTGAAAAGAAGAAAGAAGAAGTCGCCAAGGCGGAGCCTGGAGCCAAGCCCAAGCCTGCGCCCAAGCCTCCGGCTTCGGCCAAGGGCAAGAAGGTGGAAGCCGCGCCGGTGGCGGTGCTGGAGGAGTCAGCCGCTTTGGAGCGGTATCCCTTCACAGTGGTCTTTACCTCCTCCAACCGGGCGCTCAACGACGTCATGACCGCCCTGGCCAACACCACGGCCGGGGCCAAAGACGCCAACTTCTTCAACATCCGGGCCCTGCGCATCGAGAATGAGCAAAAGACCGGGGCGGAAACTTCCGCTCAAATCCAGGTTTCGGAGCAGACTGACCCCGACACCCAGAAGCCCTTCAAGCGGGATTCCACCTACATCTTCGGGGTGGAAAAAATCCAAGCCCATCTTGGGCTGGACCTGATTCGTTTCCCCGGCCCACAGGCGGCCGAAGCCAAGAAATAACCCCCCACGGACCGCAAGTTTTCCCTCCATGGAAGCCATCAAGACCAAATACGACCGACTTTTGCTCGGCCTGTGCGCCCTCGTTGCCCTCGGCATCGGCGTCGTGCTGATTCTGAACATCCTCTCGTTCAACGGGCAATTCACGGCTCCGCCGAAATCGGGCAAGGAAGCCGCCAACCTCGGGGCCGATAAGAGCGAGAGCGTCGCCAAAGCGGCGGCCGCGCTGGCCCTCGAGGCCAAGCGGCAACCCCTGCGCCTCGCTGGGGGCCGCGTTGCCGACCTCCTGGTCTCCACTCCGGTGGTTAAGACCGCCGACGGGCAAGTGATTCCCCTGCTCGACGAAGCGGCTCCCCAGCTCCGCCCGCCGATCGCCAACGCCTGGCTCTACGACAACGAGCTCGACCTGACCCGCGACGACATCGCGCAATTAGATAGCGACGGCGACGGCTACACCAACCTCGAGGAATTCGAGGGCAAGAGCAACCCGCGCAACCGCTCCGACGTGCCGCCGTTTTACACCAAACTGCACTACAAGGAGTGCATCAAGGAGCCGCTCTCGCTTAAGTTTGCCATCTACAACAACGGCGAAATCCAGCTCTCCCGCACCGAGCCCAAGCCCTCGAAGTCGGCCTTCATGAAAGCGGGCGAAACCTTCTCGGTGGAGCCCCGTTTCAAGGTCACCAAGGTCGAGATGCGCGAAGTGACGGAAAGCGGCATCACCGATCAAAAGCCCTTCCTCATCATCGAGGACACCGAGGCCAAGACCGCACCGCCGCTGGAAATCCGCCTGGGGCAGACCGTGGAGCGACCCAATCTCTCGGCTAAGGTCATCGACCAGCTCTCCGGCAAGGACTTCGTCCTCAAGGAAGGCCAGGAATTTGAGCTCCAAAAGCTCCCCGGCACCAAAATTCTCGTTTCAAAAGTCACTGAGGAATCCGTCACCATCAGCTTCATTCTGCCCGGCAAAACCGAGCGCCAAGAACAGGAGCTGAAGCTTAAATAAACAATACTTTCCGGATTGGGGGAAATTTCCTAAGTTTTTGCTTCCCAACCATCCGAACCACCTTTATTCCAAATCTGCCATCCTAAAAAAGTTCATGAGAAAGCCAGTGTTATCATTGCAAAGTCAGGCCCTGATTGTCGGCATCGCGTGTGCCACCGCCCTCCCCACCTCGGTTCTCCGGGCTGGCGACGGAGGTGGAAGCGAATCCTCAATCGTTGCGCAGGAGATCATTAAGCGCCAAAAGCGCATCGCCGACGCCCTTATCGCGGAAGCGGAAGGCGACCGCCTGATGGCTGAGCAAGACTACGAGGGGTCGATCACGAAGTACCGTGAGGCCCTTGATTTGCTGCCTCTGGGGAATTTGGCCTACGCCGACCGCGACCGGGTGGTGGCCAAGTATGCCAAGGTGTGCGTGCTGCACGCCCGGGAATTGGGCAACCGCGGCGCCTTCGCGAAGGCCCGCAACCTCCTCAACGGAGTGTTGGCCGACAACGTGGCGCCAAACTACGGCCCTGCCAAGCAACTGCTCAAGGATCTGGAAGATCCGGATAAGTTCAACGTCGCCATGAGCGAGAAGCACTACGAGAACACCGAAGAAGTGCGCCGCCTGTTCCGCATGGGACTGGGCTACTACGATTTAGGCCAATACAAGGAAGCCGAGGAGCAGTTTAACCGCGTCCTCGCGATCGACCCGACCAACACCGCGGCCCGCCGGAATCTGGAAAAGACCGAGCGCGAAGTCAACAACTACCTCCGCTCTGCTCGGGACCACACCCGGATCGCGATGCTCAACGACGTCGACAAGCTCTGGGTCACCCCGGTTCCCGGCACCGCCAAAGCGCCGCCCACCGCGACGACCACCTCGGAAGAGCCAAGCGGTTCCCAGGCCATTATTTTCAAGTTAAACAACATCACCCTGGACCGCATCCAGTTCTCCGATGCCAGCATTCAAGAAGTAATCGACTACCTGCGCCGCAAGAGCATCGAAGCGGACTTGGTGGAATCCGATCCGAACCGCAAGGGGGTCGATTTCATCTTGACCTCCTCTGAAGGGGCCCGTCCCGTGACTTTGGATTTGCGCGGTTCCAAGCTGATCAACGCCATCAAGAGTGTCTGCGATCAGGCCGGAATGCGCTACCGCTTCGAGCCGAACGCCGTGGTGATCATGCCGATCACCGGTGGCAACGTCGGTGGCTTGCAAACCCGCGTTTTCCGCGTCCCGCCTGACTTTTTGTCCAAGGGCAGCGGCAGCGATGCCGGCGATGCCGCGGACGCCCCAGCGGCGGATCCGTTTGCTGGCGGCGGTGCGACCACTGGTTCCAGCTTGAAGAAGCGCCCCGACGCCAAGACCGTCATGCAGCAGCTCGGGGTGGAGTTCGTCGAAGGGGCCACGGCCACCTTCAGCGCCGGCACCTCCCGCCTGGTGATGCGCAATACGCTGGAGCAGCTCGACAACGCCGAAAGCGTCATCGACAACATGTTCAAGAGCAGCGTCAAGCAGGTCTTCGTGACCACCAAGTTTGTCGAAGTGACCCAGCGCAACACCGACGAACTCGGTTTTGACACCCTGATCGGGGCCTTTAACATCGGCAACGGCGGTGTCTACGGCTCCGGCGGCACTTCCGGCACCGCATCTCCGCTGAGCACCGGCGACTACTCCTTCATCAGCCCGAACGGTTCCACGACCGGCTCGACGCCGATCTCCCGCGGCCTCCGCTTCGGCGCCGACGCCCTCTCCCGCAACGCCATCGACTCCTTGATCTCCGGCGGCACCGCCACCGGGGCCTCCACGGTTTCTCCGGCCGCCTTCGCCCTGGCTGGGGTCTTCACCGACCCTCAGTTCCAGATCATGATGCGCGCACTCTCCCAGAAGAAGGGTGTCGACCTCATGACCGCTCCTAGCCTGATTGTCCGCGGTGGGCAGAAGTCGAAGATCGAGGTCATCCGCGAATTCCCTTACCCAACTGAATTCGATCCACCACAAATTCCTCAAACCTTCGGTGGTGGTTCCACCCTCAATGGGGGCGCCGGCGGCTCCCAGCAGGGCGGTAGCTTCCCCGTCACTCCCACCACGCCACAGAGTTTTGAATTCAAGAACACTGGGGTGACGATGGAAGTGGAAGCCACGGTGGCGGACGATGGGTACACCATCGACCTCAACCTGGCCCCCGAAGTCATCGAATTTGAAGGCTTCATCAACTACGGCAGCCCGATTCAGACCACCGGCATCAACGCCTTGGGTCAGAGCGAGCCGGTCGTCCTGACGGACAACAAGATCCTCCAGCCCGTCTTCGCCACTCGCAAGATGGCGACTCAGGTGCTGATCTGGGACCGCCAGACGGTCGGAATCGGTGGTTTGATCCGCGAGGACGTCCAGTCCGTCGAAGACAAGGTGCCACTTTTTGGGGACATCCCGATCATCGGCCGCCTCTTCCGCACCAAGTCGGATGAGCACTACAAGAAGAACCTGATGATCTACGTCACCGGCACCATGATTGACCCTGCGGGCCAGCCAATCAACAGTTCCAAGAGCGACAGCGAAGAACAGGTGGCCCCGATTGAGGGTGGCCCTTCCGCGCCGCTCTTCCCTGCTGGCGGTGTGCTCCCCGTGAGCGACAAATAAATCACGGCACAATCTAGGCAGGGCGGGAGGCAACTCCCGCCCTGCTTTTTTTTGCCGAGAGACCGTGCCCCTCCTCGTCGGATGTCCCAGTCCCTTTGCATCTTGGCCCTCACCGGGGGCATTGCCACTGGCAAGTCGAGCTTCGCCGCCCTGCTGGAGGAGGCCCTGCCCGAATGTGCGGCTTTCGACTGCGACCGCTGTGTCCATGAGCTATTGACAAAGCCGGCGATCTCCCGGATAATCATGGACTCCCTGGGAGTGGACCTCGCCGGTTCTGATGGCCAGCTTGATAAAAGTCGGCTGCGGGAGCGGGTGTTTCACCATCAGGAAAGCAGGCGCGCGCTGGAGAAAATCCTGCATCCGCTGGTCCGCGAGGAATGTCAGCTGTCGCAACAGCGGGCCGCCCTTTCGCCCGGGATCCGGTTTTTTCTGATGGAAGTGCCTCTGCTCTATGAAACCGCCTTTCCGCTGGCCCGCGATCTGGAGATTGTGGTCGCTTGCGGTCCGGCAACCCAGCGGGAGCGCCTGCTGGCGCGGACCCGCTTCGCGCCAGATTTGGCAGACCGCATTATCGGGGCTCAACTTCCTATTCTGGAGAAGGTGGCCCGCGCTGGTGCAGTCATCTGGAATGGCGGGTCCCCGGCCGTCTTGCGGCGGCACACTTTTACTTTTTCGACATGGCTGAAGCGCAAAATGAACTCTTGAGCGGCCCCGACACGGGGCCTCTCCCTCTCGCCCCTGACTCCACGGCGCCGCAGGGCGAGATCGCGGCCCCCGCGGCCCCCGCGGGACCGACTATTCCCGCCTTGGTGCGGCTCGATGATTTTCTGGGGCAGACCTTGGCGCAACTCTACGCCCTCGGGGAATCGCTGGGCCTCCGGGTCGGCGGCACCCGCTCCAAGCACTATTTGGTCTTTGAAATTGTCAGCTTCTATGGTCGCCGCGGCGCGGTGATTGAGGCCGAGGGCATTTTGGAGATCATGCGGGAGGGCTTTGGCTTGATCCGGGATCCGCGCTTTAATTTTGCGTCTTTTCCCGACGACGTGTTCATTTCGCCTGCGGCGATTCGCCGCTATAATTTGCAGCCGGGGCTGGCCCTCAAGGTGATTTGCCGGGCGCCGCGGGATCCCAAAGACAAGTTCCTTTCCGTGGAGTCGGTGGTGTCGGTGGAGGGCATCCCCGCCGAGGAGTATGTAGTGCCGGTGGCTTTTGAGAAATTGACCCCGCTCTTCCCGACCGAGCGCCTCATTTTGGAAAATCGGCGCACCCGCGCGGTGGCGCCCCGGGTGGTGGATTTGGTGGCTCCGCTGGGGAAGGGGCAGCGCGGGCTGATCTGCGCTCCGCCGCGCGGCGGGAAGACGATTCTGCTCAAGGAGATTGCCAGTGCCATCCGGGAAAATCACAAAGAGGTGGAATTGATCGTGCTCCTGCTCGACGAGCGGCCGGAAGAAGTGACCGATTTTGTGGAAACGGTGGGCGGGCACGTGTTCGCCTCGACTTTTGATGAGCCCGCGTCGCGCCACATCCAAGTGGCGGAACTGGTGATGGAGCGGGCCAAGCGCCTGGTGGAGATGAAGCGAGACGTGGTGATTTTGCTGGACAGCTTGACGCGCCTCAGCCGCGGCTACAACAACGCCCTCTCCGGAAAAGGCGGCCTGATGTCCGGCGGGATGAATCCCGTGGCCCTGCAGCGGGCGCGCAAGTTTTTCGGTTCCGCCCGCAAAGTGGAAGAAGGTGGCAGCCTCACCCTGCTGGCCACCGCCCTGATCGAGACCGAATCGCGCATGGATGAGGTCATCTTTGAGGAGTTCAAGGGGACGGGCAATATGGAAATTCACATTGACCGCGAGATGGCGGAGCGGCGCATTTACCCGGCCATCCACGTGCAGAAGACCGGCACCCGGAAGGACGAGTTGCTTTACCACCCCGACGAATTCCGCCGCGTCAGCGCGATACGCCGCCAATTGGCCCAGTTGCCCGCCGGCGAGGCCATGGAGGTCCTCATTAAGCACCTCAAAGCGACTCCCGGCAACGCCGAGCTCCTCCTCACCGGACTGCGCTGATTGCTCCGCGCCCCCGGAAAGGTCTGGTCGCCGCCCTGCGTTTCCTTATTTCCCCCTCGCTCATCCCTTTTTCCCGCTTTCCCCGGTGCCTGATTCCCCCCTCTCCAAGTCCTACATCGCCACCCCCGAAGCGCTGGCGGCCCTGCTCTCCCGCATCCCTTCCGGCCCCGGGGTCCGCTGCGCCATCGACACCGAGGCCGATAGCCTGCACTCCTATAAGGAGAAACTCTGCCTCATCCAATTGGCCTGCGGGGAGGAAAAGGTCATCATTGATCCCCTCAGTATCCCCGATTTGTCCCCCCTGGTCCAATGGCTCCAAGAGGTCGAAATCTGGATGCACGGGGCCGATTTTGACATGACCTTGATGCGGCGCACTTTCGACGTCATCCCGGAGCGGATTTTTGATACCCAGTCGGCGGCGCGCCTCTGCGGGGAAAAACAGTTTGGCTTGGCCCACCTCGTGGAGTCCAACTTTGGCGTAGTCCTCTCCAAAGCATCCCAGCGGGCGGACTGGGGAAGGCGCCCGCTCACCGACAAGATGATCGAGTACGCCCTCAACGACGTCCACTTCATCCTGGAATTGGCCGACCGCTTCGTGGCCAAGTTGCGCCAACTCGGCCGCGAGGCGTGGTTTTTGGAAACCTGCCGCGACGCGCGCGAGACCGTGCTGCGCCGCCCCCTGGCGGATCCCGACCAACAGTGGCGCATCTCCGGAAGCGGCAAATTGCGCCCCTGTGGACTCAATTATCTGCGCGCGCTTTGGCAATGGCGCGACGCCGAAGCCCAGCGCCTTGACCGCCCCTCCTTCAAAGTCACCGGTAACGTCGATTTGCTCAGCTGGGCCGAGTCCCTGGAAAGCGGGGGCGATGCCGAACTCAATGCGCGCTTCCCCCCGCCGATTCACCGCCGCTTTCACAAGGCCGTGCGCGACGCCCGCGAGGCCGATCACGCCACCTGGCCGCAGCGCCCCCCGCGGATTCGCCAAGACCGCAATCCAGAAGCCGAAAAGCAATTTGAGGCCCTCAAGGAAAAGCGCGACCACTTGGGCCGCCAACTCGATATCGATCCCTCGCTGATCGGCTCGCGCGCCTCCTTGGAGGCCATTTGCTTCGAGCCCACCCGCGTTGAGGAACTTTTCCTCGACTGGCAGCGCCAGGTCCTTAGCATCTGAAGAGAAGCCGCCGCCCCGCCGACTGGGCGGCCCGGGCAGGGGATCGATTTCTATCTTGAGGGCGGGAGACGTTTTGGCTTCATTTTTCGGCCGCGCGGGCCTAAAAATGAACCTATTCGCGCCAGTTCGGGGCTCTGCCCGCGCTGGTGGCGCTTTATCCTCATTTCTAGGCCCGTGAACTCCACCTTTTCCCTCCCCTGTTCCCGCCTGCTGCCGGTTTTCCTGGCGGCGGGGTGTCTTGCGTTTGGCCTTGGAAGCGCCGCCCACGCCCAGCGCCTCACCGAATTCCTCGCCATCAATTCCACCGGCATCGCCGATGAAGACGGCACCCGGCAGCCCTGGGTCGAGATTTGGAATCCCAGCCTAACCGCGGTCCTCACCCTGACCAACTACAAACTGAGCAACGGCACTACCTCGTGGGTTCTGCCCACCCTGCAAATCATGCCCGACCAGCGCATTTTGGTCTGGGCTTCGGGCAAGGACCGCCGCGTCGTCACCGCTCCCCTTCACGCCAATTTTACCCTGCCCACCGCCGCGGGCAGCACCCTCAGCCTGCTCAATTCGACCAATGTCGTCGTTTCCACCCTAGCGAACTACCCAGAGCAGGTCGCCGACGTCTCCTGGGGGCGCGACGACTCCGATACCGCGACGAATCCGACCTGGGTGGGCCCCTACGCCAGCCCCACGCCCGGGGAGTCGAATCACAAATATGGAGGAGGCGGGGTTTCTGGAGCGGTGGTCTTCAGCGAAACCAGCCGCGCCTACAGCGGGGCTTTGAGTCTAACGCTTTCTCAGGCCCTCCCGGAGGAGGGGGCGGTGATCCGCTACACCACCAACCAAACCTTGCCCACCGCGGCCTCTACCCTCTACAGCGCCCCGATCAATTTTACCGCAACGGGGCCGTCCACGATCGTCCGTGCCCGCGTTTTCAAGACCGGCAAGCTCCCCGGGCCCACCGCCACCCACGGCTTCCTGCGCCTGGAAAATAATGCCCTCACTTTTAATTCGGCCATGCCCATCGTGGTCATCAGCACCCTCGGGGCGACCCCGCCGGACGACTCCGACCTCAATTCCTTCATGTGGGTCTGGGAGCCCACCGGGGCCGACAAGCGGGCCCGCCTCACCAACCCGCCGACCATCACCACCCGCACCGTCGTCGACAAGCGCGGTTCCAGCACGCTGGGTAATCCGAAATACAATCTCAACGTCGAGATGCGCCAGCCCTACGGCGAGGACGAACAAGATTTTTCCCTCCTGGGGATGCCGTCGCACGCCGACTGGGTCTTCCACGCGCCCTACGATTTCGACCGCAGCCTGCTCCACAATCCCTTGATGTATGCCCTGAGCAATGCGGTGGGGCGCTACGCGGTGCGCAACCAAATGGCCGAGGTTTTCATCGACCAAACCGGGAGCGGACTGAATTTTCTGAGTTCCGGCTCCGGCGACTATTTCGGCGTCTATAACGTCATGGAAAAAATCCGGCGCGGGTCGGACCGGGTCGATGTCGCCAAGCTGGAGACTTATGACAATACCCCCGCTACCAAGACGGGTGGCTATATTTTTAAGGTAGACCGTCTCGACTCGGGCGACTCCGGCTTCAATGCCGCGGGGCAAACCCTAGCCTACTACTATCCCAAAGAGCGGGACCTCAAATCTCAGCAGCGCGACCCCCAGGAGCAGTATCTAACTACGTTTATGAACGAGTTCAATACGCGTCTGCAGTCCGCCAATTGGAAGGACCCGCTGCTCGGCTATGCCACCCACCTGGATGTGCCCGCTGCGCTGGACCACCACTTGCTCAACGTCTGGTCCTTTAACGTGGACGCCCTCCGCCTGAGCGGCTACTGGACCAAGGACCGCGGCGGCAAGGTCTTCCCGGGGCCGATCTGGGACTTCGACCGCACCCTTTCTTCCACCGATGGCCGCGACGCCAATCCTCTGGTGTGGCGCTCCACCGTTTCCGACATGGGCACTGATTTCTTCAACCATCCCTGGTGGAACCGGCTCTTCCTCGACGCGAATTTTTATCAAAAGTACGTCGATCGCTGGCAGGAGCTCCGCCAGGGGCCCCTCTCGCGGGCTAATCTGGAGGCCACGATCGACTCCCTCAATGCCCAGATTCCCCCCGAGGCGATCACGCGGGATTTGGCGCGCTGGAGTATGGCCAAGCGGGCTTGGAAGCGGCCCTTCGCCGCGCCCGAAAACAACAACATTTTGGCCAGCCAGGCTGCGGAAGTCCAGCGGCTCAAGGATTACCTGCAACAGCGCGCCACCTTCATGGATAGCCAGTGGGTCGGGCCAGTCAAAGCCTCATCGCCCTCCGGCTATGTGACCGCGGGCACCTTGGTCACCTTGAGCGGACCGGCGGGCGTGCCCATTTACTACACCCTGACCGGCACCGACCCCCGCCCCAACTTGGGAACGGCCCCCGGGGCTACCGCCACCCTCTACACCGGCCCCATCCCCATCAGCGCCAATACCCGCCTGATGGCCCGCGCCTACAAGGCGACCCACACCGCCCTCATTGGCGCTAACAATCCTCCGCTGGTCTGCAAGTGGGGCGGCCTGGCCGACCAATCCTACACCACGGAAAGTCCCGCGGCGCCCGGGGACCTGATTTTCTCGGAGATCAACTTCCACCCCCTCAATCCAAGCCCGGCCGAATCCGCCCTCAACATAGCCTGGACCGAGGACGATTTTGAGTTCCTCGAAATCCGCAACATCAGCGGGCACACCGTCAACTTGGCGGGGGCTACATTCACCCGGGGCATTACGTTTTCATTCACGGGTGGGGCGGCGCGCAGCCTCGCCGATGGGGAATGCCTCGTCCTCGCCGCTAATCCCGCCGCCTTTGCCGCCCGCTACGGCAGTACTCAAGTAGTTAGCGGTCCGTGGGTTGGCAACCTTTCTAACGGCGCGGAAACCATCGCCCTCACCAGCGCGAGCAATGTGGAGATTCTCTCGGCGGCCTATCGGGACGAGTGGGTTCCCGAGGCCGACCAGGGAGGCTTTTCTATGGTCGCGTATGAATACTACCCACTCGATTTCAACGGGGCCCCCGCTTGGCGGGCCAGCGCCGCTGCTGGGGGATCTCCCGGGGTTTGGGACGCCGCCAGTCAAGCGGTCACGGCTGGCCCGGACCTTACGGTGAACCTGAGCGCGCCCCTGGGGCTGCGCGGCGCGATTCTGGCGCCTTCCGCCACCATGGGCCCCAACGCCCCCATCCTGGCTTGGACGCAAATCAGCGGCCCCGGGACCTTGCACTTTGCCGATCCCGCCGCCGCCATCACCTCCGCCACCGCAGACCTCCCCGGGGCCTACCGCGCCAAGCTCACCCTCATCGCCAATGGCACCACCTCCTCGGACGAAGTGAAACTCTTTCTCGTAGACACCCCCGCGGCGTGGCTGAGCCGCCAGCCCGGGATCGGAAGCATCGCCGACGACCCCGATCAGGATGGGCGGAGCAATTTCCTCGAATTTGCTCTCTTCACTGGGGCCAGCACCTCCGACGGCAGCGCGCCTCCCGCGGTCGAGGTGTTGGGCAATCGCCTGGTCCTCACTTACCGTCGCCACAAGGCGGCGGCGGGCCTGACCTATGCCGTCGAGATTTCCGACGCCGCGGGCGGCTTCCGCGCCCCCAACCCAGGCGAACTCGCGGAAACCATCGTGGAGGACACCGGCACCATCCAGACTGTGCGCGTCACCGACAGCGCCCCCCTGGGGAATCCGGTCCGCCGCTTCCTCCGCCTTAAGGTCACGTCCCCCTGATCCCGCCGGGGGCCGGGTTGTCCTCCCGGCCTCGGCGGACCCAGGGCGAGGTCCCGGGCGATCGAATGCCGTCCCGCGCGCGCTCTACGGGCAGCGGCAGGTGAGCCGCCTTTTCCATGGTAGGATCCCGTGCCCGGCCATTTTAAGCTGGGGAAGGTCCTGCCGCGGTCGGGCCGAGCCTGGGAAAAAGTCGGTAGCCAACCCCGGCAACGAGGGGGCCAATTTCAGGAGCCAAGAGGGAGACTTTCCTGCCTTGGGAGCCGTATTGCGACCGTTTTTAAGCTGCTGTTTCGGCTCTCGTATCTCCTTTAGGGAGAGGGAGTTGACCGCGTTTTGGGGGCGGAAAAAATGGTGCGCGGTGCAGGGTTCGAACCTGCGACCCCATCCGTGTGAAGGATGTGCTCTACCACTGAGCTAACAGCGCCTGGAGACAAGACTTTATCCTATGATGGGCGTGGCTCTTGGCAAGGGGAATTTGCGAGAGGTGACCGGTTCAGGGCGGCAAGTCGGGAGGGGGCTCAGGCGGGCGGGCGGCACGCGGGCCCGGGTCGGCGCTGGTTTCGCGGCGGAGGGAATCGAGGGCGGCGAAGCCGCAGGGTTGGGCGCCGTGTTCGGTGAATTCGGACCACCAGAAGGGGGCCTCGTCGGCGTCGCAGAAGAAAAGGAAGCCGTCTTCGCTGGTCAAGCTGGTGCGGGCGATGCTGCAGATGCCGCCGCGCAGGGAGTAAAATTCGGTGAAGCCGTTGGGGTCGGGGAGTTCGGCGTGGGCTCCGGCGACGTGTTGGTAGACCGCGGGGGCGTGGGGGCCCTGAACGGCGAGGGCGGCGCGGTTGGGGGCGGCGTTTTCGAGGGAGACGCCGGGGGCGAGGTGGGAGTGGAGCAAGGCGAAAGTTTCGGCGGCGGGGGCGGCGAGGAACCAGGCGCGCGGGCCGCTGCGATAGAGGAAGAGGTCGCCCGCGACGGCGTCGCGCGCGCCGCGCAGGCGGGAGGATTGGCCGCCGCCGACGGGGAGGCAGGTTGGATTGGTTGTCAAAAGGTCGTGGAGCCAACTTTCGGAGTGGGGCCCGCGGATGCGGCATTGGGCGAAATGGGAGATATCGAAGATGCCGCAGTGGCGGCGGACCGCGAGGTGTTCCTGGGCAAGGCCCTGGAAGGACAGGGGGAGGATCCAAGCGGCGAAGGGCGCGAGGTGGGCGCCGCCTTGGAGGTGGTTTTGGTGCAGGGGAGAAAGGGAGAGGGGAGCGTCCACCTGGGAAGGGAAGCCGCGGCGAGGGGGCTGTCAACGTGGATGGGGGCGGCGCCGAGAGGACTGGCTGGGAGGGTGGGAAAGCGATTGCCCGGGCGGCCAGGAGGGGCAGGTTGGGGGATGTCTGAGCCGGTTTTAGTGGTGGAAAACGTGCGTCGCCTGTTTGGGAAGACGGTGGCGGTGTCGGATCTCAGTTTTGAGGTGGGGAAGGGGGAAGTAGTGGGCTTGCTGGGCGCCAATGGGGCGGGTAAGACCACCGCGATCAGCATCATTTTGGGGCTGATGACCCCGAGCGCGGGGCGGGTGCGCCTGTTTGGGATGGACCCTTTTAAGCAGCGGATTGCGGTGCTGCAGCGGGCCAACTATGCTTCAGCGTATTCGGATTTGCCGAGCAATCTCTACGTTTGGCAGAATTTAAAGGTTTTCGCCGGCATTTACCGGGTGCGGAATGCCGACCGCAAGATCGACGAACTGTTGGAGATGTTGGAAATCTCCCACTTGAAGAAGCGGGTTACGGGACACTTGAGCGCGGGTGAGTCGACGCGGCTGCACTTGTGCAAGGCCCTGCTGAACGACCCGGAGTTGCTGATGCTGGACGAGCCCACCGCGAGCCTGGATCCCGACATCGCGGACAAGGTGCGCAAGTTGTTGCGGCGGGTGCAGGAGGAGCGCGGGCTCTCGATTTTATACACTTCGCACAACATGCGCGACATCGAAGAGGTCTGCGACCGGGTGCTTTTCATGCACCAGGGAAAAATTGTGGCGCAAGGGAGTCCGGCGGAGGTGATCGCCAAGTTTGACGAGACTACGATGGAGAATGTTTTTATTCGGATCGTGCGGGGCGGGGACCTGGAGGCGGCGGCGGCGACCTGAGATTGAGGCGGCCGCCGCCGCGGGGGAGGGGTTTAGGGCTTTTTGAGCCACTGATTTTGCTCCATCCAGCCTTTGAGCAGGCTGGGCCAGACGCTGAGGTTGGGGTCCTTGGGGGCGAGGCCGATGCCGTGGCGACCGGTTTGGAAGACGTGGAGGGCGGCGGGGATGTGTTGTTTTTGGAGGGCTTCGTAGAAGCGCAGGCTGTTGGCGACGGGGACGGCCTGGTCGTCGGAGGTGTGGAAGAGGAACGTGGGAGGGGTGGTGGCGTTGACTTGGGCCTCGTTGGAGAGGGAGAGGCGGAGGGCGGCATCGTCCTGGCGTTCGCCGAGGAGGTTGGAGACGGAGCCGGAGTGGGTGATGGCGGGGTCGAAGGAGAGCACTCCGTAGCAGAGGATCATGAAGTCGGGGCGGGAAGAAGGCCGGTCCGCGGGGTCGGTGGCGGCGGGGTTGCCGGCGTCGTGGTGGGTGCCGGTGGTGGCGGCGAGGTGGCCTCCGGCAGAGAAGCCCATGATGCCGATGCGGGTTGGATCGACGCCGTCGGCGGGGGCGCGGTGGCGCACCAGGCGGAGGGCGCGCTGGGCGTCTTGGAGGGGAATGGGGTGGCGGTAGCCATTGCTGCCGAGGCGATAGTGGAGGACGTAGGCGGCGACGCCGAAGCTGTTGAAGAAGCGGGCTGGCTGGATGCCTTCGTGGTCCTTGGCGAGTCCGCCGTAGCCGCCGCCGGGGCAGATGACGACGGCGCAGCCGTTGGCCTGAGCGGCTTCGGGGGCGTAGAAATCGAGGGTGGGCTGGTGTTCTGGAGTGGCGCCGGTGGCTTGGGGGGCGCCGTCGGGCCAGAGGGGGAAGTGCTGGGCTTCACCGGCGAAGCAGGGCAGGGCGAGGAGGGAGAGCAGGAGGAGGATGGGTTTCATGGGGCTGGGAGGGAAGGGAAAGATGGCGGCGCAAACCATTACGCGCTGCTGCGGCCAAACTTCCTGGCGAGTTCTTGATAGGAAAACTGAATGAGGGTGGGGCTGCCGTCGGGGCGGCAGTAGGGGAGGTCGCAGGCCATGAGGCGGGCGGTGAGAGTGGCAGCGTTTTCGAGGGTGGCGGGAGGTTGGCGGCGAGCCGCCTGGCGGGCGACGGCGGCGGCGATGGCGCTGTCGTCGAGGCGGCGCAGAGGGCTGCGCTCGTTGGCGTGGCGGAGGTCGTCGAGCAAGGCGCTGAGGAGGGCGGGGAGGTCGCCGTCGGCTTTGAGGAAGGCCGGGAGGCTGTCGATGAGGACGGTGTTGGGGCCAAATTCCTCGAGTCCGAGGCCCCAGCGGCGCAGGGTGGGAAGGTGAGGTTTGAGGAAGTCGAATTCGCGCGGGCTGAGGGTGACGGTGAGGGGCGCGAGGAGGGCCTGGGAGGGGTGGGGCTGGGCGGCGCTGCGCTGGCGCGCCTCTTCATAGAGGATGCGCTCCCAGGCGGCGCGGTGGTCGAGTAGGACCAGTCCCTCGGGGCTTTGCAGGATGAGGTAGCTGGAGCCGAGCAGGCCGAGGACTTGAAATCCCGGGTCGGGGAGGGGGGCGGGCGGCGGCGGGGCTTCGGGCGGGTTGAGGGGCGCGGCGGGGAGGGCCGGGTCGGGGGCCGGGGGAGCAGAGGGGGGGGCGGGCCGCGCGGGCACGCCTTGCCAGACGTGGCGGAGGGCGGGGAGGGGGGCCGCGGGAAGGAGGGCGCCTTGGACTGGGGGGGGAGTCCAGCGGGGCACAGGGGGAGCGGGGGCCGGAGCGGGGCTGGGTTCGGAGCGGGGGCCGCGGAGGGTGAGGGCGATGATTTCGCTGAGGGCGGCCTGCACGGCGAGGCCGTTGCGGAAGCGGACCTCGCGCTTGGCGGGGTGGACATTGACGTCGACTTCGGAGGGGTCGAGTTCGATCACGAGGAAGGCGACGGGGGACTGGCCGCGGGGGAGGGCCTCGCCGTAGCCGACGCGGAGGGCTTGGGTAAAGAGGGCGCCTTCGACGGGGCGGCGGTTGAGGAAGGTGAATTGGAGGGCGCGGTTGGAGCGCCAGAGTCCGGCGGGGCCGAGGAAGCCGGAGACGGTGATGGGGCCGCGGGTGGTGCGGGGGACTTCGAGGAGGCGCTCGGCGAGGTCGCGTCCGGCGAGGCCGGCGATGCGCCCGAGGAGGGACTCGTGCGGGGGGAGGTGGAAGAGGAGGCGTTCGTCGCGGGTCAAGCTGAAGCCGGTTTCGGGGTGGGCGAGGGCTTGGATGCGGACTTGTTGTTCGATGTGGCTGAATTCGGTGTCCTCGGAGCGGAGGAACTTGCGGCGAGCGGGGACGTTGTAGAAGAGTTGGCGGACTTCGATGGAGGTGCCTGGGGCGTCGCCGGCGTCGCTGGCTTCTTGAATGGTGCCGGCTTCGACGACGAGGCGGGTGCCGGTGAGGGCGGAGGTTTCGCGGGTAGAGAGGGTGAACTTGGAGACGCTGGCGATGCTAGGGAGGGCTTCTCCGCGAAAGCCCTTGGTGAGGATGGCGGCGAGGTCGGCGCTGCTGCGGAGCTTGCTGGTGGCGTGGCGCTGCAGGCACATCAGGGCGTCTTCCCGGCTCATGCCGACCCCGTTGTCCACGATGCGGAGCAGGGCGGTGCCGCCGCGGCGGGCCAGGACCGCGATTTGGGTGGCCCCAGCATCCAGGCTGTTTTCCACCAGCTCTTTGACCACTGAGGCGGGGCGCTCCACGACTTCCCCCGCGGCCACTTGGCTGGCGAGCAAATCGGAGAGGACCTGAATTTTTCCCATGGCGAGGGGAAAGGGGCGGGAAAAATCGGCATCCGGCAAGGGAAACTTCCTTGTGAATTCGGCGAAGCGGCTTCAGCATGGAAGGGGTCCTCGAGGGGGCTGATGGTTTACTGTTTTCTACTGGACGCCTGCCATGATTGAAGCCACTGCGGAAGCTGCCGCCGAACTCCGCCTCCTGCTCGCTGAGAAGGAGGCCCCGGCGGGCACGGGCTTGCGCCTGACGGTGGAGCGGGGAGGGTGCGCGGGACTGAGCTACGCCATGTCCCTAGGGATGCCCGGGGCGGGTGACGAGGTGGTGGAGCGCGATGGGGTCCTTTTTGTGGTGGATGCCGCCAGCGCCAGCTACCTGAACGGATCGATCGTGGACTACGAGCACTCGCTCAACGACAGCGGGTTCAAGATCCGCAATCCCAACGCGGTGCGCTCCTGCGGGTGCGGGACGTCCTTTGAGCCGGCGAAGGGGCGGGACGGGGCGGGGCCTGCGCTCCCCGAGGGCGAGGCCTGCGGGGCGGAGGGCTGAAGTTTTGCTTTCCCTTGCCAGTGACTATGCAGCCGCACGTCGAATTCATTAAAACCCCGAGGGGTTCGCTGTCGCGGGCGGCGGCGGCGGCGGCGGCGGTGAAGAAGACCGACGGCGGGATTTTCTGGTGGACCATTGCCATCATTGTGCTGATGGCGCTGGCGGCTTTTTCCTGGGTTTCCTGCATCTACATTTTCACGCACCCGGAAAAGCCCTTCAACTACAAGTTGCTCAGCCGGATCCACCGCCTGCCGGAGATCAAAGCCTTTGCAGAGGAAAATGTGCCGTCCGGCAAGAGCTTGAGCCCGCCGGAGCTGTATCAAAAGTTTTATCCGTTCAGCGAGGACAACTTGGCCAACCACAACGACTTGCTGCGGCGCAACTACATCACTAATTTTAAGAATCGGGATGAAAAGCCGACCTATGTGCGGGGCCGTTTTCGGGTGGTGATGGCGCGGCCGCTGGCGGCGGGCGATGTTTTTCCCAGCGGGGTGGTGGCCCGCGCGGTGGCGATCAACGACGACGGCAAAGAGTTCCGCAACGTGGTGGTGGAATACGTGCTGCCGACGGTCCAGGCCCGGACTGGGGTGGACTTTGCCCCGGGAGATGTGCTGGACATCGACAGCCGCCGCAGCAAGAAGCGGCTCTACGGGTCGGTGGTCAACATTCACCGGGTGAACGAGGACGTGCTCGTCTTCACGGTGGTGCCGCTGCTCTACGGGGAGCACCAAATTGACGCCGCCAAGAACCGCGTGCTGCGAGCTAGCCCCCCAGAATTTCTCGATTTTGCGGCCCGCTTTCCCCTGACGGATGCAGGCGCCGGGAGCTCGGAAATCGACGCGCGCCTCCCCGGCGTGGCGGCGGCGGGGCGGTGACTGGAGCGGGCGAAAAAAGGCAATTTTGCGTGGCGGGTGAAAAGCGAAAAGACTAGGGTGGGCCCATGAATTCCCGCCGATCCTTCCTTGCCGTTCTCGCCCTGTCGTTGACTCCCCGAGTGCTCTTGGCGGCGGAGTCGAGCATGGAGGCGGGCACGCGGGCCTTTATGGCGGGGAAAATGGATGAGGCCCTGCGGCATTGGGACCGGCAAATTGCGGAAGACCCCGCGGCGGGGCCGCACCATTGGCAGCGCGGCTTGGCGCTCTACTATGCGGGCCGTTTTCGGGAGGGGCGGGTTCAGTTTGAGTCCCACCAGGCGGTCAATTCACAGGACGTCGAAAATGCCGCCTGGCACTTCCTTTGCGTGGCCAAGCTGGAGTCGCCGGAAGCCGCGCGGCGCGCTTTTATTCCGATCACCTCGGACACCCGGGTGCCCCTCAAGGAGGTGCACGCACTGTATGCCGGGAAGGGGAGCGCGGCGGAGGTCCTGGCGGCGGCGGACCGGTCAGCCTCGGAAGGGGCGCTGCGCAACCAGCGCTGCTACGCCCACCTCTATTTGGGGCTCTACAGCGAGGCCCTGGGCGACTCCGCGAAGGCGAAGGAGCACCTCACCCTAGCTGCGGGCAAGTACCGCATGGATCACTACATGGGCCAGGTGGCAACGGTGCACTGCCGCCTGCGCGGCTGGAGCGTGCCCGCCTGATCGGCTGCGGCGCGGGGCCTGGGCTTTTGGGTGGGGGTCCTCGCATTCTGCTGGCGCAGCGGGGTTGACGCCTCGGCCGGGGTCCGTTTATATTGCCTCTCCCTATCCTCTACATTGTTTTCATGAAACTGCCCAACATTGCCCTCTGCCTCACCCTCGCTCCCTTGCTGCTGGCTCTGCCCGCAGCGGCGCAAACCCCAGCGCCTCCGGCTCCCCTCTTGCCCCCCCCAGCGGGCGCTCCAGCCGTGGCGGCCGAGCCCCCCTTGGGCCCCTTCAAGGACCAAAAAGAGCGCCGGTCCTACGGATTGGGCAGTTTTCTCGGAACCCGGGAAAAAAGCAACGCCGCCACCAACCCCGACAAGCCGACCGTCGACGCGGCGGAACTTCTGGCCGGTCTCAACGACGGCCTCGCCGGCACCAAGTCGATGGACTACGCCGGCGGCCTAGCGATGGCCGCCCAGGTCAAGCGCTCCGGCGTCGACATCGACTCCGCGGTCCTGGCGGAGGCGGTGCGCGCGGTTTTGGAAAACAAGCCCGCCAAAATCACCCAGCCTGAAATTCAGGCCATTATGCAGGAGCTGCAGACGTCGATTCAACAGAAGCAGCAGGCCAAAATGAAGGCTGAATCCGAAAAGAATCTCCTCGCCGCCAACGCCTGGCTCGCCGAGAACGCCAAGAAGGATGGGGTCAAGGCCACCGCTTCCGGCCTCCAGTACGTGCTCGACAAGCCCGGCGAGGGCCGCACGCCCGGCCCCCGCGACGTGGTGACCGTGAATTTGGTGGGAACTTCTGTGGACGGCACCGAATTCGACCGCTCCGCGGAGGGCAGCCCAGCCCGCCGCGCCCTGATGTCCCTGCCCAAGGGGCTCCAGGAAGGCCTCCAGATGCTGAAGGCGGGCGGCAAGGCTCACTTCTGGCTTCCGCCAGCCCTGGGCTTCGGAGAGAGCCCCCGCGGGGCGGGCATTAAACCCAATGCCGTCCTCGCGTACACCGTGGAATTGATTTCCTCTGAGGAGCCGCCCGTGGCGCAAGCGGGGGCCAGCCTCGGCCCAGACGGCAAGCCGCTGCCCCAGGCCAGGCGGGAACCCATCACCGCGGTCACTCCCCCGGTCTCGGTGGAAATCCCGCCCAATGGCGGCCAGCCTAAGATCAAGGTAGAGGCCCAGCCCGCTCCCAAGCCGGAGTCCAAGTAGGTCCGGCGCGCTCGCGGGATGCCTTGCGCTGCGCGGGCCGTCTTTTCCAGGCCTCCAACCCGCCCGGGTTGGAGGCCTGGCCGTTTCGACCCCACGCGCGGGCGAAAGGCGAGGATAAAACAAACGAATTTGGAGCTTGAATCGGCCGCGGCGGATTTGCCAGGTTGGTTTGGCCCCCGGACTTCCCGGGGGGAGCGCGGGGTCGGCCGCGTCAGGCGCTTTCTTTCCTCTCTTATCATGAAAAATTGGCTGTTCATCCTCTCGCTCCTGGTTGCGGGGGCCCCGCTGGCGGCGGCGCAGACCGCCTCCTTAGCTAAGCCTTCGGAGCAGCAGCTGGCCTGGCACGAAAAGGAAGTGGCGATGTTCCTCCATTGGGGCCCCGCAACTTGGCAGGGGCGGGAGTACGACGACCGCTCCACTCCTCTGTCCCAGATCAATCCGGCCCAAATCGATACCGACCAATGGTGCCGCGTGGCGCAGTCGTTCGGGGCGAAGATGATCGTTTTTGTGGCCCGACACTGCAGCGGATTTTGCTGGTGGCAGACGGAGGCCACCCAATACGGAATCAAAGAGACGGCTTTTGAGGGCGGCAAGGGCGACGTCCTCAAGCGGCTCTCCGAATCCTGTCGCCAACATGGGCTCAAGTTAGGGGTCTACGTGTATCCGGGCTCGGATGAATACGGGCCCGAAGGGGGCGGCACGGGGGGCAAGACTAAGGACCCCGCCAAGCAGGAGGCGTGGACCAAGGCCTTCCGGCAGATGCTCACCGAGGTTTTGACGAAATACGGCCAAATGGAGGAAGTTTGGTTCGACGGAAGCTGCGTGTTGCCGATTGCGGATATCCTGCAAGCCCACGCCCGCCAGGCCGTGGTGTTCCAGGGGAAGGATGTGGCCTCGCTGCGCTGGGTCGGCAATGAGCGGGGCCGCGCCCCCGATCCCACCTGGCAGGCGGTGAAGCGGGAGGCCGCCCTCACTGGAGGCACCACTGACAAGGACAGCGACCCTGACGGCGATACCTGGTTGCCCATGGAGTGCGATGTTCCCCTGCTCAACCACGATTGGTTTTGGAAGCCGGGCTGCGATGCCCGCATGCGCAGCGTCGACGAATTGATGGAAATCTATGAGACTTCAGTGGGGCGGGGTTCCCTGCTCCTGCTCAATGCGACCCCGGATACCACCGGCCGCATCCCGGAATCCCACGCCCAGCGCTACGCCGCATTTGGCGCGGAAATCGCGCGCCGCTACGCCCAACCCCTCGCCAGCGGCCCCGGCGCCCCGGGCGCAGTCACGGAGTTGGCCCTGCCCAGCGCGGTGGAAGTTGACCGCGTCATCAGCATGGAGGATATCCGCCAAGGTCAGCGGATCCGCGCCTACCAGATCGAAGCCCGGGTCGGCGGGGAATGGAAAACCGTCCGCACCGGCCAAAGCATGGGCTGGAAAAAAATCGACCGCTTCCCCGCGGTCAAAACCGATCGCCTGCGCCTCACGGTTTCCCAGCATGTGGGCGAGCCGCTGGTGAAGCGCCTCGCGGCCTGCTTCGTCGGCAGCCCAGGGGCCATTCCTGCGGTGGGGGTCAAGGCCAGCAGCGAACACGTCACGGGCAATTTCCCGGCCAAGTACCTCATCGACAACGACTTCGGCACCCGCTGGGCCATCGACGACCGCGACCCCAAAACCATGCTGCCCGCCTGGCTGGAGTTCGACCTGGGCCCCTCATTCACCATCGACCGGATGGACGTGCGGCAGGTCAAGGATTTGGTGACCCGATTTGAGATTCAAGTCGAGGTCGATGGGCAGTGGAAAAAAATCTACGAGGGCGGCCGCATGGGAGAAAAGGGATCGCTGCGCTTTCCTCCAGTCACCGCCCATAAAGTGCGGCTGGCCATCCTAGAATCTGAGCCCGCGCCGACTTTTTGGGAGGTCACTGTCCACGAAGCCGCGGCGGCGCAGTAGGGCGGGGACTGGACAAGGGCGTGGGCGGGGCCGGGCTTGGGCTATTTTTCGAGGTGGGGGCGGAGCAGGTTGTTCCAGATGGCGTAGCCGACGGGGCTGAGGTGGAGGCCGTCTTTTTGATAGAGTTCGGGACGCAGGGTTTGGTCGGGGCCAAGGAGGGGGGTGGCGACGTCGAGGAATTGGAGGGTGCTGGGCTGGCTGGCGCAGTATTGGGCGATGAGGGCGTTGGCCTGGCGCTGGATGGGCCAGAGTTTTTGGCGGGCGGGGCTGGGTTTGATGGGGAGGTAGAGGATGCGGCAGTCGGGGAGCGGGCGGTGGATGGCGGCGGCAAAGGCCTGGAAGTCGGCGGCGATGCGGGCGGCGGAGTGGTCGGCGGCGGAATCGTTGTCGCCGGCGTAGAACACGACCAGGCGGGGCTGGAGGGGCAGGATGAGGCGCGGCACGAAGGCGGTGCAGTCCTCGATGAGCGAGCCGCCGATGCCGCAATTAGAGAGAATTAGGCGGGGGAAGCTTTCGGGCAGATTCCAGAGGCGAATGCTGGAGCTTCCGGCGAAGACGACTCCCCCGGGGGCGACGGGGGCGGATTTGCGCCGCGATTCGATTTGGGCGACTTCCTTTTCCCATTGGGCGGCGCCGGGGGGCGCCGGGTCCTGGGCGGGGAGAGCGGTCAGGATTAGGGCCAGCCCAAGCAGGGGCCTCAGGAGGGAACGGAGAAGGAGGGAGAGTGCCGAGGGGATCATTTGCCGAGGGGTTCCAGGGTGACGAGGCGGACGTCCATGACGGCGGCGGCGGCCTTGGATTGGGGGGCTAGAGTGAGGCGGCTGCGGCCGACGGGGAGGTCCGCTTCGCCGACGGCGACGGGGCGGAAGTCTTGGAAGCCCTTGGTTTCCTGCACGGTGAAGGGGAGGGTGGCGGGGCCGACGCGGACGTGGACGAGGCTGCCGCCATTGCCGGGGCCGCAGCCTTGGTGGACGGTGACGCGGTAGCGCCCGGCTGCGGGCAGCTGGAAATCCCAGGCGGCCTGATCTTCTTGGCGGACCCAGTAGCCGAGGGTATTTTTGACGGGATTGGGCTCGTAGCGGAGCATGGTGCCGATGACTTCGGCTTGGGAGGCGTGCAGTTGGATGGCGCCGTTGGGCTCAGGTTGGGCGAGGTTCCAGGTGGCGAGGGGGTCGTAGGCGGGGTTGGGGCCCTGCATGGGTTGGGCGTTAACGGACTTTTTCCAATCGCCTAGCTGAGCGAGGAGTTGGTGGACGAGGAGGGGCTGGGTGCGGGCCAAGTCTTGGGTTTCGGAAGGGTCGTCGCGCAGGTTGTAGAGTTCGAGGTGGCCGTCGTCGTAGGATTCGAGGAGTTTCCAGTCGCCGTGGCGGATGCTGCCGGCGGGGAAGCCTTTTTGGTTGCTGTAGTGGGGGTAGTGCCAGCAGAGGGTATCGCGGGCGGGGCGCTGGCCTTTGGTGAGCAGGGGGGCGAGGTCGAGGCCGTCGAGGTCTGGGGCCGCGGGCAGGTTGGCGAAGGCCAGGAGGGTGGGGAGGAGGTCGGAAGCGATGATAGGGGTGGCGTCGCTGCGGCCCGCAGGCAGGTGGCCGGGCCAGCGCATGATCCAGGGGACGCGGGTGCCGCCTTCGTAGAGGCAGCCTTTGCCGCCGCGGAGGGGAGCGTTGCTGGTGGCGGGGGTGCGGAGGCCCTCTTCGGTGGAGAGGCCGCCGTTGTCGGAAAGGAAGATGACGAGGGTATCGGCGCTGCGGCCTTGGGATTCGAGCGCGCGGAGGAGGCGGCCGGTGCAGTCGTCGAGGGTGGCCACCATGGCG
>CANHIJ010000053.1 GCA_947460575.1 Verrucomicrobiales bacterium | reverse complement strand
GTCGTAGACGCGGTTCACCACGTGAAAACAGCCAGCCTGAGACTGGTCAGAGAGGAAGCGGCGGGGAGCAGGCATGGCGGGTGGGGAAAAACCAGCCACAGTTTAGCCTCGGGCATCCTCGCGTCAAATCGCTCTCTATCAGCGACTTGCGGTATGGATGAGTAGGCGGAAAGATTGCCGTAGCCCCCCGCTCGCTCTTAGTTGGGCCCCAGAATCGACCCTCCCGCGTCCAGTTCCGCGTCCAGTTTCCCAGGCAAGTTGGCCACCTGGACAGGCTTTTCAACTTGCCTGGGAAATTGTCCATGCCTGCCCGGCCAGAGGTTGGCTGCCGGGGTAGTCGGCCGGCCCAAGGGAGGCGGTTGGGAATCGTGTGGGCCCGCGCTCAGTTTCCCAGGCAAGTTGGAGCTTCTATCCCAGGCAAGTTGGAGCTTCTAAACCTGGGGCCTAGGGGGGCGGCTTTTGGCGATCTGGTGGTGCGGATATTGCCTGGCAAATGGAGCGCCTGGCAAATGGAGCGAAGGGCGCTGCGTTCTGCGGTGGGCGGACGAGGTTGGGGTGGCGATTGGGGCTGAGGGCAGGGGGCGATGGAGTTGGGAGGCAGGGAAGGGCTGCAGGTGGGTTTGAACGGGGGAGGGGAGTTTAAGGGGCGGCGGCGAGGCGGGCTTCTAGCAGGTCGCCGACGATTTTGGGATTGGCTTTTCCCTGGCTGAGTTTCATGACTTGGCCTTTGAGGGCGTTGATGGGCTTGTCGTTGCCGGCGCGGATTTTTGCGACGGCGTCGGGGTTGGCGGCGAGGACTTGGGCGATGATGGAGTCGAGGAAGGCGGTGTCGCTGACTTGGGCGAGGCCTTTGGCTTTGACGATTTCTGCGGGGGCGGTGCCGTGGGCGAAGAGTTCGGTGAAGACTTCTTTGGCCTGGGCGCCGTTGATTTGTCCGCTGTCGACTAAGTCGGCGAGTTCTCGTAGGTGGGCGGCGGAGACGGGATTTTCGGAGAATGGTCGGTCGGCGGCGCGGAGGGCGCTGAGGAGGTCGTTGAGGATCCAGTTGGCGATGGACTTGGGCTTGGGGGCTCCGCTGGCGGCGGCCTCGAAGTAGTCGGCCCAGGGTTTTTCGCTGGCGAGGACGCCGGCGTCGTATTCGGTGAGGCCGCAGGAGGCGACGAAGCGGGCGCGCTTTTCGTGGGGGAGTTCGGGGACGCGGAGGCGGGCGGCGGCAAGGAGGTCGGCGGTGTGGAGGGGGAGGAGGTCGGGGCAGGGGAGGTAGCGGTAGTCGTGGGCGTCTTCCTTAGTGCGCATGAGGGAGGTTTCGCAGCGCTCGTCGTCCCATCGGCGGGTGGACTGGATTTGGGGGATGCCGCGGTCGAGGTCGGCGGATTGGCGATCGATTTCGTGGTGGATGGCGCGGCGGATGGCGCTGAGGCTGTTGAGGTTTTTGAGTTCGATTTTGGCGCCCAAGGTGGGTTGGTGGGGTGGGCGGAGGGAGATATTGACGTCGCAGCGGAGTTGGCCTTTTTCCATGTCGGCGTCGCTGAGGTCGCCGTAGATGAGGATTTGGCGAAGGCTGTTGAGGTAGGCGACGGCTTCTTCGGCGCTTTCGATTTCGGGTTCGCTGACGAGCTCCATGAGTGGGGTGCCGGCGCGGTTGAAGTCGAGGGTGGTGTGGCTGGGGTGGTGGGTGGACTTGCCGACGTCTTCTTCGAGGTGGATGCGGGTGAGGCCGATGGAGTGGGCGGGGCGGGCGATTTTCTTTTGCCAGTCATTAGGGTAGGCGGAGTCGTAGAGGGGAACGGATCCGCCGAGGCAGAGGGGGAGGTCGAACTGGGTGGTCTGGTAGTTCTTGGGCATGTCTGGGTAGAAGTAGCTCTTGCGGTCCCATTTGACGAGAGGTGGGGTGGAGCAGCCGAGGAGGAGGCCGGCGAGGAGGGTGGCCTCGATGGCTCCGGCGTTGAGGACGGGGAGGGCCCCTGGCAGGCCGAGGCAGACGGGGCAGGTGAGGGTGTTGGGGTCGTCTCCGTAGCGGACTGGGCAGCCGCAGAACATTTTGCTGGCGGTGCGGAGTTGGCAGTGGACTTCGAGACCGATGGTGACGAGGTAGTCTTCCTTGGGCATGATTTTTGGGGATGGATCAGGAGGCGGGGGAGGGAAAGGGGGAATGCGCGGCGCGGCGGCGCCCGGCCAGCCAGCCGTGTTTGGGGGCGAAGAGGAAGGAGCCGGCAAAGGCGAGGGACTGGGCGAGGACGATGCAGGCGGCGGTGTCTCCGTCGAGGTGGAAGCTGAGGAGGATTCCGGAGGCGGTGGAGGTCACGGCGCTGGCGACGGCGATGGCGAGCATGCGGTCGAAGCGGTCGGTCCAGAGGAGGGCGGTGCAACCAGGGGTGATGAGGAGGGCGACGACCAGGATGATGCCGACGGCTTGGAGGGACACCACGATGGCCAAGACGAGGAGGGAAAGGAGAAGGTAGTGGAGGAAGCGGACGGAGAGGGCGAGGACGGCGGCTTGGGCGGGGTCGAAGCAGAGAAGGAGGAGGTCGCGGCGCCGGGCTAAGACGAGGGCGAGGATGGCGGAGGCGGCGAGGTAGACTTGGAGGGCGACGAGGGGGGAGATGCCAAGGAGGTGGCCGAAGAGGACGTGGTCGAGGTGGAGTTCGGATTGGGTGCGGCTGTGGAGCACGAGGCCGAAGGCGAAGAGGCCGGTGAAGACGACGCCGAGGACGGTGTCTGGTTTGACGCGGCTGTGTTGTTGGATGAAGCCGACGGCGGACGAGCAGAACAGGCCGGAGAGGAAGGCTCCCAGGGCGAGGGGCCAGCCCCAGAGGTAGGCCAGCACGATGCCGGGCAAGACGGCGTGAGAAATGGCGTCGCCCATGAGGGACCAGCCTTTGAGAACCACGAAGCAGGAGAGGACCGCGCAGACTGCGGCTACGGCGGAGCCGACGGCGAGGGCCTGCCGCATGAACTCGAACTGGAAGGGCTCAAGGAGGAAGTTCATGGGGAGGCGGGGGCCAGGACGCGGCGGCGCTGCGCGGCCCAGTAGCCGTGTTTGGGGGCGAGCAGGAAAACGGCAAGGAAGACCAAGGTTTGCAGGGTCACGATGCAGCCGCCGGTGGCGCCGTTGCAAAAATAGCTGGCGTAGGCGCCTAAGAGGGAGGTGGTCAGCCCGATGGCGGCGGAGAGGAGGAGCATGGCTCCGAAGCGGTCGGTGAGGAGGTAGGCGGTGGCCCCCGGGGTGATGAGCATGGCGACGACGAGGACTGCGCCCACGGTTTGCATGGCGGCCACGGCGGTGGCGGCGAGCAGGGAAAGGAGGGTGAGGTGGAGTAGGCCGGTCGGGAGCCCGAGAGTGCGGGCGTGGGAGGGGTCGAAGCAAAAGAGCATGAGGTCGCGCCATTTGAGTCCGGCGACCGAGAGGGTGAGGGCGCAGATGGCCGCGAGCTGGGCGATATCGCGGTCGGCCATGCCGAGGAGGTTGCCGAAGAGGATGGTTTTGCGGTCGATTCCGGCGGGGTGGAGGGAAATGAGGAGGAGTCCGAGGGCGAAGAAGGAGGTGAAGACGATGCCGATGCTGGCGTCCTCGCGGAGGCGGCTTTTGGTTTTGACGAGGGCGATGGCGCCGGAAGCGAGGAGGGCGGCGGCGAAGGCGCCGAGGGCGAGGGGCAGTTTGAGGAGGTGGGCGAGGGCGACGCCGGGGACTACGGCGTGGGAGAGGGCATCGCCCATGAGGGACCAGCCCTTGAGGGTGACAAAGGAGCTCAAAAAGCCGCAGGCGCCGCCGACGAGGGCGCTGACGCAGAGGGCCCTCAGCATATAGTCGTAGTGGAAAGGGGCGAGAAATTCGGCGGGCATTGGGGCGGGGCAGCTGGCAGAAGCGGGCTTGGGGGAGCGGGTGGAGAAAAATTAGGGCGGGATTGGGGTTGGGTCAAAGGGTGTTCGCGGGCGGCGGCCCGGCGCGCGCGGGTTGAGGTGGAGGAAGGAGGTGCCGGGAAACGCTCGCGAGAGCAAATTGGGGTGGCAGGGGGCCGCTGGGGAGCGTAGCAGGTGGAGTGGGCTGGGCTGCGGCGCGGCCTGCCTTTTCCCCTGTCTTTTATGCCTTTCCTCGCGCGCTTGACTCGGTGGCTTAGCCTGCTGCCGCTGGCGGGGTGTTTTGCGGCGGCGGGGTGGACGATGCGCTACGATTGGACGTACGACGAGAGCTACCACTACGGGTGGGTGGTGCTGCCGCTGGCGCTGTATTTATTTTCCCTGCGCTGGCGGGATCGGCCGGTGCCTGGGGCGGTGGCTGGGGGTTGGTGGCTGGGGTTAGGCGGGGTTTTTTTGGCGTTGGCCTACCCTGCGGTGTGGCTGGTGCGGGAGGCCAATCCGGAGTGGCGGCTTCTCAGCATCGCCTTGGCGCTGTTGGCGGTGCTGGCGGCGCTGCTGCATTTGGGGGCGCTGGGGGGGCGCGCCTGGGTGCGGCATTTTTTGGGGCCGGTGCTGTTTTTTCTGACGGCGGTCCCCTGGCCCTCGGTGCTGGAGAAGGCCGTGGCGGCCAGCCTGATGCCGACCAATGCGGCCATTGCTTTAGAGGCGCTGCATTGGATCAATATCCCGGCAATCCGCAGTGGGCACCTGATCACGCTTCCGGGGGGCACCTTGGGAGTGGAGGAAGCCTGCAGCGGCATCCGCTCCCTGCAGTCCACCTTGATGATGGCCGGATTTTTGGGGGAACTGTATCTTTTGCGGATTTCAGCTCGGGGCCTGCTGCTGGCCTGCGGGCTGGCTTTTGCGCTGTGCACCAATGTTCTGCGCACGGTGGGGCTGAGCGCTTTGGCGGCGCGGGAGGGCTTGGCGGCGGCCCACGATTGGCACGACGCGGCCGGGTATCTCGCGCTGGGGGCCAATGTTTTGTGCCTTTTTGGGCTCACGGCGCGCTTTTGCCGGGGCGCGGCGGCGCGGCCTGTGGCGGGAGGTGTCGGGCTGGAGGCTCGGCCATCCTCCGCCGCGGTGCTGCGGGGGGCGGGCCTTTGCGGGGCGGGGTTGCTCCTGATGTTTCCGCTGACTGGCTGGTGGTACGGTCGGAGGGAGACGGCGAGCCTTCCCCCGTGGCATCTGGTCGCGCCGCTGGCGGAGCCGGGCTACCGGCCAGTTCCCATCGACGACCGCACGGCGCTGATGTTGCGCCACACCTTTGGGTGGTCGGCCCGCTGGAATAGCCGGACGGGGCAGTCCCTGCAGGGGTTTTATTTTGAGTGGGGGCCGGGGCGGGTGCCTCCGGAAAACATGAACGTCCACCTGCCGGGGGGATGCCTGGGCGCGATTGGGATCGACTTTGTGGAGGAGTATGCCCCCCTGGAGGTCGAGTTGGCGGGCCACCGCTATCAGGCCCGCCACCTGCGCTTTGAGCGCGAGGGCCGCCCGCTGCAGTTGCTTTACCTCGTGGCGGAGGACTCCATGGCGCTGCAGCCGACGCCCGGCGCCTTCGATTTTAGTTACCAAATTCGCCTGCAGTCGGTGCTCCAGGGGCGGCGCAATCCCGGGCAGCGCCTCGTCGAAATTGGGCTGTGGAGCGAGCCCTCCCAGGCCGCGGCGCGGGTCGCCTTTGCGGGTTTTCTGGAGGCCTGGCTGCGAGATGGGCCGCGCCGCTGAGGGTAGGGGGCGCGGGGAATTGGCGCGCGGAATGGGCAGAGGCGAAGCTCTGGGGCGGGGCGGAGGGGGGAAAGCCAGGGCGGCACCGAGGAATTTCCCCAGGGGGGGGTAGCGCTTTTGCTTGCTCCAGCTATGCTTTGGTGCGGGCACTGCGTTAGGCTTTGGATAGGATTGCAGATTGCCGTCCTAAGGGAGATAGTGCGTTATTCCTCCACCGCCTAGGAAGGCCCCTATCCAGGGGAGTTGACTTCCGCCTGGGGGCTTATGCCTGCAAGGGCTCACCATCGATGAAAAATGCCAGCACCGGGGCGACGCGGCCCTCTTTTGTTTTAGTGGCCGAAGACCACCCCCAAATGCGCGAGGGGGTCGTGCAGCTGGTGGAGAGCCAGGAGGACATGGTCGTCTGCGGAGTGGCGGACAGCGTGGATTCGATCTGGGACGTGGCCGAGGCGATGCTCCCGGACGTGGTGCTGTTGGACCTGCGGCTGGGCGAGGACGACACGCTGGGGTTTATTGGGGAGCTGAAGGAGATGGACCCAGACTTGCCGGTGCTGGTCTATTCGCAATTTGAGGAAACCCTCTTTGCGGAGCGCGCCCTGCGGGTGGGGGCGTGGGGCTATGTGATGAAGCAGGCGGACCCGGAGGAAGTGCTGGAGGCGATCCGCGCGGTGCTGCGCGGGGAAAAGTACGTCAGCCCGGCGATGTCGGTGCACCTTGCGCTGAAGGAGCCCGAACTATTGGTGCCGGACGCGGACAGCGGCCCCATGGAGAGCTTCACGCCCCGCGAATTCAATGTTTTTCAGTGGCTGGGGGGAGGCTCCCGCGTGGAGCAGATCGCCGAGCACCTCCAGGTGAGCCGCGAGGAGGTGGAGGGCCACCAGGAGGCGATCCGGCAAAAGCTGGGCTTGGCCGATGGGGCGCAACTGCGGGCCTGCGCTGAGGAGTGGATGCGGGAGGTCTTTATAGAGCCCCTGGAGGCCGGGCCGAAGCCTTGAGCCGGGCGGTTGCTGGCGCGGGCCCAACGCCAGCCGAGGGCAGAGCGGCAACTGGGGCGGCTGGGAGGGCTATGGTATTTGAGGCTTTCCAGCTGCGGGTCGGCGGGCGGGGGCTTTTGAGTCTTGGGGAAAGCTAGCCCTGCGCTGGAAGGATATCCGAGAATGGGGCCTGGCTTTTGGGGTTTTGTTCAGTAGACGTCGCGGCGGTAGCGCTTGTCCTTGCGGAGTTGTTCGATGTATGCGGCGGCTTCTTCGGGGGATTTGCCACCGGCTTGTTGCACGGCGGTGTGGAGGGCTTGGTCGACGTCGACGGCCATGCGGGCGGCGTCGCCGCAGATGTAGAAGATGGCGCCGGCTTCGAGCCATTCCCAGATTTCCTGGGCGGCTTCGGCGATGCGGTGTTGGACGTAGATTTTCTTTTCTTGGTCGCGGCTGAAGGCGGTCGAGAGTTTTGTGAGGACGCCGCGCTGGAGGTAGTCGTTGAATTCGTCTTGGTAGAAGAAGTCGGTGCGGGAGCTGACTTCGCCGAAGAAGAGCCAGGCTTTGCCTTGGGCCTGGGTGGCGTCGCGCTCTTGGAGGAAGGAGCGGAAGGGGGCGATGCCGGTGCCTGGGCCGCACATGATGATGGGGGTGGGGTCGTCGGGGGCGGGGAGGCGGAAGCCCTTGCCTTCTTTGATGAAGGTGGGGATGACGGTTTCGCGGAGGGCGACGCGTTCGGCGAGGAAAGTGGAGGCCACGCCTTTGCGGTCGCGGCCAAAGGTGTGGTAGCGGACGGTGGCGACGGTGAGGTGGACGGAGTCGGGGTTGGCCTTGAGACTGGAGCTGATGGAGTAGAGGCGGATGAGGAGTTTTTTGCAGAGGCTGACGAATTCCTGGGGTTGGAATTTGGCGTCGGGGAAATCGATGAGGAAGTCGACGACTTCGCGGCCGTGGAGGTGTTGTTCGAGTTGGTCCTTGCGCTCTGGCTCGAGGAGTTTGGCTAATTCGGGGGCGTTGCCGGTTTTTTGGACGATGGCGAGGAGGAATTTTTTATCGACGGCGGAGAGGGAGCAGGAGGAGACGAGGGCCTCGCGGAGGGTGCTGGGCTTTTTGCTGAGGTCCTCCACGAGTTCTTCACCGGTCCAGCCCTGGGTGTTGAGGATATCTTGGACGAGTTCGGGGCAGTTGGTGGGGAGGACGGCGAGGGAGTCGCCGGGTTCGAAGGTGAGGCCGCTGCCGCGGAGGTCGATTTCGTAGTGGCGGGTGTCCTTGGGGGAGCCTTCCTGGGAAAGTTTGACCGCGCGCTTCATGAGGGCGAGGCAGGGATTTTTCAGGTTGAAGGGGGGGGCGAGGCTCATGGGGCGGAAAGGAGTGCGGGGTTGGGGGAAAGGGTGGGAGCGGGGGGCTAGGGAGAGGCAGGGGCAAAAAGCACACCCCGGGCGGCGGTGCCACTGAAAAGTGGGACGCGCGATTTTGTGAAACCTGGGGTAGCGAGGCGGGGCGGGATGGGGCAAGGGGGGGAAGCGCCCGTGGCCATGAAGAACTATCGCCCTATTTTGTTGCAGCATTTGGCGGTGAGCGTGCCGGGATTGCAGGTGCGCCAGCTGCGCCTCAACCAGCACACCCCGGAAGCGGTGTGGACGAGTCATGCGCACGAGCGCGGCCAGGTGTTGGTGTATTTGAGCGGGCGGGGGCGGCAGGTGGTGCAGGGGAAGCCGCACGACTGTCGGCCGGGGACGGTGATCTACGTGGAGGCGGGGGTGGAGCATGGATTTGAGCGGATCCTGGTGCGGCCGCCCCTGGTGCTGGTGATCGACCTCGACTTGGAAATCACGCGCAGCACGCCGCATCCGTGTGCGCAGATGCCGGACGCGGATTTGACCAAGGTGCGGGGCTCGGTGGCGCGCCTTTTTCAAATTGGGCAGGTGGAGCACCGGGAGTCGGCCTTGCTGGTGGGGTCGATCGTGCTGGAAATCTTAGACCGGGTGATGCTGGCGGCGGGCTGGCTCAAGCCGTTCAACCGGTATGGGGATGCCAAAGTGATGAATACGACGCGTTTTGTGGAGCGGGTGTTGGACCGGATGGATGGGGCGGAAGTGACCTTGGAGAGCATTGCGGCGCGGTCTGGTTACCAAATGGACCACTTGAACCGGCGCCTCAAAGTGGAGTGCGGGCTGACCTTGGGGCAGCTGCGGTCGCGGCACCGCCTGCAGCGGGCGCAGCGTTATATCCAGCAGGGGCTGCCGTTTCAGGCGGTGGGGGAGCGGATTGGGATTTTGGACAACAACTATTTTTCGCGATGGTTTCGGCAGCAGACGGGGATGTCGCCGAGCGCGTGGAAGAAGTCGCCGCAAGTGGCGGTGCGCTTTTAGGGCGCTGGGGGGGCGGCGTAAGTTTTGCTGGAGTTCGGGGGGGTTCTAGATTAAAGGAGAGGCACAAAGTTGTGGGCAGGGCTGTGCCAGTTGCGGCCAGTCGGCCTGCCAGCTTGCCGTGCCCTCTATGGAACCCCCCCGCATTCCCGATAAGACGTACAGCGAAGTCATGAACGAGTGGGCGGCGCAGAAGCACTTTGTGCGGGCGAACCGGAGCCGCTTGCTGCATCCGCCCTATGAGGCGTCTTGGGGGGCCAAGGGGCTGTGGTATGCGAGCCGGGTCCTACTGGTTTTGATGGTGCCGCTGGCGATCTACGGCTATTTAGTTTACAACCACACCCGCAGTCCAGAATTCAACAAGATGATTGGCCAAGGCCTGGCGACTTCGCTGCAGGCGGAGGAGGTGCAGACGCGGAAGGCGAGGTATTCCTTTAATGGGGTGCTGGGCATGAAGGGGCTGGTGGCGAAGGGGGGGGCGGAGGCGATCTACGACCGCTTGGAAGCGCGCAATATTGGGACGCGGCTTTCTTTGGGGTCGGTGTTTCGGAGGGAGTGGGTACTGTCGCGGGTGAGCGTGGACGAGTTGAGCGTCTCGCTGCGCTCTGGGGGGGTGGGGGCGGTGCCGCTTTACGAAATACCGGGAGGGGAGGACGAGGACGATTTGTTGCTGCCGGGGTTGCCGAAGGCGGGGCCGCCGCGGACGGGGGCGGCGCCGCGGCGGGAGGCGCCGGTGCTGCGGGCGGGGCTGGGGATATCGCCGGATTTTGCGGCGCTGCGGATCAACGGTTTGCAGGTGGCGCGGCTGCATGTCACTTGGGGTTCGGGTCCAGCGACGGCGGGGGGGCTGACGGGGCTGCAGGCGGAGATTGCGCGCGGGGCGGGCGGGTGGACGATGTCGGGGAGTGGCGGGGAATTTCGCCAGGGCTGGCTGGAGGGCCTGGCGGTGGATCGGCTGGCGGCCACGGTGGGGCCGGACCGCTTGGTGATAGAGGAGGCTCGGTTTAGCCGTCCGGGCGGGGGCAAGGTTCGCCTGGTGGGGAACATGACTTTGGGCGCGATGCCCTTATTGGACGGGGAGTTGGTGTTGGCGGGGATGCCTTTGCAAGAGGTGGTGGCGGGCTCGCTGGGAGAGCTTTTTACGGCGGAAGCGGCGGGCTCGCTGCGGTTGAGCGGCAGTGTCAATCGAAGCGCGGGCATCCGGATGGAGGGGAACTTGGATTTGAGTTCGGGGCGGGTGATCGGGTTGCCGCTGTTCAAGGCGCTGCACCAGATCACGGGGGAGGACCAGTTTCGCCAGTTGGCGCTGCGGTCGGGCACGGTGGAGTTTTTCAGTGAGGGGTCGCCGGAGCACGGCGGGCAGATTGTGGAGATCAAAAAGCTCGAAGTCGACTGCGGGCCCTTGGCGCGCATCCGGGGAACGTATCGCCAGGAGCAGCAGCGCGGCAAGCTGATGGCCAATGGGGCGCTGTCCTCGGAGCGGCTCCAGGTGAGCGGACAATTTCAGCTCGGGGTGCCCGCGTCGGTGACGGCACAATTCAAGCCGGGGGTGGCGGCGCGCTTTTTCCAAGCTGAGGCTGACGGATGGGCTTGGGTGAACTTGCCGGTCAAGGGCCCGATGAACCGGAGCTTCAGCGAAGAGGTGGCGGCGGAATTGGTCCGCGCCAATCGGGAGGCGCCTTGAGGGCGCGGGAGGCCCCCTGAGGGCCTGAGCCTAACCAGGGTTGAGGGGGCCGAGGCTGCGGAGGACCAGGGCCACAGCCACCATGCAGCCATCGGCGGCGAGGGCCGCGGCGGAGGCGGGCCAGTGGCGGCGCAGGGCATGGAGGACCGCGAAGCCGACGGCGCAGGCCGCGGTGCCCCCGAGCAGGGGGCGGGACCAGGCGTCGGCCTCCGCTAAGGAGAGGGTGGCGGCCGCGGCGAGGGCGGCGAGGAGCCAAGGATAGAGCCTGACGAGGGAAAGGCTTTGCGGTTCCTGGGGGGCTTCCCAGAGGCGGATGCCGAGGGAGTTTAAGGCGCAGGCCCCGGCGAAGAGGAGGACTGGGGTGCCGCGCAGGAGGCCGTCCCAGTCTTGTAGATGGGCGAAGGGGGCAAGGGCCACGCCGAGGGCGAAGAGGTAGCCGCCGAAGGCTTTTTTGAGGAGAATCCAGGGGCGGGGAGGCCCTAGCTGGTGCCGCCCGCGGAGGACCAGGGCCAGCAGGCTGGCGGCCGCCACCGCTTGCCAAATCAGGCTGCCGCGCGAGCTGCTTAATTCGCTAGGGAGGAAAGCGAGGGCCAGCGCGGTGCTGGCCAAGAGGGCGGTGAGGGCGAGGCCCAGGAGGAGGAGGAGGATCTGGCGGAGGGCCTTATAGCGGGTGGCGGCAAGGCATGCAAAATAGAGCAGGACGGCGCCGACCAATCCGCCGCCCGCTAGCAGGGTGACGGCGCGGAGGTGGTGGAGGGAGGCCCAGAGGGCGGCGGCGGCGACGGCGCCCATCAGGGGGAGCAGCCAGCGGGCGTGGGCGCGGGCGAAGCGGTGGCGTTCGGCGGTGGCTTGTCCTTGGCTGCTGTCGAGCAGGCGGTCGAGGAGGTAGACGAGCCAGACGGCGGCCCCGAGCACCCCGTAATTTACGGGCGTTAGGCGGGCTCCGGTCATAGTGGCGAAGACGGGGAGCCAGGCGAGGGCCACGGCCACGGCGTCCAGGGCCAGCCAATTGATCCACTGCCACCAAGGTGGGCGCGGCGGAGAGAGCGGGGGGGGGGCGGACATGGGGGGGGAGGTTCCGCCAGCGAGGCCGCTTTGCAAGAACCACTCGTGGGGCGGGTGGCGCGCGCGGGGCGCGGGCTCACAGTTCGCGGATCGACAGGTGGCGGAATTCCACTTTCATGGCGAGGCCGGGGTGGATTTGCAGGCCGAGGGGGCCGGGGGCGGCGAACTTGGGGTTTTGATAGGAGACGGCTAGGGTGCCGTTGATCCAGACGGTGAAAGTGTCGCCTTGGGCGCGGATTTTGAAGTGATTCCAATCGCCGGGTTTGATCAACTTGGCGCGTCCGCGGGCTTGTCCGGCTTCGGGGTAGGAGCCGAGGTAGAAGCAGCCGGTCATGTCCCGTTTGAGGCTGCGGGAGACGCCGATTTGGAGCTGAAGTTCGGGTTGGCGAAACATGAAGCCGCTGTCGATTTCGCCTTCCCAGCGGGCTTCGGCATCGCATTCGAAGTCGCCGTAGTTTTGCGCGGTCCAGAGCATGCTGCCTTGGCGGGCCTCGTCGTTGGTGCCGGTGATGATGCCGTCGGCGACCTTCCAAAAGGGATTGGGGGCGGGGACCTTCCAACCGGTCAGGTCGCGGCCGTTGCCGAGGGGGCGGGGTTCTCCGGCCGCTAGGGGGCTGGCTAGAGAGAGAGCGGCGCCGAGCAGGGCGAGTAAGGAAGGGGCGCGGAAGGGGAGGGAAGAAAAGGACATGGCGAGAGCAGCGGACTGGAGGGACAACGTCCCGGCCGAGGCCTTCTATCTTCAGGAATCCCTCGTCGACCTTTTTAGCGGGACGGTGCATCGTCGCGGCTCTGCATTCTATGTTGCCTGAATTCTCTCTTCCCGCCCTGAGTTGCCTTCCGAGCGGACTCCTGTTGCTTGCGGGCGATCCGGCGGCGGACCTGGCCCAGGAGATGTTGCGCTTGGCGGCGAGTTCGTCCCAGGAAGCGCCGGAGGATCCGGCCCTGGCTTGGTTGCAGCGCTTGAGCCACCAGTGGATGGCCCAGGTGTGCCGTTCTCGCCAGGCGGCCCCGCCGCTGCCGCCTGCGGGGCCTGCTTCGCTGGAAGCTTGGGTGCAGGCGGCGCCTCCTTTTCCGGGGGTGGAATACCTGCGGGAGGAGGTTTTGGCTGGGCTTTGGGAGGCGGCGGGAGCGGCTCTGGCGGACGCCTGTGCTTCCCTGCCGGAGGGCTTGGCCGGGTGGTTGCGGGCCAGTCGAGCCGACTGGCATTTGGTCGGCCGGGTCACCTTTCACCTGGCGGAAAATAAACGCGACCCCGACAAGCCGTTTGCCTTTCTAGCCACTTACGCGGATGCGCTGAGCGCGGCGGGCACCCCGCAGCACCTGCCGCTGGGGCGGGCGCTGCAAAGTTATGCGGCGGCACAAGACCAGCGCACCCTGGAGGCCATCCTGGACCCGGTGCGGGCGGCGGCGGCGAAGATTTCTTGGGTGGGGGAGATGTTGGAATCCCGCCGGGTGTTTCAGGCGCTGGCGTGGCAGCCTGCGGAGGCCTATCGATTTATCCGCGATCTCCCAGCGCTGGAAGCGGCGGGGTTGGTGCTCAAGGTGCCGGATTGGTGGAAGGGCGGCCGACCCTCCCGCCCGGCGGTTCAGGTTAGGCTCGACGCCGAGTCGTCGGTTTTGGGGTTGGGGGCGATGTTGCGTTTTCACATCGAGACTACGCTGGACGGCGCGCCGCTCAGTGCGGAGGACTGGGATCGAATTAAAAATAGTCCTACTGGTTTGGTGAATCTGCGGGGGCAGTGGGTGGAGATTGATCGCGCGCAGTTGGGACAGGTGATGGATCATTGGACCAAGGTGGCGGCGGCGCATCAGGGAGGGGGCTTGAGTTTTCACGAAGGGATGCGCTATCTGGCGGGGTATGTGCCGGGGGGTTCGGCGGCGGCGGCGGAGGATGCGGCGGCGGTGGCGGACTGGTCGCAGGTGGTGGCGGGGAAGCATTTGGGGGAGATTCTGGAGCAGTTGCGGCACCCGGAGGCGGAGGCGGCTCCGGACGTGCGGGCGGTGCTGCGACCCTATCAAGAAAAGGGTCTGGGCTGGCTTCGCTTCATGCGCCGCCTGGGCTTGGGGGCCTGTTTAGCCGACGACATGGGCTTGGGCAAAACCCTCCAGGTGATCGCGCTGTTGGCGAGTCAGGAAATGGGGGGGGGCTTGGGGCCAGTGCTGTTGGTGGTGCCGGCTAGTTTGTTGGGGAATTGGCTGGCGGAATTCCAGCGCTTTGCGCCGCAGCTGCGGGTTTTTGCGGCGCATGCCTCGCGCACTTCCCGGGAGGAACTGGAGGCGGCCCTAGCGCATCCTGCGGAGGTATTGGGCGGCTGCGATGTCGTCATCACGACGTATGGGCTGTTGCCGCGCAGCCCCGGCTTGCGGCAACATGCCTGGCAGGCGGTGATCCTGGATGAAGCGCAGGCGATCAAGAATGCGGGCACGGCCCAAGCCAAAGCGGTGAAGCAGACGCGGGCGCCCTGGCGGCTAGCCTTAACCGGAACTCCGGTGGAGAATCGGCCGGGGGATTTGTGGTCGCTTTTTGATTTCCTCAATCCCGGCTTGCTGGGAGGGGCCGCGGCTTTTGCGGTGACCCTGAAGCGCCTCGGGGAGAGTTCCCGCGGCTACGCCCCGCTGCGCCGCCTCATTCAGCCCTATATTTTGCGGCGCATGAAGACGGATAAATCGATCATTGCGGATCTTCCTGACAAAACGGAACTGACGACCGCCTGTGTTTTGAGTCGCAAGCAGGCGATTCTTTATGGGAAGTTAGTAGAGCAGTTGAAGTTTGACCTGAAGGACCCCCTGCTCGAGCCGATGGCGCGGCGCGGCCTGGTGCTGGGGTACTTGCTCAAGTTCAAGCAGGTGTGCAATCACAGCAGCCACTGGAGCGGCGACGGAATCTATGCCCCGGCGGACAGCGGCAAATTTCAGCGGCTTGCGGAACTTTGTCAGGACATCGCGGAGCGCCAGGAACGCGTGTTGATCTTCACCCAGTTTCGCGAAATCATCGACCCCCTGCACGCCTTCCTCACTTCGATTTTCCGCCGCCCGGGCCTCATTCTTCATGGGGGCACTGCGGTGAAGCAGCGCCAGAAGTTAGTCGAGCAGTTTCAAGCGCCGGGGGGGCCGCCCTTTTTCCTGCTCAGCGTCAAGGCGGGCGGCACGGGGCTAACCCTCACCGCGGCGAGCCATGTGATTCACTTCGACCGCTGGTGGAATCCGGCGGTGGAGAACCAGGCGACGGACCGCGCCTATCGCATCGGCCAGAAGCGCAATGTGTTGGTGCATAAATTGGTCACCATGGGCACGCTGGAGGAGCGGATTGATGAGATGATCGCGGAGAAGCAGGCGACGGCGCAGCAGCTATTAGGCGATGAGGGCGGCGCGGAAAGGCTGCTTACGGAAATGTCCAACGAAGCTCTGTTGGCCCTGGTGGCGCTGGATGCGGCCACCGCCCTGGGGGAATTGTGAGGACGGAGTTAGGGTTTGGCTCCGGCAGGCTTAGCGGGGGCGGCCTTGGCGGGTGGTTTGGTTTCGGCTTCGGCGAAGGGGTAGAGGGGGTGGGGGTCGGCGACCAGGCCCGCGGGGCGGCGCGACGTGGGGTTAGGGCCGCCGATTGCGGCGTTCATTTTTTGGGCGAGGGCCTGGAGTTGGGCCACGGTGTCCGGGTGTTGGGCGGCGAGGTCGGTTTGCTCGCCAATTTCCTGGTCGAGGTTGTAGAGGCGGGGAGCCGGGCTGGGAGCGGGGGCACCTTTTTCGGGCTGGGGGGTGATGGCTAGTTTCCAGGGGCCGCGGCGCACCGCCTGGAGGTTATAGCCGGAGAAGTAGAAGTGGGCCTCGCGGGGAGATTGCTTGGTTTCGCCTAGCAGCAGGGGGGTGAGGTCGCGGCCGTCGATGGCGGGCGCGGTGGGCAGGGTGCCGCCGGCCAGGGCGACGGCGGTGGGGAGGATGTCGATGGTTCCGGCGACGGCGTCGCTGACGGTGCCGGGTTTGATGTGGCCGGGCCAGCGGGCGAGGGTGGGGACGCGGACGCCGCCTTCCCAAGTGCTGCCCTTGCCGCCGCGGAGGGGGAGGGCGCTGCCGCCGTCGGTTCCCTTGACGAGCCAGGGGCCGTTGTCGCTGGTGAAGAGGACGAGGGTTTTTTCGTCGAGTTGGAGTTCGCGTAGGGTATCGAGGACTTGGCCGACACTCCAGTCCATTTCTTCGACCCAGTCGCCGAAGCGGCCGTTGGCGGATTTGCCGCGGAAGGCTTCGCCGGGCCAGATGGGAGTGTGGACGGCGGAGTGGGGGAAGTAGAGGAAGAAGGGTTGGTCTTTGCTGTCGCGGATGAAGCGGGTGGCCTCGGCGGTGTAGCGCTCGACCAAGCGGCTCTGTTGGGGATTGGTGAGGAGTTCGGCGACTTGGTCGCCGCGCAGGAGGGGGGAAACGGGTTCGCTGGTGCCGCGGGCGGGTTGGGCCATATCGTTAGAATAGGGGATGCCGAAGTAGCGGTCGAAGCCCTGTTTGGTAGGGAGGAAGGCGGCTTGGTCGCCGAGGTGCCACTTGCCAATGCAGGCGGTGGCGTAGCCTTGCTCGCGGAGGTGCTCGGCGATGGTCGTTTCCTGGGGGTGGAGACCTTCGCCTTGGCCGGGGAAGTAGACCCCGGGCACGGAGACGCGGGGGCCGTAGCAACCGGTGAGGAGTTGGGCCCGGGACACCGAGCAGACCGGCGCGGCGTAGAAGGACGTCAGCTTCATGCCCTCGCGGGCCATGCGGTCGAGGTGGGGGGTTTTTTGTTTGGTGGCGCCAAACGGGCCGATGTCGGCATAGCCGAGGTCGTCGATGAAGATCACAACGATGTTAGGCTTGGCCGCGGCGGGGGCGAGGCCGGGAAGCAAAGCGAGGAGGGCGGCGAGGAAGAGGCGTTTCATGAGAAAGAGCGTGAGTGTGGGCAGTGTCGGTCAGGGCGGGGGCGGCTGTAAAGTTGGTTCTCCGCTCAGCCAGCCGAGGGAAGCCAGAAAGCGGTCGGCCTGAATGAGTGTTTGGGTGAGGTAGGGCTCGCGGTTGAAGAAGCCGTGGGCGGCGCCGGTGAAGACGCGGGTTTCGCATCGGGCCCCAGCAAGTTTCATGTTAGACTCGAAGCGCTGAAGAGTGGATAGGGGGATGAGGGCGTCTTGGTCGCCGAGGAAGACGAGGGTGGGTGGGGCGTGGGGACCGATGTGGTGGGCGGGGGAGAATTCACGGTAGCGGGAACCGACTCGGTCGTGGCCCCATTGGCCGGGGCCGTTGTCGAAGACGGGATTGAAGAGCAGCAGGGCGTTAGGTCGGCAGGAGAGGGCGAGGTTGTCTTGGGGGTCGTCGAGGCCCTCGACGAGGGCGGTGAAGGCGGCGAGGTGGCCACCGGCGGAGCCGCCCGCGGCGGCGAGTCGTTGGGGGTCGATGCCCAATTCTGGAGCGCGGCCGCGGACGAAGCGAAGGGCGGATTTGGCGTCGGCGCAGCAGGTGGTGGGCGGGCCGGGATCGGTGGGGGAAAGGGTGCGGTATGCGGCGCGAATGCCGAGCAAGCCGCGGCTAGCGAGGTAGCGGCTTTGGGGGAGAAATTGTGCGGGGGTGCCCCCGACCCAGCCGCCGCCGAAGAAGAAGACCACGGCGGGGCGGCGGTCGGAGGCTTTCCAGCCAGGAGGTTTTTCAATGAAGAGCATGAGTTCGCGGTCGGCGATGCGCTTGTAGACGACGGAGTCGGCGGCGGGGCTGGGCGCGGGGGCGGCAGCGAGGAGGAGAGCGAGGGCGGAGAGGCGGGGCCAGGTGGGCATGGGAGAGAGTGGCGAGGGGTGGGCGGGGCCGCTATTTTCCTTCGCGGGCCCATTGTTTCATGAGGGCGACGTTGTTTTTAAAGGCGGGGCTGGTTTGGGTTTGTTGGGCAGCGGCCATGTCGCTATCATATTGTTGGCGGGACTCAGGTCCAGGGTCGCGGGTTTCGGCGATCCAGCGGTCGAGGCGGGCGCGGAGGGATTCCAAGGTGGCGCGGTGGGCGGGGTCGCTGGCGAGGTTGTGGATTTCGGCGGGATCGGCGGCGAGATCGTAGAGTTCCTCGGTGGGGCGGGTGGGGGCGAAGAGGGTGGCTTCTTCGAGGAGGGACAACTGGCCGTCGGCGTGGAGTTGGCGCAAGCGCTGGAGGGTGGGTTTGGAGTCTTTGTAATCGTTGGGCTGGAGGAGGGGGCGCTGGGGGTGGAAGTTGCGCAGGTATTTGAATTGGAGGGTTCGGACGCTGCGGATGCGGTCGACGGTTTCATCGCAGCGGTCGCGGGCGGCGAAGACGGCGTCGCGCGGGGCGGCGGCGGTGGCGAAGAGGTCGCGGCCCTGCATCCAGGAGGGGATGGGGAGTCCGGCCCAGGCCAGCGCGGTGGCGGCCAGGTCGATGTGTTCGACGAGGTCGCGGCGCACCGCGTCGCGGGGGATGCCGGGGCCGCGTACGAATAAGGGGGTGCGGATGCCGCCGTCGTAGAGGAATTGTTTTTCGCGGGCGGCGCTGATGCCGTTGTCGCCCAAGACGATGAGGAGGGTTTGGTCTAGGAGGTTTTCTTGTTGGAGGCGCTGCAAGATTTGGCCGATTTGCCAGTCGCTGTAGCGGATGCAGTCGAGGTACTGCGCCCAATCGGCGAGGATGAGGGGGTCGCGAGGGTAGTAGGGGGGAAGGGTGACGGCGGCTGGGTCTGTTAGGGTTTTTAAGATGGGCGGGGCGACTTGGCGATACCAGCGGCCGTTGTCGTTGCGGTTTTTGCCGCCCCAGAGTTGGATTTGGGCGAAGAAGGGTTGGCCAGGGGCGCGGGTGGACCAGTCGATGCCGTCGTAGAGGCGCGGGGACCACTGGAAGTTGTAGTCGGTTTTACCTGGGGCGGGGGTTTGGGCGGGGTCGCCGGCGTTGCAGGTGTAATAGCCGACGCGCTGGAGGAGGGCGGGGAGAGGTTCGAGGGGAGGGGGAAGATAGATTTTTTCTGAGCCGCGTCCGCTGCGGTGGTGGTGGGCGGCGATGGTGGTCTGGTACATTCCGGTGATGAGGGCGGAGCGGGAGGGTGAGCAGACGGAGGCTGTTAGAAAGGCATTGGCGAAGCGGGTGCCCTCGCGGGCGAGGCGGTCGAGGTTTGGGGTGGCTAGGGCGGTTTGGCCGAAATGGGGGAAGGTGCCGCCGATGTCGTCGAGCACGATCCAGAGGATGTGAGGGCGGGTGGCTAGGGGGGGAGCAGCGCGGAGGGGGCCGAGGCCTGCGAGGAGGAGGGCTGCGAGGAGGAGGGTGAGAGCTGGGAGGGGCAGGAGAGGGCGCGGGGGCATGGGGTGCGGCGATGGTGGGGAAGGGCTTGCCGAGGGGAGCAACTGGGAGGAGAGATAGAGTGGCGCTGGGCTGGGAGCGATCTATTTTTATTTTACCTTATAAGGATCACACTATGTCTTGGTATTATTACAGTGATGCGGCAGAAGAGAAAGCGGCGGTGCAGCGCGACTTGGCGCGGCGGAAGAAGCGGGGGGAGCGGTATGAGGTTTTTGAGGCGCCGACGGGGCGGAAGTTGGTGGAGACTTTTTGGGGGCAGGCGTGGTGCCGCCATTTGGAGACCTATTGCGGGTATGAGAGCCGCCTGCCGCGGGGGAGGAGTTATTTGCGGTCGGGCAAGGTGTACAACTTGGAGGTGGAGAAGGGGTTAATTGCGGCGGAGGTGATGGGGTCATCGATTTACCAGGTGAAGGTGTCGATTGCGCCGCTTGCGGTGAAGGCCTGGCAGGACATTCGGGAGCGTTGCCAGGGGCAGGTGGCTAGCCTCCTGGATTTGCTAGGGGGAAAGCTGGGGGACAGCGTGATGCAGGTGGTGGTGGACCCGGCAAAGGGCCTTTTTCCAGGGCCTCGGGAAATTCGGCACCAGTGCAGTTGTCCGGATGTGGCGGACCTGTGCAAGCACCAGGCGGCGGTGCTGTATGCGGTGGGGGTGTTGTTTGATCGCGACGCCAAGGTATTTTTTGAGCTGCGGGGCGTGGACCCGGCGGAATTGATTGCGGCCTCGGCGAGCGCCTTGGGGGAGGCGGCGCGGCCGGGCCAGGGCGAGCTGGGAGGGGAGGATCTCTCGGCTTTGTTTGGGATCGACCTCGTGGATCAGGCGGTACTGGACGAGGTGCTAGCGCGGCCGGCGAAGCCCGCGGCGAAACCTGCGGCGAAGCCTGCCGCGAAGCCTGCGGTGAAGCCGGCGGCAAAACCGGCGGCCGGGGCGCGGAAAGCGGCCAAGCCGCGCTCGGCGAAGGAAGGCTGAAGCGGGTGTTAGAAGCTAGGGGGAAAAAGCTGGAGGAACTTGGCGGCGATGGGTTCGATTTGGAAATGGTGTTCGGCGTAGTGGCGGGCGCGGCGGCCGCAGCTGGTGGCGAGGGGGGGCTGGTCGCGGAGGCGCTGAGCGGCGGCGAGGAAGGCCGGGGAGTCGGCGGGGGGGACGGTGAGGCCGAGATCTTCGTGGCGGATGAGGCGGGCGGCGAGATTGCTGGCGGGCCCGGCGAGGAGGAGGGGGCGGGCGGCGCAGAGGTAGCTGAGGATCTTGGTAGGGAAGAGGAAGGTCTCGGCGGTATCGGCAAGCAAGGTGAGGAGGACCGCGCTGCTGGCGAGGACTTGGGGCATTTGGTCGAAGTTTTGATAGGGAAGCAGCAGGAGATTGGGGAGTTGCCGGGTCTTTTGTTGGGCGGCCAGCCAATCGGCCCCGGGGCCTTGGGAGAGGACGACGACGCGGACTTGGGGGTCGCGGCGGGTGCGCTCCGCGAGGTCGAGGAGGAGCTGGGGGTGCTGAGAGAGCGTTAGGGAGCCGGTGTAGAGATAGACGAAATGATTCGCTAGGCGGTGGCGGCGGCTCCAGGGGTTGTCTTGGGGGGTTTCGGGAAGATCCTCCAGGGGAGCCAAGTTAGGGATGATGGCGAGGCGGCGTTCGGGGACGCGAAAATCTTGTTCGAGGAAGGGGGCGAAGTCAGGGGCGGGGATGACGACGCGGTGGCTGGCGCGGAGTTGGCGTCCTTCGATCCAGCGGTAGGCTTTTCCGACGAGTTCGCCGAGGAGGGGCATTTGGGTGCGGACTTCGCGGTCGACGGCGAGGCTGGGAAAGTTTTGCAGCCAAAAGAGGAAAGGGGCCCCGAGGGCGCGGGTGGCTTTGAGGATGGCGCCTTGGGGTGCGGTGGGGGTATGGACGGAGATGACGCCGTCGGGGCGCCAGGTTCCGACGAGCCGCGCGACTTGTCGGCCGTAGGCGACTTCCAGGCGGCGGCGGCGCAGGAAGAAAGTGGGCGCCGGGGATCCGGAGGGTCGGAAGGGCAGTTGGCGCAGGATCAGGGTGGGGGCGTCGCCGGGGCGTTTGATTAAGTCGGCTTGTGGGTCCTGGGGGCGATGGGGATAGGCGTGCAGGACCTCATGGCCTTGGTGGGCCAGTTCGCGGGACAGTTGGAGGGGAAAGGGGTGGCCGACGTAATCGTGGATTAGGAGGCGCATGGGAGGAGATCCTGAAACGGGGAAACGGGGGCGGAATTCACGCTAAAGTGGTTGCCGGTGCAAATTAAGTCGGTGGGACCGGGGCGCGGGGTGGCGGCGCGGTGACGGAGCCTTTAGGCGAGTTCTCCGTAGAGGGTGTAGCCTTTGGTTTCGAGGATGTGGATAGGGAGGAGGGATCCGCGGAGGCGGTCGTGGGGGCCTTCGAAGACGACGATTTTATTTTGGGGGCTGCGGCCGGTGAGGCGGGTTTCGGTGGTTTTGCTATAGCCTTCGCAGAGGACTTCGAGGGTGCGGCCGACTTCGGCGGCGAGTTTGGCTTTGGCTTGGGCGTTGATGAGTTCGAGGAGGTCTTGGTTGCGGGCTTCTTTGACGGCTTCGGGGAGTTGGAGGGATTCCGGGAAATCGGCGGCGGGGGTGCCGCGGCGGGGGCTGTAGCGGAAGATGAAGGCGTTGTCGAAGTGGACGGCGCGGACGATTTCTTTGGTGGCTTGGTAGTCGGCTTCGGATTCTCCGGGGAAGCCGACGATGATATCGGTGGTGATCGCGAGGTCGGGGCGGGCCTGGCGCATGCGTTGGCAGATGTCCAGAAAGCGCTCCGGGGAGTAGGGCCGGTGCATCGCTTTGAGGATGGCGGCGCTGCCGCTTTGCAAGGGCAGGTGGATGTGAGGGCAGAGTTTGGGGAGGCGCTGGAAAGCTTCGACGAGGTCGGCGCGGTAGCCGATGGGGTGGGGGCTGGTGAAGCGGATGCGGTGGAGGCCGTCGAGGTCGTGGAGTTGGTCGAGGAGTTGCACGAAGGGGCTGCGACCGTCGAGGGTGGGGAAAGCTTTGATGCCGTAGCGGTTAACGATTTGGCCGAGGAGGGTGACTTCTTTGACGCCTTGGGCGACGAGGCGGCGGACTTCGTCGACGATTTCGGGGATGGGTCGCGCGCGTTCTTCGCCGCGGGTGTAAGGGACGATGCAGAAGGTGCATTTCATATTGCAGCCCTGCATGATGCTAACGAAGGCGGTGGCCTGGCTAGGAGAAACGGTTTGGTCGCGGATAGTGTTTTGGCTGTCGGCTTCTTCGGCGACGTCGACGATGCTGAAGCGCTCGTCGTCCATGCGGCGTTCCAGTCGTTTGGATAGGATTTGGTGGACGTAATCGACGACGCGGTGGTATTTTTGGGTGCCGGCGACGAGGTCGAGGTGGGGGATGGTTTGGAGGAGTTCTTCGCCGCGGCTTTGGGCCATGCAGCCGAGGAAGCCGTAGACGACGTGGGGCTTGGTGTGGCGGAGGGGGCCGACCTGTTTCATTTTGCCGAGGGCCTTTTGTTCGGCCTGGTCGCGCACGGAGCAGGTGTTGATGAGGATGACGTCGGCCTCGGCCTCGTCACCGGTGAGGGCGTAGCCGCCGCGGTCGAGGAACATTTGCGCGACTTGGTCGGAGTCGCGCTCATTCATCTGGCAGCCGTAGGTGCGGATATAGACCTGGTGCATGGGGAAGGGAGGCTTAGTTGGGGTCTTCGAAGAAGCCGGCGGCTTCGGTGGCGACGTTAGTGTCGAGGACCTGCCAGCGGGCGTCGGAGAGGTAGAAATAGAAGCGCCAGCGGAGGGGGCGTTTTTCGCCGCTGAGGAGGCAGGTGACTTCGCGAAGGCTTTTGCCGGCGGGGCGGACGCGGAGGATTTCGGCGCGGTCGATGCGGCCGGTGAGGGTGAGGACGCGGTTGGTGGATTCGATTAATTTGGCGACGAGATCGGGATTGTCGGCGGCGAGTACCGAGCCCTCGAGGAGGCGGCGGTAGGCGTCCTCGACTTTGCGCTGTTTTAGGGTGGTGAAGAAGGCGTCGATGCGGCGGCGGATTTCGGGTTCGAGGGTGAGGGGGTCGAGTGGCGCTGGAGCGGCTGGAGCGGCTGGGGAAACAGGGGAGGCTGAGGGCGCTGGTGGGGTGGGGGGAGTGGCGGCCGGTTTTTGGGCGGGGGCGATCCCGGCGAAAAGGAGCAGGAAAGCGGCGGCGGAAGAGGGACGGATCACGATTGGACCATGGACTGCGGCATCCGGCTCCTGCAATGGAAGAGCGCCTCGAAATCCTGGGGGGAGGTGCGCTTGATTTCTGGACGAAAAGGGTGGCCCCTTTTTCTCAATTTGTTTTTTTGTGGTTCTGGGTGCGGAAGGTCACGGAACGGGCACCACACGGACGCGGAGGAAGAGGTGATCCAGGGCTTGGCTGGCGGTGGCAGTCACGATGGTGGTGCCCAGGGTGGCATATGAGATGGTAAGGGTGGGGCCGCGGGGAGGGCCTTGTACGCCGTCGCCGACATACCAATCGGCGAGATTGGGTGACCATTCGTAGTGGCCGATGATGTTGCTGGGAGGATTGGCGTTTTGCGGGTGAGCGAAGGTGGTGGTTGTGCTAACGGTTTGCAGGTTGGTCGGTCCGGGGTTCTGTTGGCCGGGATGGGTGCCAAACCAGGATTCGATGCCGTTCGGGAGGCCGTCGCCATCGGGATCTTGAGCGAAGTCCTGCGCGGCGGGGTCGATCCCGAAGGCAGGGTCGCGGATCCACGATTGATAGCTTGGAACTGGGCTTGAGGTTAGGCGGACGTTGTCGAAGTCGAGCAGGGTGCCGGTGCCGCCTTCCTTGGCGATGCGAATGGCCAAGGGTTGGTTGGGGGCGACGGTGCTGCCGGTGGTCCAAGTGACGGAGGCGTCGGTGAACGTGCCTGCGGCAGCGCCGCCGCGCAGGGTGTCGAGCATGGCTTTGGTGAAGGTTTTGGAGGCGACGACGGTGCCGCTGGCGGTGATTTCCAGGCGGGCATTGCCAAAGCTGGCGGGGTTGTCGCGCACGCCGATGGCCACAGTTAGGATATAATGGGTTTTTGGGTTCGCTAGGACGCGAGTGCTGTGAAGGAAGTGGTTGCCTGCGCTGCCGTTACTGAGGATGGCAGCGTGTTTGCCGTGCATGTTGGGCAGGATGCCGCCGTTATTAGAGTCAGTGGCTGCGGCGTAGGATCCGCTGCCGGGGTTGTGGAAGCCATTGGTGCCGGTGGCGGCGGTGGTGCCGGAGGCGGCGAGGATGCGCCAGCCGAGGACGGAAGGCGAATCGTTATTGCCGGTGGTGGTGACGAGGTGCGCGGCCCCGTCGCTGAGCGGGGCGAGGCCGGTGATAGAAGGGCTGCGGTTTTCCTCAAAGTTGCCGTTTCGTGGGGTGAGGGAGGTGGTGCCGCGCAGGATGTCGCGCCATTGTTGGGCGTGGCCCAAGAGCCCGGCACGGTTGAAATGCACGGTATCGGCTAATTTGCCGCCGTTGGCGTCTTCAAGATGGAGCTCATCCGTGCTCGGGCCGAGGAAAACGAGGGGGTCGTGGTGCACCGTGGCCCGCTGCCCGGCCGCCACTGGCTCTTCGGCGGAAAGCGCCGTGTATGGGTGAAACGCCGCCTCGGCGATATACCAGGGAATGTGCCAGCCGGAATCCGTGCGGCTCTGGGCGATGATCGCGTGGAGCCGACTTTGATAGGTTGTCGCCGAGGTTGATGCGATCGAGTCGGACTCGCCCTGATGCCAGAGCATGGCGCGAAAGCCGCCGCTAGGGAACGACTGGAATGAGGGCTTGAGCAGGGTGTTGTAATAAGAGCTGCCGGGAATCCACTGGCTGACTTCGGTGGAGCCTACGCCGACGGCGATGAAGCCGATGGGGATGTTTTCCGCCGCAGCGAGCAGGTCGCCGAGGCATGGCCACACCGAACCCCCCGAGCCTCCTGCGAGCGGAATCGGATCTGCGGCGAGGATCCAATTGGAACCGGTTACGGAGGTGCGAGCGCAGACGCGGTCGTCGCTGGCGGTGTAGCCGCCGGTGCCGTAGTTGGCGGAGTTGGACTGGCCGCCGGTGACGTAGATGTCGCCGACGCCGACCTTTTGTAGCACCGTGGCTGTGCTCGGAGTGCGGTCTATCACGCTGCGCACTTCGAGTTGATACCAACCGCCTGCGGGGACGTTGGTGAGGGTGCCAGAAAAGGTTCCGCCTGCGGGCGAGGAGGCGATGGACTGCCAATCGGTGGTGGTGCCGGAATGGCCTGCGCCGGCCATGACCACCGCCCGGGCCTCGATCTGACTGGGCGAGCCGGTGTAGGATCCTGCAAGTGGAATGCTGCCGGTGTTGGAAGCGGAGCGCTGCACGAGGTGGCGGCTGGCAGGGCTGCTGATCGTGATCGACGACGCGCCAGGTGGGCTCACGGGTTCGAACTTGAAGGTCCCGCCAAAATAACAACCCTGCTCTGTCCGGGTGATGGTGAAGCCGGCGGTGGTGGGGGGCAAGGGTTGGGTTTGCCCTGTGGCCTTGCCGTCGAGCCAGGTGATTCCAGAGGCAAAGGCGGCCGTCGAGGCGAAGGAAAAGGGCTCGGTGAGCCCAGCGGCGGCGATGATGTATTGGCCTGGTGATAGGACGATCGGCGAGATCGGCGCGTAGTAGGCATTGACGGTGCCGTTAGGTTCCGGGGTGCTGGTGGCTGGCACCGTGGCCGTGGCGACGCGGGCTCCGGTCGAGGCATTGTAGAGGGCGACTTCGGCAGGGCCGCCGGAGAGGCCGCCGCCATTGATGTCGAACTTACCCAGGTGGGTAACGCGGATTTCACCGCTCGTGGAAAACCTCCAGCCAGTGCTGTAGTTGGTGTTGGTTTGGTTGATGCTGGTGATCGAAACGGCGGCCGTTCCGGCAGGGCTCGGGGTGAGTTTCAGATTTGGGCCGAAATAGGCACCGTTCGGTTCGTTGGTGCGCTGGATGGCGAAGCTGGTGGTGGTGGCGGTGGCGGGCAGCTGGGCTGGGCTGCCGACGTTTGTCGCGCGGCCCTCGAGCCAACGGATGGCAGGATCGAAGGTCATGATGTTGTTGCCATAGGCAAAATCGTTGCCGATTACTTCCGTGGCCACGAGGTATCTGACGTTGGCGAGGAGCTTGATCGGCGTGGTGAGGCTGACGAAATAGGTGTCGTAGTGACCGGTTTCTTCAAGGGTGGCTTCTGCCAGCGTGGTCTCGACGAGCTTGGCCCCGGTGTCCCAGTTGTAGAGGGCGACTTTGGCGGTGGGAACCGCGCCATCGCCCTTC
>CANHIJ010000052.1 GCA_947460575.1 Verrucomicrobiales bacterium | reverse complement strand
GATTAGGCCCTCCAGCCCAGGGTTGGCCGAATGAAATGAGGCCTACCCTGGGACTCTGGGGAGGGAGGATGGCGTAGGCGGGGTCCGTGGCGCAACCCCGGTGGGGTTAGTGGGCGCGGGGGAATGGGTTCCCAGGGTAGCGCGGGGGGCGCAACCCTGGGCTGGAGGACCCAACGCCGTTGGCGTATTTGTTAGAATCATCTAGGGGACGAGCACCCAAGGCAGGAGCATTTGCGGCAGATGTACTGATTGGAGCAGCACCCAAGGCAGGAGCATTCGCGGCAGATGTACTGATTGGAGCAGCACCCAAGGCAGGAGCATTCGCGGCAGATGTACTGATTAGAGCAGCACCCATGGCACGAGTATCAAACGCCCGGCCATTCCTATCCCAACGGGATTAGGCCCTCCAGCCCAGGGTTGGCCGAATGAAATGAGGCCTACCCTGGGACCACGCGGGACCGGGGATGAACCGCAACGCGGTTCCGCCTCCTCGGGACAATCCCACACCTATTTTTCGTCCCACGTCCCTCAGTGTTTTTCTAACAAAAACATTATACTAACTACTTTAAAAAAACCATATCCCTCAAAGCCTTCCACCCTACACGGAACGGCGCGCGATGATGGGGGACATCCATCAGGTCACCCGGCACCCGATCCGCCTCATTTGCGCCTTCAGGCTGGGGACCCCGCGGGTTGGCGCCCGGGGAATGACCTTGCAGGCCTTCGGCTTTGCCCTTTTATTGGCGCTGTGAAAACCGTGACCCCCCTCCTGTACGTAAAAGCTGGCTGTCCTTGGTGTGAAGAAGTGGTGGAGTATTTCGATGCCCACCGCTTGCCCTATCAGGCGATCAACGTGAGTGGCGATCCCGCGGCGATGCAGGCCATGGTCGACCTCTCTGGGCAGCGCAAGGCCCCCACCATGGACTGGGATGGGGAAGTGTTGGCGGACTTTGGAGTCGAGGAATTGGTCCCCTTTCTGCGGCGCCACAACCTGCCCTAAATAGAAAGCGGGATCAGGCCCACGCGGGCAAATCCATCCGGAAGGCGGGGATTTTCGCAAAATAGGTGCGGGCGTCATCGGCTTCGGCAAAGTAGGCCCCGGTGGCCTCGCTGTCCTGGCTGATCGTGTGACAGGAATTGTAGGAAAACTCGCCGCCCGGTTCCAGCCGGGGAAATTGTCCCACCACGCCGTCCCCTTCCACGACGAGCACCTCTCCGTTGCGCTGCCGCACTACCCATTTGCGGGCTTTGACGGTCACGGCGATGGCCGAGAGATTGCGGATCGTGATAAAATAGACGAAGGGAAACGGGCGGTCGGCGGGGGCGTCGAGGCTGGGCATGTACATCACCTCGTCCACGGATACCTCCAGTCCGCTGAGTTCAATGGGGGCTGGATTCACAGGGATCGATGGGGGGGGATTCGGGCGGCGGCGGCGCGAGAACCCACTGTTGGCACGCTTTGCCGCCTCGCGCACGGGAAAAGCCCCCGCGCTTGCCGACAGCGGCCGGGGGCCAACTGGGCGAACTGCTTGCCGCCGCGCCAGGGGCTTGCCGAGGGGTTTATTTCGGGACAAGCTGAGCCCTTCCCATGCCACCCACCTTTTCCTCCGTGCCCGTAGTCCTCACCATCGCGGGCAGCGACTGCTGCGGCGGCGCCGGCATTCAGGCTGATCTCAAGGTCTTCACCGCCCTCCAGGTTCACGGGTTGACCGCGGTCACCTGCGTCGTCAGCGAAGTCCCCGGGCAAGTCAGCCTGATTCACCCCGTGCCGCCAGCCGTCGTGGCCGACCAAATCCGCCTGCTCCTCGAGACCTATCCCGTCGCCGCGGTGAAGACGGGGATGCTCTACAGCGAGGAAATTATTGAGCTCACGGCGGTGGCTTTGGAGGCCATCCCCCCGTCGCGGCGCCCCTATTTAGTGGTGGATCCCGTCATGGTCGCCAGCAGTGGGGATTCTCTCATCACTCAAGCGGCGGTGGCCGCCTACCAGAAACGACTTTTTGGCTTGGCCACGGTGATCACCCCGAATCTCGACGAGGGATCGGTTCTGCTCGGGCGCCCCCTGCGCGATCTGGCCGATCTGGGCCCGGCCGCGGCCGAGTTGTACGCCCGGCACGGCGCCGCGGTGCTCTTAAAAGGAGGCCACCTCGCCACCGCCGAAGCCACCGACATCCTCCATGACCGCGCCGGGGCGCTCGCGCTCTCCGCGCCCTTTATCCGGGGAGCTGCCAGCCATGGAACCGGCTGCACCTATGCCAGCGCCATCGCGGCCCATCTGGCGCGGGGCCTCAATCTCCGGGCCTCCTGCCGCGCCGCTAAGCGCTACATTGGCCTGGCGATTAAGGATTCGCTGGGGTGGGGGCAGGGGACTTCCCAGGTGCTGGCCCTGCGCCAGTGGAAGCACCGCGGGCCGCGCTGAGGTGTCCGCTTGGTCCTCGCCAAGGGCTGCTCCGGAGGAGTGACTATTGACGAAGGGGAAGGTGCTATGCTATTTTAGCCAAAGCTTGCCTCCATGAAATTTTGCGCTGTTCTCCTTTTCGGATTCTCCCTCCTGGGAGGCAGTGGTGCCTTGGCTCAGGGCGTGCAGGTGCTCACTAAAGAGGCTCTGCCCAGCGTGCAACGGCAGGCGATTCCCGAGCCAGTGGCCGTGCCTGAGACCATTGGCGCCACCCTCCTGGCGGGGATCGGGTTTTTGGTGATGTTTCGCCGCCGCCGCTATTGACGGCCCGCAGGTTCCGCTGGCGCGGCGGTCGACCCAGCCCGGCGCGCCTGCATCGGGCCTGCCCCCACCCCCCGCTCGGCGCGGGGGCTTGACCGGGCGGCGGGGAAGCGCATTCGCGCCGATTCGATGGCCACCAAACGTTGCCTGTTTAGGCGGAGGGCAAGTTCTCCGCCCAAGCGGCCGATGCCTCGCCGCGGTCTCGGCTCCGGCAAGGGGCTCGGCAGTCCGGTGGACTTTGCGGGTGGGTTGAATGGCCCGAGCGGGAGAACAGCCGTGACTTGGGGCCTGGCGGATAGTACCCGGCAACAGGCGCGCGTGCCGTGGCGCACATCGCCTCCTGAGTAACGCTTTCATAAGCCTAAAAGCGTGAGTTTACTATCGTATTCGGTGGGCGCGGAGCGCTGGCGAGGGAGGCTTTCTTCTCGCTCGTGGGCTTTTGGGGGGCGGCCGCGCTGGCACCCCTGCCGGGGTGCGGGCCCCCTGGGATGCGGTCCGGTGGTGTCGCTTCGCTTGACCACCGGCTACCTTCTGAGATGCCTCCGGCATCGCCGCCCGGCTTGTCCACCGGCCCCGATGTTCGGGGCTTTTGAAAACGAAAGGGACTCAGCCAATGGGGGAGTCTCCTGAGGCGAAAAAAACGGATCATCCCCCGTCCTTGTCAAAAAAAGGCCCCATGGTCGCGTTTTAACTCCCGCTTCTAGGATAAAATACTTATTAGGAGAGGGTTGGAAGCCGAAGGCTTCGGCCTGCCGCAACGCCAATGACCTCGCCGATGACCTGGCCAATGGCGGCGCCTCTGCCCTGGAAGGGCAGCGCATCCCAGCCCAGGGCCAGGCCCTGGGTAAGGCCAGGCCTCGGAGCCCCGCGTTCTGAAGGGATGCCGCCGCGCGGCGGATGCGGCCCACACCCTCCAGTCGTCCCGCTGCCGCATCCCTTCAGGAGGCGTCGGTTTGTTGCCAATCCTTACCCAGGGCGTTGCCCTGGGCTGGGATGCAAAGCCCCGTTGGGGCTTGGGCAGGGCCATCTGGTCGATGGAGGCATCAGGGCGCCAATGGCCTGGATCATGGCGGAGCCACGGGCGATCCCAGCGTGTCGGCGAGTAAGGCCCCGTCCCCAGCGGTCGCTCCAATGCTTTGCTGGGAAGCGGCGCAGGCGCTGGGCTGGGGCGGGGTGGTTGGCGGGGTGGGGCCTTTTGGCTTGGCGGGGGGTTGGGGCGGTGGTAGAGGAGGGGTTATCTTTTGCTGCTATGCCTGTTATTTTCCGAATCTGCGCTGTTTTGGTTGTTTTTTGGGCGATGGCTGGGGGTGGGCTGGGGGAGGCGGTGAAGGAGGGGAATGCCTTGGAGGCGCAGCCTCGGACGGCGGCGGAGCAGCGGGCGTCCTTTGCGGTGCCGGAGGGGTTTGCTGTGGAATTGGTGGCGAGCGAGGAGACGGGTTTGGCGAAGCCGGTGATGGCGGTTTTTGACGATGCGGGGCGACTGTGGTCGGTGACGGCGAGCGAGTATCCGCGGGACCAGGAGCCGGGGATTTGGGGGCAGCGGGGGAAAGACCGGGTGGTGGTGATTGATGCGCCGCTGGGGCCGGGGCCGCATCGGCCGCGGACGTTTGCGGAAGGCCTGACGATGCCGCTTTCGGTGCTGCCCTATGGAGGCGGGGCGCTGGTGGCGATGGGGCCGGAAATTTTATTTTTGGGGGATCGGGATGGGGATGGGGTGGCGGAGGAGCGCCGGGTTTTGGTGAAGGGATTTGGGGTGCAGGACACCCATACCTTGCCGCACCAACTGACCCAAATGCCGGGCGGGCGGATTGTTTACAGTCAAGGGGTGCTGAACAACGGCAAGATCACCGACGCCGCGGGCCGGGCGTTTGAATTTAACAAGACCCTGATTGCCTCGATGAAGCCGGATGGGACGGACACGCAGATTATCGGGGCTGGCTTGAACAACATCTGGGCCTGGGCGCACAGCCGGGTGGGGCGGGTTTTTTTCCACGAGGCCAACGACCTGGGGTTCAGCGTGGTCCCGTTTGAGGAGGACACGAGCTATCCGAGTTTTATCGCCACGAAATTGCATCCGGACAGCCCGCTGCATCCGCCGACTGCGGAGGGCTTGAACTTAGGCGGAACGGGATTTTCGGGGATGGCGATTTGCGAGGACAAGAGCGGTTCTTTTCCTGGGTCGTGGCAGGGGCTGATTTATGTGGCGAATCCGATTTTGGGAAAGATCAACGCGGTGCGGGCGGTGCGGAGTGCAGAGGGGGTGTGGTCGTTTCGGAAGGAGGCGGATTTGGTGACTTGCGCCGACCCGATGTTCCGCCCGGTGGCGCTAACGTTTGGACCGGACGGGTGCCTGTATATAACGGATTGGTACAACCGCATCATCTCGCACAACGAGGTGGCGCGGGACCACCCGGCGCGGGACAAGGAGCGGGGGCGGCTGTGGCGGGTGCGGCACGTGAGCCAGGCGGCGCCAGAGGTTTTGGATATGACCAAGGTGGCTTCGGGCGACTTGGTGTCGCACTTGGCGGCGGATCGGACGTGGGAAGTGCGGGCGGCGTGGCATCAATTGGGGCAGCGGAAAGCGCTGGAGGCGGTTCCGGCGCTGCTGGAGCTGGTGGCGGCGCCGCAGCGAGCGGTGGATGCGCGGATTCACGCCCTGTGGTCGCTGGAGGATTTGGGGCATTTTGACGCGGCGGTGTGGAAGCTTTTGCTGGCGGATGCTTCGGCGGACATGCGGCGGGAAGCGGTGCGGTCGCTTTCGACCTTGCGGGTGGGGGAGGACGTGGGTTTTGCGCTATTGGAGCCGCTGGGGGAGGAGAGGGCGTGGACGGTGCGGTATGAAATCCTGCGGTATTTCCGGCGGGCGGCGGGCCCGGTGCAGGCGGGGCACGTGGCGTGGCTGCGCCGATGGAGTCAGGGGGCGGCGCCGCAGGTGAAGGTGGAGGGCTGGGGCGGGACGTATTTGGCGCTGGGGGGGTCTTATGAGCGGGCGTTTCAGGACCACTTATTGCATTTGGCGGAAACCAAGAGCGAGGCCTCGCAGGTGGCGCAGTCGGCATGGGATCGGGTGATTTCGCGGGAAGCGGCCCTGGGGCCGGAGGACGCGGCGCGGTTGGCGGGGCGAATACGGGCGGTCAAGGCGGCGCTGTCGATGGCGCGGGCGGAGGATGGCCGGGCCACCGTGGAAAGCATTTGCCTCACTTGCCACGCCATCGCGGGCCGAGGGGTGGGATTTGCTCCGCCGCTCGACGGGTCGAGTCGGCGGGACCTTGATGGGTTGATCACGGCGATCGTGGCGCCCAATCAAGCGGCGGAGACGGTGTTTCAGCTCTATCATATAGAGAAGAAAGATGGCTCCGTGGTCGAGGGGTTTAAGCGCCGCGAGGATGCGGGGGCGATCACCCTGCTGATGATGGGCGGGGGAGCGATCCAGGTGCCGATGGGGGACATCAAGGAGGCGGGATATCGGGAGGGGCGCTCCATGATGCCGGATCTCACGGCGGCGATGACGGTGGACCAAGTGGCCGCGGTGGTGGCCTACTTAAGGACGGTGCAATGAGGCGGCGGGGGAGGCGGCGCGGTGGGCGGGGGCTTTTTTAGTTGGAGGGCAGTTCGAGGGGTTCGGGAAAAGCGGTGGGGGGGGCGGCGGGAGAGGCGGCCTGGGGGAAGAGTGAGGCGAGGACGACGCGGAAGCCGGAGAAATTGTCGGCTTGGTCGGGAGGGAGGGCCTGGCGGAACTGGGTGGCCAAGGCCTCTTCTTCGGTGGCGAGGGTATTCCAAGCGCCGCCGCGGAGGACGGCGAAGTTGGGAAGGAGGGGGGGGTGGTCTTCGCCGTAGTCGTCGCTGACGAACTCCCGGGCGTTTCCTGACAAATCGAGGAGTCCGATGCCGTTGGGGGCAAAGCGGCCGACGGGGGAAGTGAAGGCTGCGCCGTCGTCGTAGCCGAGGGCTTCGAGGGCTTTGAGGGCCGCGGGTTTGAGGGGGCCGAGGGCGTTGCGGCGGAGGGCGGCGAGGTCGCCGAGGTTGCCGGCGGCGAGGTCGGCGCCGAGGGCTTGGGGAGGGGGGAATTGGTAGGGGGGGCGCCAGGGGTAGACGCCGAGGACGGCGAGGTGGCGGGCCGCGGGGGAGCGCATGGTTTCGTCGAGGTTGGGGGAACCTGCGGCGAGGCTCCACTCGGCGTCGGTGGGGAGGCGGTAGGCCATGGTGGCGTCGAGGTAGGAGGACGCGCGCTCGGTGCGGGTGAGCCATTCGCAAAACTGGCGGGCTTCGGCGCGGGTGACGTTGACGACAGGATGGTCGGGGGTTTGCTCGAGGGGGCCTGGATTGGGAGGGTCCTGAGAGGGGGGGCGGGGGGTGAGGCCGGTGGCTTGGGCGAAGGCGGCGAAGTCTTGGACGCGGGTTTCCCAGGCGGCGACGAGGACGTCAGGGGAGAGGACCTGGAAGGGGATGCCGAGGCTATTTTGCCAATTTTTGCCGAAGACGGCGCGTTTGTTTTTGAGGAGGGTGGAGCGGAGGGCGAGGGAGGAACCGGACTGGAGGAGGCCGGAGGCTGTGGCATCGGAGTAGCCTGGGAGGGTGAGGCGGAATTCGATGGGGCCGGTGCGGTGGCGGGAGGTGAGCCAGGGGGTGGTGCCGAGGCGGACATTGGCTTCGTAGACTTCGGCGCCTGGGGGGTCGGAGGTGAGGGTGACGCTGCCGAATTTTTCGACAACGACGCGGAAGCAGATGGTGCCGGATTTGGCGTCTTTGGCGGCCTTGGGATCCTTGGGGGTGTAGGGTTCGGGGCGGTAACAGAGGTCTGGGGTGAGCCAGCCCTCTTGGGTTTCGCGCTGGGTGAGTTCGTCGCAAAAGCGGATGGCATCGGCAGGGGGGATGCTGACCATGTAGAGGACTTCGTTGGGGCCGATGGGTTCCTTGACGACGCCGCCGGCGGGGAAGGCCTGGATTTTGAGGAGTTGGTCGTAGCTGACGGCGCGGCGGGAGAGGTGGCGGTTGGATTCGGGATCGAAAACCATGCCCAGGCTATTTTCCCAGCGCTGAGCGGGTTTGGGCGGGTTGTCGAAGCGGAGTTGGACTGGGCTGGGGGCTATTTGTTGTCCGGCGCGGATGGCGTCGACGCTGAGGGTGGCGTCGCGGTAGCGATTGCGGCGGAGGGTGAAGGTGGCTTGTCCGGCGGGGACGGAGGCGACCATGGGGGTGCGGCCGATGAGGGAGTCGAGGAAGAGGACTTCGGCGCCGGGGGGGAGGCTTTCGATTTTGACTTGGCCTTCGCGGGCTGGGGGGGGCGGGGCGAGGCCGTTTTTGGGAGCGAAGCGGCCGGGGGGCCAGGGCATGGCGCCGTTGTGTTGCCAGGTGACGAGGGCGAAGGCGGCGGCGGCGGTGAGGAAGGGGAGGGCGAGGAGGCGGGGGAGCCAGGGAGCGGGGCGGCTGGAGCGGCGGCTGGCGGCGCGGAGGGCGAGGGCGAAGTCGCGGGCGCTGGGAAAGCGTTTTTTGGGTTGGACGGCGCAGGCCTTGAGGATGATTTCGTTGAGGGCGAGTCGGAGGGGTCGGCTGCGGGCTTCGCCGAGGTCGTCGGGGAGTTCGGGGAATTGGAGGCGGTCCTTGCCGGTGCTGAGTTCGTAGAGGACCATGCCGAGGCTGTAGATGTCGGCGAGTTTGGTGCCGGGGCCTTCGGGGGGGACGAAGCCTTCGGTGCCGACGAAGGTCATTTGTCCGGCGGCAGCGACGAGGCCGATGTCGGCGAGTTTGGCGCGGCCGTTGAGGAAGATGATGTTGGAGGGTTTGATGTCGCGGTGGGTGAGGCCGCACTCGTGGAGGTGGGCGAGGCCTTCGGCTACTTGCGCGCCGATTTCGATGCATTCGGCGACGGGGAGGCGATTTTTGAGGGCTTTGTCGGAGCCAAGGGTGCGGGGTTCGTAGTCGGAGGCGTCGACGCGGGAGCCGCGTTCGCGGTCGTCGCCGAGCTCCATGACGTAGTAGTAGAATTGTTCTTCGTCGTTGCGGCCGACGTGGAGGACGTGGACGAGGCCTGGGTGTTCGCGGGAGACGGGCTCGAACTTCATGATGCCTTCGAATTCGCGTTCGAAGGTGCGGTCGAGTTCGAAGTCTTCGCGGCGGACGACTTTGACGGCGCGGAGGGTGCCGGTGACGGCGCGGGCGAGCCAGACTTCGCCGTAGCTGCCCTTGCCGATGCAGCGGAGAACTTCGTGGTCGGGGATGCGCGGGGCGTCGGGGCGTGGATCCACGGAAGTTAGATCAGCTGTTTGCTTAGTTCGGCCAATTCCTTTTTAATGAGGCCGCCGACGCGGTGTTTGGCGAGGTAGACTTGGGCCATGCTGACGTCGAGTTCGGTCATGACCTGTTTGACGCCCCATTGTTTGATGACGTAGGCGTCGAAGATTTGGAATTGGCGCGGGGAGACGCGCTGTTTGACGGTGGCGATGGCGCGGTCGGCGATATTGCGTTTCCATTCGACTTCCCAGATGCGGTCGAGTTTTTGGGCTTCGGGGTCTTCGACGCGGTCGAGGACGCTGGTGTTGCGGCCTTCTTCGTCGCCGGGGAAGTGGTGCATGGCGGTGTCCTTGGCGCGTTTGCGGAATTGGTCGCCGATGCGCCAGCGGGTCATGTTCATGAGCCAGACTTTGAAGGAACCGGCCTTGGGGTCGTAGCGGTGTTCCTTGGATTGTTTGGCGATGGCGAGGATGGTTTCCTGAACGACGTCGAGGGCTTCTTCGGGGCGGAGGCCGCTTTTGAGGCCGACGCCGTAGATGAGGCGCCAGTAGGTGCGGTAGAATTCGTCCCAGGATTTTTGGTCCTCCCAATTGCCGAGGCGCTCGATGAGGCTTTTGCGGGTTTTTTCGTAGACCTGCTTGACGATCTCTGGGGGGACTTCCGCAGGGGGGTCGGGTGCGGTGGCATCGGCGACCGTGATAGGGGCGCTTTTGACAGTGGTTTCCTTGACCTTGCGGGGTGGCATAGGGATGAGCCTACCACGCGGTGGGGCCATTCGACCACCGATTTTATTGGGTCTGGCGAGAAACGGGGCCGGGGCGGGATCGGGGAAAAATAGACGAAAAGGGGCGGTGTGGGGAGACGTAGCGGCGGGGGCTCAGGGGGCGCTGAGGGGAGGGGAAGGGGGAGCGGCGGCGGCTTGGATGGCGGCGGCGGCATCGTCGAGGAGGGCGCTGGCTTTGTCGGGAGGGAGGGGAGCTGGGGGGCCGTATTTGAGGGCGTCGGTGGCGCTGAGGACGTGGCGGAAAGCGGCGATGGCTGGGGGCGGGGGGGGGCGGTCCGGGCCGGGGCGGTCGCCGAGAATTTCTGGGGAGGTGGCGAAGTGGGCGAGGACGCCGCTGTGGCGGTGGAGGAAAGTGCGGAGGATGTGGGAGAGCTGGGCGGCGAAGTGCTGGGCGGAGAGGGAGGGGGCGCGCTGGCGGAGGGCGGCGAGGTCTTGGAGGGCCCGTTTGAGGGGTTTGCCGGGGAGGCTGGGGAGGGCCCAGCGGCGGGCGGCGGAGCGCAGCCAGAGGAAGAGGGTGCTGAGGAGGAGGAGGGCAAAGAAGGCCACGAGGAGCCACCAGAGCCACGGCAGGACGGCGGCGGCGGGGGGCTCAATGGGGGGAGCGATGTCCTTGATGGGGGGGAATTCCAGCACGGCGAGGGGGGGTCAGCGGCGGGCGGCGCGGCGTTTGAAGAAGGCGTGGAGGGCGGGGACGTAGTTGGAGTCGGTTTGGAGGTCGATTTTGTCGACGCCGGCGGTTTTGAAGGTTTGGTCGAGGGCTTGTTGCCAGCGGAGGCGACGGTCTTGGTAGGTGAGGCGGACGCGGCGGCTGCTGGTTTGGACTTGGAGGAGTTCGCCGGATTCGGGGTCTTCGAGGCGCATCCAGCCGACGTCGGGGAGGGTTTGTTCGGCGGCGTCGCTGATTTGGACGGCGACGACGTCGTGGCGGACCGCGGCGACCTTGAGGGAGCGCTCGAAGGTGGGGGCGATGAAGTCGGAGATGAGGACGACGAGGCAGCGCCTGGGGAGGTGGCGGGTGAGGCGGTCGAGGGCGGCGGCGATGTCGGTGCGGGAGCTTTGGGGCTGGCAGTAGAGGATTTCGCGGATCAGGCGGAGGCAGTGGGTGCTGCCCTTGCGCGGGGCGAGGAAGAGTTCGGGTTGGTCGGAGAAGAGGAGGAGGCCGACTTTGTCTTGGTTGTGGATAGCGCTGAAGGCGAAGGTGGCGGCGATTTCGGCGGCGAGTTCGCGCTTGGATTGGTCTTGGCCGCCGAAGTTTTTGGAGGCGCTGACGTCGACGACGAGGAAGACGGTGAGTTCGCGTTCCTCGACGAATTTTTTGATAAAGGGGAGGCCCATGCGGGCGGTCACGTTCCAGTCGATGGAGCGGACCTCATCGCCGGCTTGGTATTCGCGAAAGTCGTCGAAGTCGATGCCTTGACCTTTGAAGCTGCTGTGGTATTCGCCGCCGACGGCAGCGCGCACGATGCCGCGGGTGGCGAGCTCGATGCGGCGCACCTTTTTGAGGATGGCGGTGAGGCGGTCGGGCATGGGGGTCAGGGGACGGGGATTTTGCCGAGGATTTTTTCGATGATGTGGGTTGAGGAGATGCCTTCGGCCTCGGCTTCGTAGGTGACGAGGATGCGGTGGCGGAGGACGTCGAGGGCGAGGTCCTTGACGTCTTGGGGGGTGACGAAGGGGCGGCCCTTGAGGAAGGCGAGAGCGCGGGTGGCTTGGGCGAGGCTGATGGTGCCGCGGGGGCTGGCGCCGCAACGGACGAGGTTTTTGAGTTCGGGGAGGAGGTCTCCGGCGGTGCGGCTGGCGTGGATGATATCGACGATGTAGTCTTTGACGGGGTCGGCGATGATGATTTCGTTGACGAGGTTGCGGCTGGCAATGACTTGAGCGGCGTCGATGATGGGGTTGGTGGAGGTATTGGCGGAGGAAGTGCCCATGAGGTCGAGGATGCGGCGTTCTTCGTCGCGGGTGGGGTAGTCGACTCTGACTTTGAGGAGGAAGCGGTCGAGCTGGGCTTCGGGCAATTGGTAGGTGCCTTCTTGGTCGATGGGGTTTTGGGTGGCCATGACCATGAAGGGGTCGGGCAGTTTATAGGTGGTGTCGCCGATGGTGACCTGGCGTTCCTGCATGGCTTCGAGGAGGGCGCTTTGGACTTTGGCGGGGGAGCGGTTGATTTCGTCGGCGAGGATGAGGTTGGCGAAGATGGGGCCGAGTTTGGGGCGGAAGGCGCCGTCGCCGGGGTTGTAGATGAGGGTGCCGAGGAGGTCGGCGGGGAGGAGGTCGGGGGTGAATTGGAAGCGTTTGAAGCTGGCCTCCATGGAGCCGGCGAGGGCGCGGATGGTGAGGGTTTTGGCGAGGCCAGGGACGCCTTCGAGGAGGATGTGTCCGTTGGTGAGGAGGGCCACGAACATGCGGTCGATGAGGTCTTCCTGGCCGACGAGGACGCGGTGGAGTTCGGCGCGGACGCGGGGAACCCAGGCGGAGGAGGTGGCGATGCGTTCGGTCAGGTCGGGGGTGGCTTCGGACATGGAAGGAGGGGTTGGGCCGGAAAGGGAGAGGGGGCAAGATGGCAGGGAAAGGGGCCCATGGCCAAAGGATTTTGCGGGGGAGGGGGGAAATTTGAAACGGGGGGCGGGCGGCTAACGCACTTGGGGTCGGCGGGGAGGCCAGGACTGGGGTTCTGGGGGGCGGGGGACGGGCTGGGATTTGGCGACGGCTTCGCGCTCGAGGGGGGCGTTGGCGTAGCCGCTGCGGAGGCACTGGAGGAGGTAGGTGCGGAGGAAGCCGCTGAGGCTGCCGTGGCGCTCGAACTGGGCGGTGTGGACGAGTTCGTGGGCCATGATGAGGGGTTGGGCGGCGAGGTCGCGGCGGAGCAGGATGGCGTAGCGGAGGCAGAGGCCACCGATGTGGCGGCGGTCGAAGCCGACGCGGGCGGCGAGGCGGTGCATCCAGGGAAAGCCGGGGACGGGGATGGCTTCGAGGGCGAGGACGCGGACTTTTTCGGGGTGGCGGACGCCGACGCGTTCGGCGGCGGACCATTCGGAGGAAAAGAGGGGTCGGCCCTGGCGGAGGGTGCGGCGCTCGGTGCGCCAGGCCCACCAGGCGACCCAAGGCATGGCGAGGAGGACGAGGCCGGGGAGCAGGAGGCTGCGCCAGGGGCCGGGTTTCCAGGGGGGAGGGTCTGGCGGGGTCATGGGGTGGGGAGGGGGGCGCGGAAAGCGTGGGGGGGCTGGCAGGCGGTGAGGATGCCGACCGCTTTGTGGAGGGTTTCCTGCCATTCGAGGGCGGGGATGGAGTCGGCGACGATGCCGGCGCCGACGTGGAAAGAGGCGAGGTTTTTTTCGAGGGTGAGGGTGCGGATGGCGATGCTGAATTGGCTTTCGCCGTGGGGGCTGAGGTATCCGATGGCGCCGGTGTAGAGGCCGCGGGGGGAGGGTTCGAGTTCGGCGATGATTTGTTGGGCGCGGCGCTTGGGGGCGCCGGTGATGGAGCCGCCGGGGAAGCAGGCGCGGAGGGCGTCGAGGTGGGAGACGTCTGGGCGGAGGGTGCCTTCGATGGTAGAGACGAGGTGGAAGACGTGTTGGTAGGTTTCGAGGCGGAGGAGGTCGGTGACGCGGACGCTGCCGAACGCGCAGCACTGGCCGAGGTCGTGGCGCATGAGGTCGGTGATCATGAGGAGTTCGGCGCGTTCTTTTTCGCTGCGGATGAGTTCGATGGCGGAGCGCTCGTCGGCGGCGGGGTCGAGGAAGCGGGGGCGGGTGCCCTTGATGGGGCGGGTGCGGATGTGTTGGCCGCTGATTTTGAGAAAGGATTCGGGGGAGGAGGAGAGGATGTGGCGGCCGCCGAGGTGGAGGTAGGCGGCGTAGGGGGCGGGGCTGGCGGCGCGGAGTTGGAGGGCGAGGGCGAGGGGGTCGGTGGCGGCGGGCCAGGGGGCGGTGAAGCGGTGGGCGAGGTTGACTTGGTAAATATCACCGGCGGCGATGTAGGCTTGGGCGCGGAGGACGAGGTCTTGGTATTGGGCGGAGGATTGATCGGGGGCAAAGTGGAGCGGGGGCGGCGGAGGAGGCGCGGGGGAGGGGGGGGCGAGGGCGAGGGGGAGGCGGGGGCCGGTGGCGAGCCATTCGCCGGTGGCGTGGCGGTAGATGAGGAGTTCGTCGTAGAGGCCGAAGTGGTAGTGGCCGTCGTAGTCGATGGAGCCGAAGAGGCCGGAGAGGGGAAAGCCCCAGTCGGGGGCGGAGGGCTGGGAGGCGCGGAGTTGGGCCAGGGCGTGGTGGAGGGGGGCGAGGTCGCGGAGGTGGCCGCGGAGGAGGGCGCGGGGGGAGGCGGCGAGGAAGGAGAGGCCGCCGCTGGGGTCGGACTGGGGGCGGTGGCCGGAGGAATCGAGCCACACCAAGCCGGGGCAGTGGCGCAGGCGGAGCGCGACTTCGTCGGGGGAGGCGTCGAGGGGGAGGACGCGAGGCGTAGCGGGGTGGGAGCTCATCGCAGGGCAGAGCGATGATCGGCGGGGGCGGCGGGGCTGCAATGGCGCAGGCGCTGGGGGGCGGGATTACATGAGTTTGGCGCCGGCTTCGGCGAGGGGGCTGCGTTCGCCTTTGCTGAGGGAGATGTGGGCGGAGCAGGATTGGCCTTTGAGGCGGGTGCGGGTGTAGACGAGGCCGTTGCTGAGGCTGTCGACGTAGGGGTTATCGATTTGGGCGGGGTCGCCGATGAGGACGAGTTTGGAGCCGCGGGACATGCGGGTGACGATGGTTTTGGCTTCGAGGGGGGTGAGTTGTTGGGCTTCGTCGAGGATGAAGAAGCGGTTGGGGATGGAGCGGCCACGGATGTAGCAAAGGGCTTCGATTTCGAGGAGGCCCTGTTCGATGAGGGCGTCGTAGGGTTTGGGGGCGGCGTCGAGGCTGAGGGCTGGGGGGTGTTTTTTGTCTTGTTTGCGGCGGGGTCCGGCCTGGGGTGGAGTCTGGGGGCGCATGGCGATGTCGAGGGCATCGTAGATGGGCTGGAGCCAGGGGCGGAGTTTTTCGTTGAGGGTGCCGGGGAGGAAGCCGAGGGTTTCGCCCATGGCGACGACGGGGCGGCTGATGGTGAGGCCGTCGTAATGGCGGTGGAAGACTTCGCTGAGGCCAGCGGCGACGGCGAGGAGGGTTTTGCCGGTGCCGGCTTGGCCGTAGCAGGTGACGAGGGAGATGGCGGGATCGAGCAGGGCGTCGAGGAGGCACTGCTGGCCGAGGTTGAGGGGGCGGATGGGTTGGCCCTTGGGGATTTTGATGGATTCGGGGACCTGGAGGCGGACGAAGCCGCCCTGGCCGAGGTGGCGGGCGGGCATGGTTTGTTTGTCGCTAACTTGGAAGAGGACGTACTCGTTGGGGGAGAGGTTGGCGGTCTGGCTGGGCGGGAGGGTGATGGCGCCGCTGCTGGCGAAGCGCTGCAGCTCGGTGGGGTCGAGGGGGATGCGGAGGAGGTCGTAGCTGGCGACGTCGCGGATTTCGGCTTTGTCGTTGAGGTAGTCTTCGCAGGCGACGCCGATGGCGCGGGCTTTGAGTTGGAGGTTGAGGTCCTTGGTGACGAGGATGACGGGGGAGCGGTTTTGCTCGCGCAGCATGAGGGCGGAGGCGAGGATGCGGTGGTCGATTTTGGCGGAGTCGGGGAAGAGGTAGCGGAATTCGCGCAGGGCGGGGAGGTCTGCGGCGGGGTCTTGGGGGCTGAAGGCGACGATGCGGAGGCTGCCGCCGCCGACGGTGGGGACGCCGCGGGTGACGTTTTGGCCGCCGTCTTGGAAGAGATCGGAGAGGCGGCGGTGGATGGCGCGGGCGCTGGCTCCGCGGTCGCTTTGTTCGTTTTTGAAGCGGTCGAGTTCGCTGAGGACGTCGAGGGGGATGCAGAGGTGGTTGTCGGCGAAGCGTTCGAGGCAGCTGGGGTCGTGGAGGAGGACGTTGGTGTCGAGGAGGAAGGTTTTGGCGCGCTGGTTGGGGGAGACGAGTCCTTGGCGGCGCCAGTCTGGGTGGGCGGCGGGCTGGGGTTTGCGGCGGGGCTGGGGACCTGGGGAGGGGGGCTCGTGGGGGGGCATGGCGTAGGGGCGCGAAAAAGCGCGGATGGAATGCTAGGATTCCGGCCGCGCGGGGTGGGGGTGGGGAGGGGTTTTGGGGGCGCCAAAAAGGCCTTGGGGGAGGGGCGGCACGGCGGTATTAAGTAACGGCGCGGGGGCGGGGAAGACAACAACATTTTTTGGGTTGGGGGGCCTGGGGAGGGGCGCGATTTAGCGGGTGCGGGGGCGGCGGGGAGGGAGGAAGGTGGCGATGGTGATGCGCCGCGTTTGGAATTTTTGGCTCGATCCCTTGCTTCCAGCGGGGGCGCTAGGGTTGTTGTTGGGAGTGGCGGCCTGTTATGGGGGGCGGTGGGATGGGGTGGCGGCGGTGACGGTTTTTCCCTTTTGGGGGTGGGGTGTGGCGGGGCTGGGGGTGGCTGTCGGGTCTTGGCTGGCGCGGCGGGGGCGATTGGCGCGCTGGGTGGCTTGGGGGTGGGTGGCGGCGGTGTTGGGTTTTTCAGATGAGACGCGGCCGGTGTTGCGCGGGTGGGCGGATCGGCCGGAGCGGGGCCTGGCGGCGGCGGGGCCGGATGGGCGGCCAGTGCGGCGGGTGATTACGTTCAATTGCCTGGCGGGGGCGTTCAATCCTGCGGCGCCCCGCGAGGTGCTGCCTTGGGAGCCGGACGTGGTATTGCTGCAGGAGTCGGCCCCGCTGGGCGTGCTGCGGGAGGTGGCGCGGGAGCTCTATGGGGGGGCGCCGAGCGGGCATGCCGCGGGGACTTGGGAATGCGGGATCATCACCCGGGGCCGGATCTTGCGCAGTGCGGCCGGGGTAAATCCGAGTCGCTTATCGGCGGTGATCCAATTTAGCGATGGGCAAGTGATGGAGGTGACCTCGGTGCACCTGGCCAGCGCGGAAACGGATGTGCGGCTCTACTGCGGGGAGACTTTTCGCAAGCACGCGGCCAACCGCCGGGAGCGCCGCGGGGAATTGCAGCGCGTGCTCGGGGGGCGGCCGCTTTTGCCTGGGGCGGGGCCCGCGCTGATCGGGGGCGACTTCAATGCGGGGGCGGGAGACGCCATTTTTCGCCTGCTGGAGGCGGCGGGGTATCGCGATGCCATGGCCGCGGTGGGTTCGGGGTGGCCCAATACTTTTCCCAACGAGGCCCCCCTGCTGCGGATCGACTACCAGTGGAGCCAGGCCAGCCTGGTGCCGCTGCGGGGGCGGGTGGTGCCGTCGCCGCACTCCGACCACCAGATGGTCATTTGCGATTACCTGATTCCCTAAGTAAGGCCGGGCGCGGCGGGAGCGCACATTTTGGTAATGTGAGGGGGGGCCGACTCGTAGATTCTCGGGGCTCCGGCCCGGTTTTTTTGACTGCACTTTTTTATGTCTGTGATTCGATTGCTAGGATGGGCCTGCCTCTTTGGGGCGGGGTGGGGTGTGGCGCGGGCGGAGCGGGAATTGTGGCAGGACTTCAAGGCGGCACCGCACGACTATTGGACGCGGCCGCTGCGGGACCGCTTTTCCCTGCTCAAGGACGACTTGGCATCGGGGAAGATAGCGTTGGATCGAGGCAGCGAGAAAGGGTTTATGCAGAGCTTGTTGCAGGCGCTGCAAGTGCCGGCGAGTTCCCAGATGTTGGTGTATTCGGCGACTAGCTTGCAATTGAGTTTGATATCGACGCGCAATCCGCGGGCGATTTATTTTTCGGACGACCTGTATGTGGGCTGGATGCCGGGGGGGAAGGTGGAGATTGTGTCGCTGGATCCGGAGGTGGGGGGGATTTATTATATCTTCGACATTCCGCGGAGCGAGGGCGCGCCGCTGCAGGTGGAGCGCTCCAACCGCTGCATGAACTGCCACGGCGCGGCCGATTCGGGCTGGGTGCCGGGCTTGGTGATCAGCTCGGTCGTACCCGGACCGAACAGCGGGAGCCTGGTTTCCTATCGCCAGGAAACCCTGGGCCACGGAGTCCCCCTGGGGGAGCGGCTGGGCGGCTGGATGGTGACGGGAGCGGGGGCCGGGGCCGGAAAGATGCACCGGGGCAACGTGACCGGGGAACTCTACGCGGGCCAACTGACGACCACGGAACTCCCGTTTGGGGAGACCTTTGAGGTGCGCCGCTATCCCGCGGCCACGAGCGACCTGGTGGCGCACCTCCTGCACGAGCACCAGGCGGGCTTCGTCACCATCGCGCTCGAAGCCGGCTACCGAATGCGGGCCGCCCGCCATCAGGGCGGGGGGGAGGTGGAGCCGTCGCGCCAGGGGGAAATGGCGGCGGCGGCCGAGAAGCTGGGACGCTATCTTTTGTTTGCCGACGAGGCTGCGCTGCCTCCGGGCGGGGTCTTGGGGGACGCGGCGTTTCCGCGGGATTTTGCGGCGGGTCGCCGTGCAGATCCCGCGGGGCGCGCGCTGCGCGACCTCGAGCTGAAGACCCGCCTGTTGCAGCACCGCTGCAGCTATATGATTTACAGTCCGGTTTTTAGCGGGTTGGATCCAGAGATGAAGCGGCGGGTGCTGCGGCGCCTGGACAGCGCCTTGCAACCGGGGCCGGGGGATGCGCTTTCCCGGCACCTTCCCGAGGGCGAGCGGGTCGCGATCCGGGAGATTTTGGCGGCGACTTTGCCCGCGTGGGCCGCGGCGGTGGGGCCGGGCCGCTAGGTTTTAGGTTCTCGCAAAGGGTCTAGTAAAACCAAGTTAGAGGATGGATTCGGCAAAAGTGCGAGGGTCGAAGACCTCGAGGTCGGTGGGGGCTTCGCCGGTGCCGAGGTAGCGGGCGGGGACGCCGAGTTCCTGTTGGATGGAAACGATGACGCCGCCCTTGCCGCTGCCGTCGAGTTTGGTGACGATGAGGCCGGTGAGGCGGCCGGTGGCTTTTTGGAATTCCCGGGCTTGGACGAGGGCGTTGGAGCCGGTAGTGGCGTCGACCACGAGGAGGGTTTCGTGGGGGGCGTCAGGGTCTTTGCGGCCGAGCACGCGCTCGATTTTCGAGAGTTCGGCCATAAGATTTTCCTTATTGTGGAGGCGGCCGGCGGTGTCGCAGATGAGGTATTGGATACCGCGGCGCTGGGCGGCTTCCCAGGCGTCGTGGCAGATCGCGGCGGGGTCGGCTTTGTACTGGCCCTTGATGATGGGGATGGCGAGGCGCTGGGCCCAGAGGTCGAGTTGCTCAATGGCGGCGGCGCGGAAGGTATCGGCGGCGGCGAGCATGACGGATTTGCCTTGGCGCTGGAGGAGGTGGGCTAGCTTGGCGGTGCTGGTGGTTTTGCCGACGCCGTTGACGCCGACAACGAGGATGACGCAGGGCTTTTGTGAGAACTCGGGGAGGGAGGGGACCGTGGGGGGGAGGATTTTGAGGATTTCCTGGCGGCAGACGGCGACGACTTCCTCGGCCTCGAGGCTGCGGCCTTTGGCGCGGAGGATTTCGAGGATGTGGAGGGTCATGGGCACGCCGACGTCGCCGCTGATGAGGGATTCCTCGAGTTCATCGAGGTCGACTTTGCGCCGCGAGAAGCGCTGGAGGAGCTTTTTGAAAAAACCGGCCATGTGGGGAGAGCTGCGGCGCCGCCCGGGCGGGGCGGAGCGCCAATTGTGAAGTACGCCATGCCCCGGGGACGGGCGCAACCGTCGATTGCTGAAAGGCCTGGGCCGGGGCGGGCGGTTGACTGCGGTGCCGGTTGACGCCCCTAGGGCCGTGGCTTAGGCAGGGTTCGGCATTCCCCTGCGGCCTGCGCCCATCGCTTTATTCCTTCTATGAATCTCACCATCATCGGATCCGGTTACGTCGGCCTCACTACGGGAGCCTGCTTTGCCAACGTCGGCCACCACGTCATGTGCGTAGACAACAACCCGGACAAAATTGCCAAACTGCTCAAAGGCGAGATTCCGATTTACGAGCCGGGGCTGGAAGAAGTGGTCAAGACCACGGTGGGGGCGGGGCGCCTGCGCTTCACCACGAGCACCGCGGAAGGCGTGGACTTTGGCGACGTCATCTTCATCGCCGTGCCCACTCCCCCGCAGCCGGACGGCAGCGTGGATCTGCGCTTCATCGAAAAGGTGGCCCGCGAAATTTCCGAAGTCATCAAGAGCTACAAGGTGATCGTGGACAAGAGCACGGTCCCCGTAAAGACCGGCGAGAAGGTGGCGGATACGATCAAGCGCTATCAACCAGCGGTGGAATTCGACGTGGTGAGCAATCCGGAATTTCTCCGCGAGGGCTGCGCGGTGGACGACCTAATGCACCCCGACCGCATCGTGGTGGGGACCAACAGCGACCGCGCTTTGGCCTTGATGCAAAAAGTGTATGAGCCCTTTTTAGCCCCTATCTTGGTCACAGACATCAACAGCGCGGAGTTGATCAAGCACGCGGCCAACAGCTTTTTGGCGCTGAAGATTTCCTATATTAACGCGGTCTCCCAGATCTGCGAGGCCAGCGGGGCCGACGTGGAAAAAGTGGCCGAGGGGATTGGAGCCGACAAGAGGATTGGGCGCCATTTTCTCAATGCCGGGATTGGCTATGGGGGTTCGTGTTTTCCCAAGGACATTGCGGCCTTTATCGCCATCAGCGATCAATTGGGGTGCCCGTTCACGCTGCTCAAGGAGGTGCAGGCCATCAATGCCAACATGATGCAGCGCTTTTTGAAAACGATCCGCGAAGCCCTTTGGGTATTGGACGACAAGAAGATCGGGGTGTGGGGCTTGGCTTTTAAAAATAACACCGACGACATCCGCAGCAGCGTCGCCATCGAATTGGTCCAGGCGCTCATCAAAGAGGGCGCCAAAGTCACGGTCTACGACCCCAAGGGGATGGACAATGCCAAGCAATTGCCCTGGGCCGACCAGGTGACCTTTGCGGACAGCCCGATGGGCTGCGTGGACGGCGCCGAGGCCCTCGTCGTGGCCACCGAGTGGCCGGAGTTTGCCAGCCAGGACTTTGTGGAGGTTAAGCGCCGCATGCTGGCCCCGCTCATTTTTGACGGGCGCAATCTGTTGGATACGAACACCATGAAAGACCTCGGCTTCCGCTACACGGGGATCGGCCGGGGAGTGGCGTGAAGGGCGCCTGGGCGGAGGAGGACTCCGGGCCCTGGGCGGCGCTTGCCGAGGCGGGCGTGAACGAGACATTTTTTACGACTCTATGAACCGCCGTCCGCCTCCGCCTATCCACCCGCCGATACCCGCGGATTCCAATCCCCGCCTGCTTGCCTGGCAAATCCTGCGGGCCTGGAAGCCCGAGGGGGTGTACGCGGACGAGATGATCGACCACACCGCGCGGCGCCACGCCTTGAGCCCGCCGAACCGGGCCTTTTTGAACGCCATGGTTCTCGCGGTGCTGCGCAATCTCACCTTGCTCGACGCCTGGATTGACCACTTGCGGGATGGCGGCAAGTTGGACCACGACACCCGGGGTTGGCTGCGGCTCGGCCTGGCGCAGTGTATGTTGATTGGCTTACCGGAGCACGCCGCGGTGCACGAAACCGTCGACCTCGCGGGGCGGGGCCGGGGTTTGGTCAACGCAGTGCTGCGGCGGGCCCTGCGGGAGCGCGCCGCGCTGGAGGAACTGCGCGCCGCGGCGCCGCCGGAGATTCGCTTTTCGCTGCCGGAATTTCTCTTGGCGCGCTGGTCCAAGCGCTACCATCCCCCGGGGATGGAAAAGCTGGCAGAGTGGTGCCAGGCACCCGCTCCCATCATCGTGCGGGCCAATGAATTGATCCCGGGGAGCACCGCCAAGTTGGGGGCGCAGGCGGGCCACGTGGCTTTGGAGGAGCACCCTGGCTTCTTTCGCTGCGCGGACTTGCCGCGCGAAGCCCTCGCTTCAGGTATTTGTTATGCACAGGACCCGGCCACGGCCGCGGCGCCGCTGCTGCTGGCGCCGGAGCCCGGCATGGATGTGCTCGACGCCTGCGCGGCCCCCGGCGGCAAGGCGGCGCTGCTGGCGCAGTTGATGAAAAACGAGGGCCACCTGGTGGCCACCGATGCCGCCCCCAAGCGACTGGAGCGGCTCCGCGCTAACTTTGCCCGACTCCACGTCAAAAACGCCGACACCCTCGTCCACGACTGGGAGGCCTCCGCCGCCCCGGCCTCGTGGCGGCAACGCTTTCCGCAGGGGTTTCACCGCATTTTGCTCGACACGCCCTGTTCTAATACCGGGGTGATCCGCCGCCGCGTCGATGTGCGCTGGCGCCTCCAGCCCGCTTTTCTGGAGGAGATCACGCCGCGCCAGGAAGCCCTCCTGGCCCGCCTGCTCCCGCTGCTGCGCCCGGGCGGGCGCTTGGCCTACTCCACTTGCAGCATTGAGCCCGAGGAAAATGAGCAGGTGGTCCGCGCGGTCCTCGCGCGGCTTCCCGGCTTTCGCCAATTGCAGACGCGGTCCCTCATTCCCCATTTGTCCGGGACTGACGGGGCTTGGGTTTCCCTCATCGAGCGACTTCCCTAGCTTTTCACGGTACTTCCTGCGGCTCCGCCATGGCTATCCTCTCCGTCTCCGGGCTCAGCGTTTCGCGCGATGGCACCCGGATTCTGCGGGGGGTGGACTGGACGGTGCAGCCGGGGGAAATGTGGACGATACTCGGCGCGAACGGATCGGGGAAGACATCGCTGCTGGGATGCCTAGCGGGTTTTGTGACCCCCGCGAGCGGGTCGGTGGCGGTGCTGGGGGAGACTTTTGGGGCCAGCGACTGGACGCAGTTGCGGCGGCGCATTGGCTTGGTGAGCAGCAGCGTGCGGCAGATGGTAGAAGAGGGGGAGCGGCCCCGGGAGATCATCGGCGGCGGGCGGTATGGGCAGATCAATTTTTGGGGTCGCCTGACGGCGGCGGACCTGAAGCGGGTGGAGTCGATCGCCCGGCAAGTGCGGAGCACGGCTTTGCTGGACCGGCCCTGGGCGGTGCTTTCGCAGGGGGAGCGGCAGCGCATTCTAACGGCCCGCGCGCTGATGGGGGAGCCGGAGCTGCTGATTTTGGATGAGCCCTGCGCGGGGCTCGACCCGGCGGCGCGCGAGCGCTTTGTGCAATTTATGGATCGGCTGGGGCGCCGCCGGGGCGGTCCGGCGCTGGTGTTAGTGACGCACCACTTGGAGGAAATTCCGCGCTGCTGCACCCACGTATTGGCGCTGCGGCAGGGCGCGGTGGCGGCGGCGGGGCCGATCCGCGAGGTCTTGACGGATGCTCTGTTGAGCCGGGTTTTTGGAGCCGCGGTGCAGGTTGGGGAGCAGGAGGGGAAATGGGCCTTGCGGCTGGGGGCCACCCGCGGCCCGGGAGTTTTTTGATTTGAGGTGGTTTATAAGAAGCGGCGCGATGCTTTGACTGGCGGCGAATTGGGTTGATAGTGAGCTATGGAGCAAACCGCCAATCAATCGGGGTCGGAGGACCCAGGCAGCGCGTGGGATTCACGCGGCCATGTGCGGACGCTGGTGTTGCTGGGCACGACGGTGGGGGGGATTTATCTGTGCTATCGCCTGGCCTTGCCCTTTGCGTCGCCCTTGGCGTGGGCGCTGGCGCTGGCGGTGCTGTTTGCTCCGCTGCAGCGGCGCCTGGAAGCGCGGCTGCGGCGGCCCAGTGTGGCGGCGCTGGTTTCGTTGCTGGTGATTGGGCTGATCGTGGTGGGGCCGGTGATTTTTGTGGGCCAGCGGCTGGTGCTGCAGGCCGCCAAGGGAGCCGAGATGGTGCAGGCGCGGGTCGACTCCGGGGAGTGGCGCCGGACGCTGGCTTCCCAGCCGCGCTTGGCGGCCTGGGCGGAGCGGATCGATGAGGCGGTGGACCTGCCGGGATCGCTCAAGGCCCTGGGGAGTTGGCTGAGCGGCACCGCGGGTCTTATCGTCAAGGGCTCCATCTACCAGCTATTTAGTCTCTGCCTAACATTTTATTTATTATTCTATTTGCTGCGGGACCGGCGGGCGGTGCTGGAGGAATTTCGGGCGCTTTCCCCGCTGTCGCGGGCGGAGATGGATCGGCTATTTGTGCGGGTGGGAGATACCATCCAGGCGACGGTGTATGGGACCTTGGCGGTGGCTCCGCTGCAGGGATTGCTTGGCGGGCTGATGTTTTGGGCCCTGGGCCTATCGGCCTCGCTGCTGTGGGGGGTTGTGATGGGCTTGCTGTCCGTAGTGCCGGCGCTGGGGGCCTTTGTGGTGTGGATTCCGGCGGCGCTTTTTTTGGGGCTGGAGGGAAGCTGGGGAAAGGCCTTGATCCTGGCCCTCTGGGGGCTGCTGGTGGTGGGAACGATCGATAATTTGCTGCGCCCCATTTTGGTGGGAAATCGCCTCAAATTGCACTCGGTGCCTGCCTTCATCTGCGTGGTGGGCGGGCTGATCCTCTTTGGCCCGGCGGGGCTCATTTTGGGCCCAATCGTGCTGACCGTGACCCTCGCGCTGTTAGAATTTTGGCCGCACCGGGCCGCGCCGGTGGAAGCCATGCGCGCCCCGACGCCGGAGTTAGCCCGCTTTGAAAACGAAGGCGGGTCCCTGGGGCCGGCTCCGGAAGGGGAAGCGCCTCCCCAGTGAGTCGGGCCAGGCGGGCCGCCGAGGCGAAGGGCGCGGAATGAGGCGCGCCGTGGGGCGCTGGCCGCGAGCGTCCGGCGGCGGCAAAGTCGGCTTTCCCTGCGGTGTTGCCGACTCCATGCTGGGTCCGAAAGCCTCAGCGGCTCCTTCACTTTTCGCCCTATCCGCCATGAACTTGCCCCTGCCGACTCCTTTGTCCTACGGTTCCCGCCGCGCCGCCCTGCGGCAGTTGGCCGCGGCGGGACTAACTGTTGCCGGGGGCGCGTCCCTAGCTGCGGCGGAGAACCCGGCGCCGCCTCTACCGCCCCCTCCCGCGGCGGGGGCTCCGGGCGAAGACGTCACCTTTTACGTGGTCGCCGACCCCCAGATTCACCTCGACAAGTGGGGCGCCGCGGGCACCGAACAGACCCTGCGCACCCTCAACGAACTGCCCGGCCAGCCCTTTCCCCTCGGAGGGGCGGTGGGGGAACCCCGCGCGGTGCTCGTCGCCGGGGACCTCGTCGATGTCATTGACGACCCCCGCCACTGGGAACACTACGCCAAGTGCTTCGACCCCAATGGGGCCGCGCTGCTGCGCTACCGCGCTTTTGAGGGCATCGGGAACCACGATCTCTCGACCGCGCCGGGGGAGGGATTTAGCGCCGTGCAGCAGGCGGTCATAGAGCGGCACCGCCGCCTCAAAGGCCCGGAAGTAATCCACTGGGACGCGCAGCACTATCACTATTCTTGGGACTGGGGCCCGCTGCACCTCGTGATGCTCAACCTCTTTCCGGGCAATGCGGCGCGCCCCGTCTACGACCGCGCGGCGCCGTGGAATAATCCGCAGCGCAGCCTGGATTTTCTGCGCCAAGACTTAAGCGAGCGGGTGGGGACGAGCGGGCGCCCCGTGATTTTGGTGTGGCACTACGGCCTGCGCGGCTGGGGCTTGGAAAAGTGGTGGACGCCTGCGGACCTGGCCAATTTGCGCGCGGTGTTAGCGCCATATCAAATTTCGCTCATCATCCACGGCCACGAGCACGCCTTTGCGCACTATGAATGGGAGGGTTACCCGGTTTTCATGTGCCCGTCCCCCCAGTTGGACCGCCCCGCGGGGCACCCGGAGGTCCCGAGCACGCCCAAGGGCTTCCTCGTCGTCCGGCTGCGCGGGGACCAATTGCAGTTAGCCCACCACGCGGCCGACGGCTGGCGCGAAACCTGGGCGCGCCCCGTGGATCGCCGCGGGCGGTGAATTTGCGGAAGGGGTCCTTATTTTTCTCCTGACTCTTTTTCTGACCTCTTTCCCCCTCGCGCTGGGGCGGCCCTCCGCGCGCCGATGCTTTTCCGCGTGCGTCATTGACTCGCCTTACCCATGGCGGCGCGCCACCCATGCCGCCGCTTGAGAACTTTGACCTAAGGCCATGCCATCCAGAATCGTTTTTCTGCGGTATGCCCAACCACCCAACCCTCAAAGCCCTGCTCGCCGTTGTCGCCTTGGTCCCCTTGGCACAAGCCGCCGAGCCACTCCCGCCCATCACCATCACCGGCAAGGCTTTGATGCCGGAGGCCCTCAAGGAGGAGTCCCCCGCCGGAGCATGGGGGCAGCCGGAATGGGTGCAAAGCCGCCGATTCGCCACCACCCGCGTGCACATTCAGCGCAGCCCGGGAGAAGTGGCCCTGGAGCAATGGTGGCGCGGCCGGTTGAAAGACGGCAAGTTTTCCCACCGCTTTCAGGAGGAGATCGAGTTCGGCCTCCCGGGCCGCATTCAAATCGACCTCTATCAGGATTGGACCGTAGAGGAAAACAAGGCCGAGCACTTGGACTTCGCCGCCGAAATCCGTTGGGCCCCGGCAGACTGGGGAGTCATCCCACTGAACCCGGCGCTCTATCTCGAATACAAATGGACGGACCGCGATCGGGGCGGCGATGTCATCGAGCCCAAACTTTTGCTGGGCGACGAATTGTGGCCCGGGGTGCACTATGGCTTAAATTTCGTTTATGAGCGCGAATTGAGCGGAGAGGAAGCTGAGGAATGGCAAATCACCCAAGGGATTTCCTGGACCGTGATCGACGAAACCCTAAGCTTGGGCTTGGAGGCCAAATACGTCAACGAAACGGCTGCGGAATCTCGGGGAGATCCCGAGCACAAATGCCTGCTCGGGCCCTCGATCCAGTGGCGCCCGACGCACAACACCCACTTGGATCTTGTCGCCCTCGCCGGGATGACTGCGGAATCCCCAGACATGGAGGCTTGGCTCGTTTTTGGGATCGATTTCGACATCGGCAAGGGAACCCACCAGAAAAAGGTTCACGGCCCCGTGTCTGGTATGCGTTAGGTTTTCTAAAGTTTCCTCTGTCACAGGCTTTAGCCTCGCCCTGCGCGCGGCTTGGGGGCTGGCGCGGGCCAAAGACGGTTTACCGGGTAATAAGGGTGATCTGGCGCGCCGTGCGGCGGTTGGGAGTAAGCGTCACGGCTGGCACCGTTTGAAAGGAATGGCAGAAGTGTGAGAACTTGGGAATGCTCTCACATCTATGCACGAGAGCAGTTTGATATGGAAACAGGATGCGATGGGCCGGGTGCGGGTCACCGCTGCGCGGCGCGCCGAGGTGGTGGCGGAGTTCCAGCGCAGCGGGCTTTCGGGTTATCGTTTTGCGCGGCTGGCGGGGGTGAGGTATTCGACCCTCATGGGGTGGGT
>CANHIJ010000051.1 GCA_947460575.1 Verrucomicrobiales bacterium | reverse complement strand
TAGCGCGGTGGAACCACCCGTTCCCATCCCGAACACGGAAGTGAAACGCCGCAGCGCCAATGGTAGTCGGACGATAGGTCCCGCGAGAGTAGGTCGTTGCCAGATTAACAGCCCGCTCACCCTCACCGGTGAGCGGGCTGTCCTCGTTTTTGGATGGCGGCCCGGGCGACCTCAAATGAGCGGTGCGCGCCCTTGCCGACGGGCCATTTTTCTCCTACTGGGTCCCTGTCGCGCCCTGGGGCCCCACTTTCCCTTTCAACCCTGGCAACTTCTTCTATGACCCCCCTCTTTTACGCCGGAGCTAATCGCCAACCCATTTCCTTAGACGAGGACGCGGTGGCGGCTCGGCTCGGCGACGGCACTTTGCAGCGCGATACCCTGGTTTGGCAGGAGGGGATGGCGGACTGGCTGCCGCTGCACCGCGCGCGCCCCGGCCTGTTCGCGGCGGGCCCCCCTCCGCTGCCGAGCGCGGCGCCGCCTTTTGCGGCCGCGCCAGGGCAGGGAACTAGGCGGTCCCACGAAATCGATTTCGCGATTTTGGGCGATGACATGCAGATTGTGGAAATTGAGCTCGATCCTGGGGAGACTGTAGTCGCCGAGGCCGGATCGATGAACTACATGGAGGAGGACATCCACTTTGAGACCAAGATGGGGGATGGGTCGTCCCCTAACGCTGGTTTCATGGACAAGCTAAAGAGCGTTGGCAAGCGACTGGTCACGGGGGAGAGCTTGTTCATGACGCACTTTACGAACCGGGGCAGCCGAAAGCGCAAGGTGGCCTTTGCGGCGCCCTACCCTGGCAAGATCATTCCCTTGGACCTGACGCAGTTTAATGGTGAGTTGTTTTGCCAGAAGGACGCCTTTTTGTGTGCGGCTTTGGGCACCAAGGTGGGGATTGCCTTTGCCCAGAAATTGGGGGTGGGATTTTTCGGCGGGGAAGGCTTTATTTTGCAGCGGCTCAATGGGGATGGCAAAGCTTTCATCCACGCGGGAGGGACGATTGTGCGCCGCGATCTGAAGGGGGAGACGCTGCGGGTGGACACGGGTTGCCTGGTGGCCTTCACGCAGGGCGTGCAGTACGACATCCAGCGCGCCGGCAATATGAAGAGCATGGTCCTCGGAGGCGAGGGGCTCTTCCTAGCCACCTTGAGCGGCCACGGGAGCGTGTGGCTGCAAAGCCTGCCCTTCAACCGCCTGGCGGACCGCGTGTTGGCCAATGCCCGCGGGACCGCGAGCAACGACTCTGGCTCCGTGCTCGGCGGACTGGGGAACTTGTTTGGCGATTAGCCCTGATTGAACGCCGCAGCCCGCTGCTTGGTCAACCTGAGCGGCGATACCCGTTTTTCCCCCATTTTTCTCCCGATGTCATCCCTGGCCCAACGAATGAACGAAATGCTCCTGCGGGCCGCCGAATCTGGCGGAGCGGAGGACCTCGAGGCAGTGCAAACGCTGCTTGCCGCCGCCAATCAGGCCCAACGCCCAGTGATCGAGGAGCTCCTCGACGCCCGCCTGGCCACCGAGGAAGATTTTCTAGAAGCCCTCAGCCACTCCCTGCGGCTGCCCTGGGAAGCCGACCTCAAGCCGCGCAACTCGCGCCGCCTCAAGGAGGTATGTTCCTCACAAATCGCTCTGCGCCACCGCCTCCTGCCGCTTTGGTTTGGCGATCCCGCGGCCCAGGAAACCGATGAAAACGGCGAGCTCACGGAAGCCGCCCAGGCCGCGGCGGAGTCGGCGGGCGACGAGGCCCCCAAGGTCCTGGCCCTCTGCACCTACGACCCCTTCAACTTCCACGCCCGCCAGGCGGTGAGCCAGGCGATTGGGTTCCCCATCGAGTGGCACATGGCGAGCCGCACCCGCTTGCTCCACGGGATTCAAAAACTGTACGGCGTCGGGGCCGACACTTTTGACGCCATCCTGCGCGCCCGCGACCCCAACGAGACCGCGGCCATGGACATGAACGAGGAGACTAACATCCTCGATGAAGACGACGAAGAGGCCAGCGTGGTCAAATTTGTCAACGCCATCATCCGCCAGGCGCTGCACCAGCGCGCCACCGATATCCACGTAGAGCCGATGGAGAGCAGCCTGCGGATCCGCTATCGCATCGACGGCTTGCTCGTCGACGTGCCGGTGCCGGAGAACATCAAGGCCCTCCAGAGCATGGTAATCGCCCGGCTCAAAATTATGTCCCGCCTCGACATCGCGGAGCGCCGCCTCCCCCAAGACGGCCGCATCGGCTTGGAGCTCGACGGCAATCAGATCGACGTCCGCGTGGCCACGGTGCCGACGGTTTTGGGCGAAAGCATTTCCCTGCGCCTCCTCAACCAGCAGAAGTTCAATCTTGATAAATTGGGAATGATCCCGGCGGTGCGCCAGGTCATCGATGGGTTGCTGCAGCTTCCCAATGGGGTGGTCCTCATCACCGGGCCCACGGGGTCGGGCAAGTCGACCTCGCTCTATACCTTCCTCAGCGAGATCAACACCATCGACTGCCGCATCATCACGGTGGAAGACCCCGTGGAAAACAAGATCGAGGGCGTGGTCCAGATCGCGGTCAAGCCGGAGATCAACCTCACCTTTGCGAGTGCGCTGCGCAGCATTTTGCGCGCTGACCCGGACATTGTGATGATCGGGGAAATGCGCGACTTAGAGACGGTGGAGATCGCGATTCGCGCCGCCCTCACGGGCCACTTAGTGTTTTCCACCCTGCACACCAACGACGCCATTTCCGGCATCACTCGCTTGGTGGACATGGGAGTGGAGCCCTTTTTGGTGGCGGCCTCGGTGCGGGCTTTTCTCGCGCAGCGCCTGGTGCGTCGGCTTTGCCAGAAGTGCAAACAGCCTAGTCATCTCAGTGCGGCCCAGCTGCGCACCGCGGGATTCTCCGCGGCTCGGGAAGATCGCACTGTCTATGTGCCCAAGCACAAGGGCTGCGACTCCTGCAACCACACCGGATTTTATGGCCGAATCGCCATTTATGAAGTGGTGGTGGTCTCCAAGGCCATTGAGGACCTCATTGTGCGGCGCGCCGCGGAGGCGTCGATTAAAGATTTGGCGATCCGGGAGGGCTTCATTCCCATGCGCGACTACGGATTCTACAAGGTCCTCGAGGGCGAAACCACGGTGGAGGAGGTCATCAGCGTTACCGCCACGGACATGACGTTGGGTGCCCCTGACTGAAACTTTTTATGGCTGTCTTCACCTACACGGCGCTCAACAAAAGCGGGGTCCTCACCAACGGCGACATCACCGCGCAGGACCGCGCGGACGCCTTCCGCCGCTTGGATCGCAACGGGCTGCAACCGGTTTCCCTCCAGCCCAAGGATGAGGGCAGCGCGCTCCCTCAGACCAAGGCCCCCGAGAAGGCGGCTGCGGAGGCCAAGGCGGCCAAGGACGTGCCCAAAGGGGACTCCGCCAAGGCCAAGCCGGGCGAGGCGGAAAAGGCCAAGCCGGGCGTGCCGGTGGGGCCGATTAAACTGAAGCGCGGCGACGTGATTCTTTTTACCGAGGAACTGAGCGACCTCCTCGCGGCTGGGCTTCAATTGGAACCCGCCCTGCGCATCATGGAGAGCCGCGATGAGTTGTCCGGGGTCAAGGACGTCACGACCATTTTGCGCTCGCGCATCCGCGACGGGGCGAGTTTTTCCCAGTCGCTCAAAGTGGCCAGCCCCAATTTTGGCGAGCTCTATTGCAACCTGGCGGCGGCGGGCGAAATCTCCGGCGCCCTGCCGAAGATTCTGCGGCGCCAGTCGGAATATTTGCTTTCGGTACAGGCCCTCACTAACAAAGTGACGGTGGCGATGATCTATCCGGTGTGTTTGATGATTGCGGGCTTCGCGGTGAGCATCCTTTTTGTGTCGTACCTGATTCCGCAGTTGACCCAGTTGCTCAAGAGCATGGGGAAGGAGTTGCCCTTTGCGGCCAAGGCGATCATGGGAGTGGGGGATTTTGCGATGAGCTATTGGTGGGCGATCGCCATGGTCATTGGGCTCGTGGTGTGGGGCTTTCAGCGCATCACCAATTCCCCCACGTATCGAGAGCCCTGGGACCGCACCAAGCTGACTTTGCCTTTTTTTGGCCCCCTGATCAGCCAGCGCTTCTTTGTGCAATTTTTGGAAACCCTTTCCAACTTGGTGGGCAACGGCTTGCCCCTGCTGCGGGCCTTGGAGCTCACCCGCGACGCCACGGTCAACCGCCACCTCAAGGGCCTCACCACTAAAGTCATCGCCATGGTAGGCGAAGGCGGTTCCCTTTCGCGCTCGCTGCGCAAGGTGGGATTTTTCCCCTCGCTCCTGACGGACATGATTACCGTAGGGGAGCAGACCGGCGACTTGGAACACTCTCTGGAGCGCACCGCGATGCGCTATGAAAAGGAGCTGCAAAAAACCATCGACCGCGGCACCGCTATGGTCACGCCGCTGATCATTTTTGTCATGGCCATCATCGTGGGAACCATGGCCTACCTCATGGTTTCGGTCATCCTGCAGTCGGTCACCAGCATCAAGCGCTAGGCAGGGCCGAGAGCCGTGCGCTGGTCCGGGCTCGGGGAATCGGTGGCGCGGCCTTGGCGGGGGTGGCTCGCACAGGCCATGCTGGGGAGGTGCTGACTCCCGCGTTGGCGGCATCGACTTGGCCGAGGGCCAGTTCTCCGGTTTACATTCGCCCGCCCGCGACCAATTTCAGCGGCTTATGGCAGAATTGAGCACAGCGTACGCGCCCGGCGAGGTGGAGGAAACTTGGTATGCCCGTTGGATGGACGCGGGATGTTTTTCCGCCGATCCGGCTTCGGCAAAACCCGGCTACAGCATCGTCATCCCGCCGCCGAATGTCACCGGCATCCTGACGCTGGGCCACGTGCTGAATAACACCATTCAGGACATCCTGGCGCGCCGCGCCCGCATGAAGGGCTGTGAAGTGCTGTGGCTGCCTGGGACCGACCACGCGGGCATCGCCACGCAGAATGTGGTGGAGAAAAACCTCAAGAAACTGGGAGCCATCAAACACCGCGACGACCTTGGGCGCGAGGGGTTGGTGGAGAAGATTTGGGAATGGAAGGACAAGCACGGCGGGATCATCATCCAGCAGCTAAAGAAGTTAGGGGCGTCCTGCGACTGGGCCCGGGAGCGCTTCACCATGGACGAGGATTACAGCCGCTGCGTGCAGCGCGTCTTTGTGGACCTGTACAAGAAAGGTTATATCTATCGCGGGAAGCGGATGGTCAATTGGTGCCCCTCCAGCCTCACCGCGCTGAGCGACGAAGAGGTGGTGATGAAGCCGCAGAAGGGCAGCATGACCTACTTCAAGGTCCAAGTGGTGGAGGACCCGGATACCTGGCTCACCATCGCCACGACGCGCCCCGAGACCATCCCTGCGGACATGGCGGTGGCGGTGAATCCAGGGGATCAGCGTTATGCTCATTTGGTAGGAAAGCACGTGCGGCGCGCTCTGCCGCTGGAGGACCAGGCGGCGATCCCCATCGTCGCCGACGAGCATGTGGATTTTGAGTTTGGCACTGGGGTTCTCAAAGTGACGCCCGCGCACGACAAGGCGGACTTTGAAATCGGCCAGCGGCACCACCTCGAGGTGGTGGATATTTTGCATCCTAACGGAGTTCTCAACGCCTTGGCGGGCCGGGACTTGGCGGGGCTGGATCGCTTTGAAGGGCGCAAGAAGGCCATCGCGCTGCTGCAGGAGCAGGGCGTTCTGGTCAAGGAAGAGCCGCACCAGAGCAATGTGGGCTACTCGGAGCGGGCGGATGTCCCGATTGAGCCGCGCTTGAGCGAGCAGTGGTTCCTCAAATATCCTAGCGTAGACCGAGCCAAAGCGGTGGTGGCTAGCGGGGAGATGAAATTTTACCCAGAGCGCTGGGCCAAGGTTTATGAGCACTGGATGGAGAATATCCAAGACTGGTGCATCAGCCGCCAGCTCTGGTGGGGGCACCGTATTCCGGTGTGGTCCTTGCATTGCCCCAGCGAGGAGGCGGCGCTGGCGCGGGAGCAAGCTATTTTGGGAGGGCACCCGGAACTGCTAGGGCAGGCCGCGCTGCGCCGGGAGGGGGCGGCGCTGGCGATCGCCACCACCGACGAGGCCCTCCAGGTGGAGTTGGAGCAAAGCCATGGGTTTAGTCAAGATCCTGACGTGCTCGACACCTGGTTTAGCTCATGGCTGTGGCCGTTTGCGACGATGGGGTGGCCGGAGGAAACGGCGACGCTGAAGAAATTCTACCCGACGACGGACCTGGTGACGGGCCCGGACATTTTGTTCTTCTGGGTGGCCCGCATGATCATGGCCGGCTACGAATGGATGGACGAGTTGCCCTTCCACAACGTCTATTTCACGGGCATCATCCGCGACAAACAGGGCCGCAAGATGAGCAAGAGCTTGGGCAACTCCCCGGACCCGCTGGACCTCATTGCCAAGTATGGCGCAGATGCGCTCCGCTTCGGCATCATGCGCAGCGCGCCGCTCGGGCTGGATCTGAAATTTGACGAGTCCTCAGTGGAAGAGGGGCGGAATTTTGCGAACAAGCTATGGAATGCTTGCCGCTACCGCCTGATGCAGGGCGGGGACGTTTCGGCTAGCGAGGGAGTCCTCGACCTCGATGGGGTGTCGGCGTTTGCGCTGGATATCGCGGCCAAGCTCGACCAACTCGGGCTGGACCTGGAGGCTGCCTATCAAGAGTATAGCTTCAGCCACATCACCGGGCTCCTCTACGATTTTTTCTGGGGAAATTACTGCGATCGCTTTCTGGAGGCCGCCAAGAGCGACTTTGCGGCGGAGGCCGAACCCCGGCGCAAGGCTGGCACCCTGCGGGTCATGGATGCGGTGACGCGGCGCCTTTTGATCCACTTGCACCCTTTCATGCCGCACCTCACCGAGGAATTGTGGCGCACCCTCGGCTTTGGCGCCGAGGGCCGCTTCCTCATGCAGGAGCCACTGCCCGCCGCGGGAGTGCTAGGGGGGAGCGACCCCGCCGCGGTGGCCGAGGCCCAGGCCCAGGCGGCCGCGGTGTACGAAAGCGCCAGCCGGGTGCGGAATTTAAAAACCCTCTGCGACCTGGCCTCGAATCGGACGGCCGACTTCCAGCTCAAGCCCGCGGGGCCGTGGGTGGTGGAGGTCGCCGAAACCCTGCGCCTGCTAGCCCAGGCTGGGAGCCTAACGGTTGATCCCGACTTCAAGGCCGGCAAAGGCATGGCTGGGACGCTGACGCCGTGCGGGGAGATTTTTCTTTTGCTGGGTGGCTTGGTAGATGTGGAGGCGGTGCGGGCCCGCCTGAGCCAGGAGCGAGGCAAGGCCGCGGAGGAAATTGCTAAGGCAGCGGCCAAGCTTTCGTCGGAGACCTTCACAGCGCGGGCTCCCGCGGAGGTGGTGGCGGAGCATCGCCAGCGCCTTTTGGAGGCCACGGCGCGTGTCGCGCAGTTGACGGAACTCCTGGATAACCTTAGCTGAAGGGCGGTTAATGGGGGTTCACCCCGCCCGCGCTATTTTGCTTTCATGACCCCCCTTTCTGTCATTCCCGGCTTGTCTCCTGAGGCCATTGAGTCTCTCACCGCGTGTGGGATCAGCTCGGCGGAATTGTTGGCGGGCGTTCCCCCCGCGGAAATTCACCGGGTGCTGGAACTGACGGCGTGGAAGAAAGGGCGCCTCAACCGCGCCCCGGGCTTGGATGTGGTGCAGCAGTGGGCGGCCCTGGCGCGCGAGGCGACCAGCGCCATTCCCGAAGCCATCGCGGTGCCCCGGGCTCCGCTGGCGTCGCGCCAAGGCTATGTCTCGCCCGCGCAGCGCGCCCGCTTGGCGGCCGCGGGCCCCCCGACACCGGCGGCCCCTCCGGGGGCTTTTCCGACTGAAGTGCCGGCGGCCCGCCCGCTTCCCCTAGCGGCTATTCGGGAGGAGAATTCGGCGCCCGCGGCGGCGGTGGTGCCCGCGGAATTGGCGGATGCGGGCTTTGGCAACTTTGCCGATTTTCAGGCGGGCCGCTCGCGGGTGACTCCGCTGAGCCGCTACGCCCTCGACGCTCCGGGCGAGCACCCGCATCTGGATCGCATCAATGTCCACGAAAGCCTATCGCGCTGGGTGCGGCGGGGGGTGGTCCATCCGAATCCGGGCCTGCTAATTTTTGGGGCCCTGGTGGCGTTGGTCTGGCGGGTGGCTATGCTGGCGGCGGTGCTGGCGGTGCCCTGGCTTTTGGTGGCGGTGCCCAAGCCTAGCGACTACACGTGGCAGATTGGCGCCGCGGCGGCCATGCTCGTCGCGCTGGGAATAACCCACTTGATCGTGGGCAGTCGGGCGCGCTGCCGGATCTGCAGTTGCCACCTCTTTTACTCGAGAAATTGCGTCAAAAACCCCAAGGCGCACGCCCTGTGGGGCTTGGGCAAAACCGCCAGCCTGGCGCTGCATTTGCTGATTTTTCAATGGTTCCGCTGCATGTATTGCGGCACCGCGATCCGGCTCTGGCCCAGCCCCGAGGGGCGCTGAGGGCAGGGGCGCCCCCGGCGGGGCCATGGCGGGCGCCGCCTGGGCGGGGAGGGGCGGAGGGGCTTGCGAGGGAAGCTATTTGACCACGATATTGACTAGCTTGTGGGGGACGACGACGACTTTGACCACGGTGCCACTGCCGATGCACTCGATAATTTTCGGGGAGGCTAGGGCGGCGGCTTGGATATCTGCGGCGGAGGCGGCGGAAGCGGCGGTGAGCTTGTCGCGGAGCTTTCCGTTGACCTGGATAACGATTTCGATTTCGTCGACGACGAGGGCGCTGGGGTCCCACTGGGGCCAGGATTGGAGGCAGAGTTGGCGGGGGTCGAGTTGGGGGAAGGCGGCGGCGAGGCGGGCGTGCAGTTCCTCAGTTAGGTGGGGGGCGAAGGGGTTGAGGCAGAGGAGGAGCTGCGAAAACTCCTGGAGGGGCACGGCGGCGGCGGCAGTGAAGGCGTTCGTGCAGACCATCATTTGGGAGATGGCGGTGTTGAAGCTGAGGGCTTCCACGTCCTCGGTGACCTTTTTGATGGTCTGGTGGACGATGCGGCGCAGGGCCTTATCGTTGCAGGAGGCGGCGGAGATTTTTTGGCTGAGGACCCATTGGCCCGCTTGGTTTTCTTCGCAGGCGGTGCGCCAGACGCGGGCGAGGAAGCGGCTGACTCCTTCTACGCCCTTCATTTGCCAGGGTTTCACCTGGTCGAGCGGGCCCATGAACATTTCGTAGAGGCGGAGGGCATCGGCGCCGTACTCGGCCACGACTTCGTCTGGGCTGACCACGTTGCCGAGCGACTTGGACATTTTCTGACCGTCCTCGCCGAGGATGAGGCCTTGGTTGACGAGTTTTTGGAAGGGCTCGGGAGTGGAGAGGTGGCCGAGGTCGAAGAGGACTTTATGCCAGAAGCGGGCATAGAGGAGGTGGAGCACGGCGTGCTCGGTGCCGCCGACATAGAGGTCCACGGCGCCGGGCTTGCCACCACCTCCTAGCCAATAGGCTTCGGCTTCGCGGCCGATGAAGCGCGCGCTATTTTTGGGATCGCAGTAGCGCAGGTAGTACCAGCAGGAGCCGGCCCATTGGGGCATGGTGTTCGTCTCGCGCTGGGCGGTGGCGGAATAGCGGATCCACTCGGTGGCCTTGATGAGGGGGCCGCGGGGATCGCCGGTGGGCTTGAAGTCCGCCAAGTCGGGCTGCAGCAGGGGGAGTTCGCGATCGGGGATGGCGGCGTGCTGGCCGTCTTCCCAGACGATGGGGAAGGGCTCGCCCCAGTAGCGCTGGCGGGAGAAAAGCCAGTCGCGCAGCTTGAATTGGATGCGGCGCTTGCCGAGTTGGTGGCTTTCCAGCCAATCGATCATCGCAGCTTTGGCGGCGGGGCTAGGCAGGCCGTCGAGGAAGCCGGAGTTGACGGCGACGCCGGGTTCTAACAAGGGAAGCGCGGCGGGCTCGCCGGGCGCGCTAGGGTTGGGCCCGACGACGGTACGGATCGGCAGGTCGAATTTTTGGGCGAAGGCGAAGTCGCGTTCGTCGTGGGCGGGGACGGCCATGATGGCGCCAGTGCCGTACCCCATCATGACGTAGTCGGCGATCCAGACGGGGATTTCTTCCTGGTTGGCGGGGTTGCGCGCCAGGGCGCCCGTGAAGACCCCGGACTTGTCCTTGTTGAGGTCGCCGCGGTCCATGTCGGACTTACTCGCGCAGGCCGCGGCATAGGCGGCCACAGCGGGCTGCTGGGCGGGGGAGGTGATGGCGGCGACCAGGGGGTGTTCTGGGGCCAGGACCATGTAGGTGGCGCCGAAGAGGGTGTCGGGGCGGGTGGTGAAAACGGTGAGTGGGTGGCCTTGGACAGTGAAAGTGACTTCGGCGCCCTGGCTGCGGCCGATCCAGTTTTTTTGGAGCAGCTTGATGCCCTCGGGCCAGTCGAGCGGCTCGAGTTCGTCGAGCAGGCGGGAGGCGTAACTCGTGATGCGGAGCATCCACTGGCGGAGCGGGCGGCGCTCCACGGTGTGGCCCTTGGCTTTCCACTCCTCGACTTCCTCATTGGCGAGGACGGTGCCGAGGTCTGGAGACCAATTGACGGGGGCTTCGTGGACGAAAGCGAGGCGGACGGCGTCGATTTGGGAACGGCTCCAGCCGAGGGCTTCGAGCTGGCTTACGGGCTGGGCCTTTTGGGTGTCCTGGCAGAAATAGGAATGATAGAGTTGCAGGAAGATCCACTGGGTCCAGCGGAGGTAGGCGGGGTCGGTGGTGTTGACTTCGCGGTCCCAGTCGTAGGAAAAGCCGAGGGCTTTGAGTTGGCGGCGGAAGTTGTCGATGTTGGCCTCGGTGGTGACGCGAGGGTGTTGTCCGGTTTTGATGGCGTATTGCTCGGCGGGCAGGCCGAAGGCGTCCCAGCCCATGGGGTGGAGGACGTTGTAGCCCTGGAGGCGCTTGGTGCGGGCGATGATATCGGTGGCGGTGTAGCCCTCGGGGTGGCCGACGTGGAGGCCCGCTCCGCTGGGATAGGGAAACATGTCTAACACGAAGTATTTGGGCTTCGCGGGGTCGAAGTCGGAGTCGCCGGGGCCAGGGCTGCGATAGGTTTTCTCGGCGTCCCAGTGCTGTTGCCAGCGGGGCTCAAAGTCGTCAAAGGGAAAGGGCTTGCGGCGGTCGCTGCTCATAGGGGTGGAGGAAAATCGAAAAGGGAAACGGGCGGGAAGGTGGCGCGGTATTTGGAAAAAGAAACCCCTGACTGGGGGCGGATGGTGCTACGGTGGGAGATGCCCCGCGTGCCCCGCAGCGCCGTAATTGATGCCTGGAATGAGTTGAATACTGCCGAGGATGAGCCCTTGGCGATCGCGGTGGCGCGGTTTCGCGCCGCGCAGCCCATTTTGGCGGGGTTTCTTCAGGCCGCGGAGGAGCGCTTGGCAGAGCGGGACGACCGGGGACTGGTTTTTTTTTATGGATTGTGGGCGTGGCTGGCTTTTCGCAAGTGCGGCGGGGCGAGCCATGAGGTGACGGAGGAGCGGATTGAGGAAGCCTGGGAGCAAAACCAGGAGGAGGTGGAGGCCTTGGCGGCGGCGGACGAGCGGCGCTGGCTGCACCAGGCGCGCGGCTTGACTCGGGAATACCCCCAGATGGCCCTGCTAGGGGCGATGACCGAAAGCCTGATGGATCCTGGACTAACCGATCGTCCGCGCAGCGACGACATGTCAGGGTTGATCTTGCTGCACCTCAAAACGGCCATCGACGCCCTGGACGACTGACCCTTCAGGGCATCGCGAAGAGCACCTTGCCGCCGCGCCCGGACTGGGCGGCGCGGCCCAAAGCTTGGCGAAACTCCGCGAGGGGGTAGGTGGCGTCGATTTGCTGGCGGAGTTGGCCGGAGGCGGCCAGGTGGGCTAGCCTTTGGTAGAGCGCGGCGGCTTCCCCGGGGGCGAGGCCTTCCTGCCAGCGGCTGAGCCAGAAGCCGCGCAGCGTTAGGCCTTTGAAAATGAGCATGCTGTTAGGCACCTTGAGGGCCTGCCGCCCCATGGCGCCGTAGGTGATGTGGGTGCCGCCGGGGCCGAGGAGGTCGAGCAGGCGGAGGGCGCTGTCGCCGCCGACCGCGTTGAAGGCCAAGGCGGGAGGGGCTGCTCCGGCGAGGGCGGCGCGGGCCGCCGCCAAGCCCGCGGCGTCGTCGGGAAAAGTGAGGTCGGCGCCGAGGGCCCGGCAGGCGGCGGCGCTTTCGGGGCGGCGCACGAAATTGACGGTGCGGAGTTGCAGGCCGCGGGCGAGTTGGATGACGCAGTGGGCGGCGGCGGAGCTGGCGGCATTTTGCGCCACCCAGGAGCCGGGGGCGGGGGGGCCTGCGGCGTGGAGGAGGCCCCAAGCGGTGGCGGGGTTGATGCGGAGCAGGGCGGCCTGGAGGGGGTCCAAGTTGGGGGGCAGGGTCAAAACCGCGGTGGCGGGGAGGATCCGCCAGGTGGCCCAGTTGCCAGGGCCGGTTAGGGGAAGCGCTAGGCTTCCGAGGGCGGGGGCCGCCACTCCGGGGCCGAGGGCATCGATGATCCCGGCGCCCTCCATGCCGGGGACGCAGGGCAGGTCGGGCTGGCGGCCGTAGTGGCCTTCGATGAAATTGAGGTCTGCGGGATTGAGGGCGGCGGCGCGCAGGCGGAGTCGAACTTCTCCGGGCCCGGGGATGGGGGGGGCTTGAGGGTGAAGTTCCACGGCGTCGGCGGGGGGGCCGCAGCGGGCCATGCGGAGTTGGTGCATAGGATTCACGCTGCGGCGGGGCGTGGGCGGATCAAGGAGAAAAGGTCCCAGCGGCGGGGGGCGCGGAATATGTAAAAACCCCTGGACAAGCCAGGATTGTTCATCTTTTGTATAAGGGCTGTCTATCTTTTGGCGGCAAACCTCCAACCCTACGAGCCCATGCAACTGACTGAAATTGCTCCCTTGGATTTGAACTTGTGCGAAGTGCCCGCTCCGGATGACCAGGCGGAAGTTCGGGTGCTCTTGCGCGGCATCGCCAATGGCGACCGGACCTGTTTTGGGGAATTTCACCGCCGCTTTTCTGGCATGGTCTATGCCACCGCGATTCAAGTTCTCCACAACCACGAGGACGCCCAGGACACCAGCCAGGAAGTGTTCACCTCGCTTTGGAAGAAGGCGGCGATGTTTATGGACGATCGGGGAAAACCCTCCACTTGGTTGGCGGCGATGGCCCGCAACCGGAGCATCGACAAGCTGCGCTCTCGCCAGCGGCGCAGCCGCCTCAACGACAGCTTTGAAGACGAAAGCCGCGCCGAGGAGCAACTTTTCCGCCTCGACCCGGCCAAAGAGGCCAGTGCTAACGAAATTGGGCGGCACGTGCGCAGCGCGGTGATGGAACTCTCCCCGGAGCAGCGCGAAGCGATCCAGTTAGCCTTTTTTGAGGGGCTGACGCAGTTGGAAATTGCCCACAAAACCGGCGAGCCGCTCGGCACGATCAAGGCCCGGATTCGCCGGGGCCTCGGCCGCCTGCGCGCTCTGGTGAAGCCATGATCGGGAGGGCCGGGAAGCTGCGGCTTCAGGTTTCTCCCTAGATCGGGCTGGCAAAGCGGCGCGGGGCGGCTTAGAAAAGAAACCTCTGGACGGGCGCCCCGTCCCCCAACTGCAGTGTCCGAAAGCGGGTCCCATATCTACCAGCAAGCGGCCGAAGCCCCGGCTTCGCCTTTTGACGTCTCCCTTCGGCCGCCGGTTTTCGCCGAGTTCCAGGGCCAACAAAAGGCGGTCGAATTGCTGACCATGCGGGTGGAGGCCGCCCGGCAGCGCGGCGATGTGCTCGACCACGTCCTGCTCTGCGGCCCTCCCGGCCTCGGCAAGACGAGCTTGGCCCACATCATTGCGGCCTCGGTGGGGCGGGAAATTCACGTCTGCAATGGCCCGCAAATCGAGAAGGCGGGCGACCTGGCAGCTATCCTGACAAAGCTTGAGCGCGGCGACGTCCTCTTCATCGACGAGATCCACCGCCTCCACCCCAAGCTCGAAGAGTACCTCTACCCCGCGATGGAGGACTACAAATTGGACATCATCATCGACCAGGGGCCGAGCGCGCGCAGCATTCAACTGCCCCTGCCGCGCTTTACGCTAGTGGGCGCCACCACCCGCAGCGGCATGTTGACGGCGCCTTTGCGGAGCCGATTCGGCATGGTTTCGCGGCTGGATTACTATCAAGAAACCGTCCTGGCGGATATCATCGAGCGCTCCGCGGGCTTGCTCGACATTTCCCTGGACCACGAGGGCGCCAAAGAAATCGCGGCCCGGGCCCGCGGCACGCCGCGCGTCGCCAACATGCTGCTGCGCTATGTGCGCGACTTCGCCCAGGTGCGCGCCAACAACCACATCGATGGCCCCGTGGCCGATGCCGCGCTGACCTTGATCGACATCGACCGCGACGGCATCGACGAAATGGACAAGCGCATTCTGGAGGCGATTATTTTCAAATTTGACGGCGGCCCGGTCGGCTTGAACTCGGTGGCGGTGGCGGTGGGCGAGGACGCCTCCACCCTCGAGGAAGTGAACGAACCCTACCTGATCATGAAGGGGTTTCTCAAGCGGACGCCGCGCGGGCGCGTCGCCATGCCTGCGGCCTACGTCAAAATGGGGGTGCCGCCGCCGGTCCGACCCGCGGCGGCAGACCTTTTGCCCTAATTATTTAATTCCGCGCCATGGCTATCCTGACAGAACTCCAGGGGCTCCTCCGGCAGCTCGGCAATCCCAAATTTCTCCACTTTCTGCTGGAGCCGATCTTGCTCTGGGGGGTGCTGGGGGGCTGGCTGGGGTGGATTCTCAGCGCCGGGCGGCTGCGGCAGCGCCGGGCGCAGGTCTGCAGCCTGCTGCTCCTCGCCCTGAGCGCCTTCAGCATCTTTCCCGTGCTCCACTTCCGCCGCGAAGCCGCACCCTTCAGCGCCCCGAGCGCCCGCCTCCTCAAGGAGCAAAGCGAGCGCCGCCGCGATACCCAGTGGGTCTACATCGGGCTCGGCTCGCTGGCCCTGCTGGGGCTGGTGGGCACCGGCGAGGGCAAGGGGAAGTCCGGCACCCTGCTCACCCTAGCGATTGGGGCGGCCGGCCTCGGGGCGGCGCTCTGCAGCCTCTGGCTCCAGGAAAAGGAAATCGCCCTGTTTCACCCCGAGGCCCGCCGGGCGGCGCGGGCCATGGAAATTATAGAAAACCCGCGGCGCTGAGGGGGATTAATAGTAAATCAAAGTTGAAAGTAAATATTTGTTGAACAAATTCGCCCTGACCGTATAGTTTCCCCCGCATCCTAAATTCCTATGAAAAACCTCCTTCTATCGCTCGCCCTGGCCCCGCTGGGATTGGCCTCCGCTCAAGCCGGTGCCAACTACGTCAGCCTGGGCAAGGCCCCGGTGGCCCCGGCTCCCTTGGAAGTGCCTAGCCTGTGCGAATGCTTCAACGGCAACACGAGCAATGTGAGTGTTTTTGCGGCGGCGATTCTTCCGGAGACGAGCACTGGGGAATTCGACGACGCCCTGGGCGGCGGCGTGGCCATGAACTACTTTTTCACTGAAAACGTTGGGGTGGAAGGTTCCTACAGTCTTTTCGGCACGGACAGCGCGGTGCACCAGCTCAGCGGCAGCGTGATTATCCGCCTTCCTATTAAGAGCCTGTGCTTGGCTCCCTATGCTTTTGCGGGCGGCAGCTTACACTCCGACGGGGTGAACCAGGGCACCTGGCACCTGGGCGGCGGCATGGACTACCGCTGGGCGAGCGCGGTGGGGGTCTTTGCTGATGCGCAGTACAACTGGGCTGATGACACCTCCGACTACACCACGGTGCGCACCGGGGTCCGCTTCGGCTTCTAAGCTAGGCCAGGTTGAGGCCTAAAATTGAAAGGAGGGCCGCACCGCGAGGTGCGGCCCTTTTGGCGGGCGCGGGGCGGGCGGTTTAGAAGCGGCCCAGGCTAGGGGGTTCTCGCTCCATGGCGGCGTAGAAGGCGGTGCGGAGGCCGCCGAGGAGGCGGCGAGCAGTTAGGGCGTCGGCGCAGAGGGCCTTGGCGGTCCATCCGCCCGCGGCGAGGGGGCTCCAGCCAAGGTAGACGCCGGGGCCCTCGAGGGCGGCGAGGGCGGCGCGGGGCAAGGGGTGCGGGCTGATCCAAAAGCATCCTAGGTAGTGGGCCTGGGGAAAGTGATCGGTGAGGGCGGCTAGGCTGGCGGGCTGGCTCGGCTCGAGGCAATAGCGTTCCCGGGCCAAGAGGCGGCCGTCGCGTTGGAGGTCGGTTTGCCAAGCGAGTTGGCGGTACTGAAAAACTTCCCCGCTGGCGACGCGGCCGGGGCTGAGCCATTCGAAGAAGAGGAGTTCGGCCCCAGCGGCCAGCTCGAGGCTGGTTTGCTGGGCATAGATGGCGCCCGCTTGGGGAATCAGCGGCTCGGGGAGGAACTCCACAAAACTGTCCGCCGCGGCGCGCACGGTTTGCGACACCTTGGCGGGGCGCCCGCTGCGCGACTGGTAAACTCGCCCGGCGCTAGGCGTGGTTAGGACTAGCCGGGCCCCGGGCTCTACATGGGCTACGAGCTCGAGCTCGTCTCCGTCGAACAGGCCCGCGGTGGGGTTGACCACGTTGACCACGAGGGCCCCAGCGTCGCGGTGGGGCTTGCTGAGGTGGAAGGGGGCGCAAAAGGACTGCTGGCGCAGGGCGCTGGTGCCATCGCCCTGGAGGGCGCAAGTCAGATGGAGGTGCCCCTTCAAACGAAAAGGAGTTCGCGTTTTAGCCAGGCGATCAGGGGGTCCTTGCCCTGCTCGGATTTCAAGTCAGCAAAGAGGAAGGGGCGCGCCCCGCGCATCGCGGCGGCATCGCGGGCCATCACCGCCAGGTCTGCGCCCACCAGCGGCGCGAGATCGGTTTTGTTGATGAGGAGGAGGTCGCTGGTGCGGATCGCGGGGCCGCCCTTGCGGGGAATTTTGTCGCCCTGGGCGACGTCGATGACGAAAATATAGGCGTCCACTAACTCTGGCGAGAAGGTGGCCGAGAGGTTGTCGCCGCCGCTTTCGAGCAGGAGCAGCTGCAAGTCGGGGTGGCGCTGCTCCAACTCCAGCGCCGCTGCCATGTTCATGCTGGTGTCGTCGCGAATCGCGGTGTGAGGGCAGCCGCCGGTCTCCACGCCGATCACCCGGTCCGCGGGCAGGACGCCCGCGCGGAGGAGGAATTCAGCGTCCTCCTTGGTGTAGATGTCGTTGGTGATGACGGCGATGGAGTACTCGCGCTGGAGCCACTGGCAAAGGCGAAGGACGCACATGGTCTTGCCGGAGCCCACGGGGCCGCCCACGCCGATGCGGATAGGTCTAGGATTGCTCATGAGGAAGGGGATTTGAAGTTAGGAAATAAAGAGTCGCTCGGCGGCTTGAGCGTGGCGCATGGAGGCGATTTCGAGCAGGGGATTGAACCAGCCGGCGCGGTGGGGGGGAACTTGGCAGGCGGCGGCGAGCTGTGGGGAGAGCGCGAGAACGGCGCGCCGGATCATGCCCTGACAGCGCTCCTGGCCCAGGCGCATCAGCTTCATGGCGGCGGTGGCGCTGCCTGCGATGGCCTGCTGGGCCCAGGCGCAGGCCGCGGCCTCCACGGGCAGGTGGCGCAGTTCCAAGGCACAGACCGCCAAATGGTGGCAGGGGGCGCCGCGGGCGGCGTAGGCCGAGACCAGGGGATCGGCGTCGAGTTGCTGCGTTAGAGCTAGGCGGCGCGAACCGAGTTGGCGGCTCGCGGCCCGCAGTTCGGCCGCTAGTTTCCAGGCGTCGAGCTCCTCGTCGAGGGCTTGCAGTCCGGCCAAATCGCCATGGGCGGCGCAGCGGTGGCCGTGGGCGAGGAGGGGCAACTCGAGGGCCAGCAGGTTGGGGAGGACTTGGCGGTGCAGGTAAGCTTCGAGAGCATCGGCGTCGCCGACCACCCCGGCCTGGACCAGCTCTTCGAGTCCTAGCGAATGGGCGTACGCCCCCGAGGGGAACGCGGAATCGCTCACCTGGAGCAGCCAGGGCAGCCAGTCAGGAAGCATGGGGAGTGGCGCGCAAGGGGTTGAACACGACCACCGCTTCGGTCAGGGGCCAGGCCTCTCGGGCGGCCAGCTGGCTCACCGCTAGATCGGGGGCGACCCGCAGCCAGCCCTCGCCGATTTCGACGGGGAAGTGGAGGTTGCCCAGCTTCCATCCGATCAGGGCCGCTTGGGCGGCGCCGTCGCAGCGGATTTGAAAAACGGGTTCGGGCTGCTGCACGACCACGTAGTCGGCGGCCTCGGTTTGGTGGATGACGGCTCCGGAAGTCAGCCTGGACTCGAGGTTGAAACCGAATTCTAGCCCGTCGTCGGCGGTGGCGCGCCAGCGGCGCTTGAGGAACAGGGACCGCTCGGCGCGCAGCCAGATCTGTTCCGCCGCGGGGCGGGCGGAGGCGTTGAGGAGGTGGCGTTGCACGAGCAGCATGGGGGCAGGGGGCGCCCCAAGGGGGCCGCGTCGGTGAAAGCAGACTTGGGACCAAGCGGCCCCGATTTTGTCGCAAGACAAGATCGGGATTTCCGCTAAACTGTCCCTCCCGCTTTTTTTCCTCTTCCGTGCGCGCCCTGATTTTTTTGCTCTGCTGCCTGCTGGCTGGGCCCGCGCCTGCCCAGAGCCGCCCCAGCACCGCCAAGCCCGCGGCGCCCCGCCCCGCGGCGCCGACCAAGGCGACCAAATCGCCGACCAAATCGCCCAAATCGCCCAAATCGATCGACCCGGCCAAACCCAGTCCGGCTCAGCCGAGCGCCCTGCCGGGGCCCAAGCTGGAGTGGCGCCCGGTGTACTACCAGGGTCGGGCCTATGTCCCGGCCAACCAAGTGGCGGACTACTACGACCTGCGCGTGCCCGATGGGTGGCCGAAAGCCTTTTCGCTCCGCAGCGCGGACCGCAAGTTCACTATCGACCTGACTACCGGGCAGAAGCGGGTCAAGCTAAGCGGGTGGACCTTTTACTTCAGCTTTCCCGTGGTCCAGCCCAAGGGGGTCCCGCTGATTTCGGTTTTCGATGTGCGCAACGTGCTCGACCCCATCCTGCGGCCCAATGACCGCCGCGACCCGGCGATTTTGCGCACCGTGGTGATCGACCCCGCGGGCGGCGGCAAGGAGGTCGGTATCAAGTCGCCCGCCATCAACGAAAAGGACCTCACCTTGGCGGTGGCGAAGCTGCTGGCGCCGCTGCTCCAAGCCAAGGGTTATCGGGTGGTCCTGACGCGGGAGAGCGACCGCAGCCTGCTGCCGGGGCTGCGGGTGGTCGCCGCCAACGACGTCGCCGAGGAGGCGATTTACCTCAACTTGCGGGCCGCCAGCGGGGCTCCCGCCCTGCGCGGGTTTGAGTGCGCCACCTTGCCGCCCGCGGGAACCCCCGCCACTAACGAAAGCGACAGCCCGGACATCGACCGGCGCTTTTTTGCGGGAAACATCAACGATCGGGAAAGCCTAGCTTTAGCGACGACGGTGCAAAACAGCGTCGTCCGCCAGGTGCGCAGCCTCGACCTGGGGATCCGGCGGGTCCGCGTCGACGAGCTGCGCGACATCCGGATGGCGGCGATTTCTTGCAAGCTAGGCTATCTTTCGAACCGGGAGGAGGCCAAGCTCCTAGCCACACGCGACTACCAGGCCCAGTTGGCTTCGGCTATGGGGCAAGGGGTGGACCGCTATGCGCAATTTCTGCGCAGCGGCTATGAAAAAAGAGCCGAGGAAGACCGGGTGCGGCCCCTCAGCTTCGGCCCCATCAGCGTCAAGCAGGAGCCCCTCGCCGCGCCAGCTGGCAGCGAAAAAGTGACCCTCCGCGTGCCCATTGTCGGCACCACTCCGGCGGGCGCGGCGGCGGTGGGGCCGGGCATCGACCGCTCCCGCATGGAGCTCCAGGTCTTTCTTTTCGAAACGGTCAACGGGGGGGAGATCGACCTCACCACCGCTAATCCGCCCGAGGTCAATTGGCTTTCGGTGCTTCCCGACTGGAAGGAAGGGGTCCCGGAGTGGCTCCAGCTCAGCTACTTGCGCCCCTCCGCGACCGCGGCGGAGTCCAAGGCCTACGGGAACCGGGCCTACTACGGGTATGTGGCGCGTTTGATATACGACGGCCGACTGCTCGACGAAGCGGCGTACCCGGCCAATCTGGACCGGGCGCTGTACTACTTCGTGCCGGTTTTCCCGCGCCGTTAGGAGGTGGCCGCGGCGCCGCTTGCGCCGGGCTGGAGATGGGCCAACGTGGGCGCTGCCTGGCCCGGCCATTCCGGGGCCGCGCGCCTCCCTTTTTGCCTCTTCTTCTAACGCCATGTCCAACGCCCCCGCCAAGCCCGCGACCGCCATCAGCCCCACCCGCCAGGAGGAATTTCCCGAGTGGTATCAACAGGTCATCAAGGCCTCGGATATGGCGGAAAATTCTGAGGTCCGGGGCTGCATGGTCATCAAGCCATGGGGCTATGGGATTTGGGAAAACATCCAGCGCCAACTCGACCGCATGTTTAAGGAAACCGGGCACTCTAACGCCTATTTTCCCCTGCTCATCCCGCTGAGCTACCTAGCCAAAGAGGCGGCCCACGTGGAGGGCTTCGCCAAGGAGTGCGCCGTGGTCACCCACCATCGCCTGGAAGCGCAAAAGCAGGACGACGGCAGCGTCAAAATGGTCCCCACGGGCGAATTGGCTGAGCCCTACGTCATCCGCCCCACCAGCGAAACCATCATCGGCGCCGCCTTTGCCCGCTGGGTGGAGAGCTATCGCGACCTCCCCCTCCTGATCAATCAATGGGCTAACGTGATGCGCTGGGAAATGCGGCCCCGCATCTTCCTGCGCACCGCGGAATTTTTGTGGCAGGAAGGGCACACTGCTCACGAAACCCGCGCCGAGGCCCTAGCCGAGACTGAGCAGATGCTGCGCGTCTACGAAACCTTCGCCCGCGACCACCTGGCCCTCCCCGTCCTCACGGGCGAGAAGTCTCCCCGGGAGCGCTTCCCCGGGGCCGAAAGCACCCTCTGCATCGAAGCCATGGTCCAAGACCGCAAGGCCATCCAGGCGGGCACGAGCCACTTCCTGGGGCAAAATTTCTCGACCGCCTCGGGCATCCAGTTCACCGGCCGCAGCGGCGCCCGGGAGTTCGCCTGGACGACCTCTTGGGGCGTGAGCACGCGCCTCATCGGGACCCTCATCATGGCCCACAGTGACGACGATGGCCTGGTGCTGCCGCCCCGCGTGGCCACCCAACAAATTGTGATCTTGCCGGTGACGCCCAAGGAGGACAGCAAGCAGGCGGTGCTCGACGCCTGCGACGCCCTAGCGAAGGAACTGCGCGCGCTTCAGTTCGCCGGAGAACCCCTGCGGGTCCAGGTGGACCGGCGCGATTTGCCTGGCGGCACCCGCAATTGGGAGTGGATCAAAAAGGGCGTGCCCCTGCGCATCGAAGTCGGGCCGCGCGATTTGGAAAAGGGCTCCGTCGCCGTCAGCCGACGCGACCAGGGGCTTAAGGAAAAGGCCTTCGTTCCCACCGCGGAATTCGTGAGCAGTGCCCCGGGTCTGCTGGAGTCGATCCAGGCGGGCCTGTTGGCGCGGGCCACGGTTTTCCGGGATGCCCACATGGTGCGCCTGACGGATCGGGAAGAATTTGAGCGCTTTTTCACGCCGCGGAACGCGGACAAGCCGGAGATCCACGGCGGCTTTGCGGTGGTGGACTGGGCGGGCAGCTCCGAGGATGAGGACGCCCTCCAAAAACAACTCGGCGTCACGATCCGCTGCTTGCCCTTCGGCGACGAGTGGCACCAGCCGGGCACCTGCTTCTACACCGGCCAGCCCAGCACGCGCCGCGCCGTCTTCGCCAAGGCGTATTGACTTGCCGCCCCAAACGACTAACGGATTCAATCCGCAACCCCCAGAAAGGTGCCCCGCCTGCGGCGGCTGAGAAGTTGGCGGACCGGGGCGTCACTCTAACATTTTTCGATCCCTGACGATGTCGCTGGGGGGCGCGAAAATGGGTGGAGGTGGGATCTGGGTTGCGGCGCGCGGCGGGGAGGAACTGGGCGCGGCAGGGCTGCCGAGGCCGCGTTCCAGGCGCTCCAGGACGGCCTCGGCTTGGGCCTGCCAGCTGAGGGTGGCGTCGGCGAGGCCCTGGCGGGGGGCGAGCAGGGCCACCGCTTCATCGGCTAGGCGGGCGCGGGCGGGGTCGGTGAGTTCCACCGCCGCGGCGGCGTGAAGGCGGGGCAAGTCGGGGTCGGCGGCGGGGCGCGGGCCGATCTGGGCCAGGAGCAGCTTGAGGTGGAGCCAGGCGAAGAGTTCGGCCCCTGGCTCCCCTGGGGTTTCTCCTAACTTGGCATGGGCGCGCAGGGCGAGGTGGCGTTGCCGCTGGGGGGCGGGGAGTTGTTGATAGAGCTGGAGGCGGCGCTCTTCCAAGCCGCGCCAGGCACCGCGTTGCCCGGCCTCGGCCAAGCGGCGGCGATACGCGGTCCGGCCCGCGGTGCCCCCTAACCAGGCGACTTGCCAGGTGGCCCCCGCAGCCCAAAAAATCGGCTCGTCGCAGCCCGCCAGGGCAAACCCCAACGCCGCCGCCGCATTCAGCGGCACCGGCCCCACCAGCGGCAGGGAGACGCGCTGCCAAAAGCCAGCTTTGAGATAAGTCCACCAGGGCATGAGAGGAAAAAAGGGGGATCCAGGCAACCAAGCGCATCCAAGTTCTGCGCGCGAGCGCGGCCCCGCCCGCGCCAGGCGGGGCTGCCCACCGAGCGCGGCGCCCCGCCGCTTTTGCCTAGGTCATCGCGCGGCGGTGGAAGCGGGCTTGCGTTCGCCCCCGCGGCAGCCCATGAAAGAAGCGTGACCGCTGTTCCCTCTGACTGCGCCCGATCCCTGCAGGGGCCCCTGCTGGCGGCGGTGTCGCGCTCCTTTTACCTCAGCTTGCGCTTTTTGCCGCCGCCGGTGCGGGCGCCGCTCAGCGTGAGCTACCTGTTGGCGCGCGCTGCCGACACCATCGCCGACGTGGCCGCGCTGCCGGCCGCGGAGCGGCTAGGGCTCCTCGCGGAATTTCGCGCCGTGCTCGCGGGCGGCGCGGTCGAGCCCCTCGCGGCGCGGGCGGCCGCCTTTGCCGCGGCGGTGGACCACCCCGGGGAGCGCGAGTTGTTGGAGCGCCTCGCCGAATGTTTCGCCCAGCTGCGGCCGCTGACTCCCGGTTCTCAAAGTCAAGTCAGGGAAGTGCTCGGCCACATCCTCGACGGCATGGAGCTCGATTTGCAGCGCTTTCCAGATACCGCGCCGCTGCGCTGCCTGGGCACCGAGGCCGAACTCGCGCAGTACACCTGGCAGGTGGCAGGCTGCGTGGGGGAATTTTGGACCGCGATTTGCGCCGCGGAATTGCCCGGGGTCTTTACCCGCCCCGTGGCTGAGATGGCCGCCTGGGGGAAAAGTTACGGCCAAGCCCTGCAATTGATCAATATCTTGCGTGACCAAGCGGGCGACGCCGCCATCGGGCGCTGCTATCTGCCGGAGACCGCGCTGCGGGAAGCCGGACTGGCGGGCGCGGTGGTTTGGCCGGCGCGGGATTGGGCGCCTTGGCATCAAGTGAGGGGAACTCTTTTGGGGCAGGCTCGGTTGGGGCTGGCGGCGGGTTGGCGCTATGCGGCGGCGCAGCGCTCTATCCGCCTGCGCTTTGCCACCTTGATGCCCCTGCTCATCGGGGGCGCTACCCTGGACCAGCTCGAAGCTCTGCCGGAGGACGGCCCTCCCCGCGCCTGCAAAATCGCCCGGCCCCTCGTCAAAAAGTTAGGGCGCCGCGCCCTCTGGATGGCGCTGTCGGGCCGCATTGCCGCCCCCCCCGCATCGCCCTAAGCTATGGAAGCGCACGAATGGCAGGATTGGCGGGAAAACATGGCCGAAGCCCTCCAGGCTTTCCACACTACTCACATGCCCTTTGGCAAATACGGGCCGCAGCACTATCCGCCGCGCGGCCTGCCCCTAGCGCAGCTTCCCGCGGAGTATTTGATGTGGTTTAAGCAGCAGGGCTTCCCCAAGGGAAGACTCGGCGGGCTCATGGAGGCGCTCTGCGAAATCCACTACACCGGGGCCGAAGCCGTCTTGGCACCGCCCGACGGCAGCGCGCCCCCGCCCCACCCGCTGCGCCGGACCCGACGGCGCAGCTTCGACTTCGGCCAGGGCGACTAGCCTCCCCAGCCTGCTATTTCCGCCAAAGCCAGCGCAGGGAATCTGGCAGGATGGACCCGCCAAACTTCCCGCTGTGGGCGGAGTCGGGCGAGAAAACGAATTGATAGTCGTATTTCATGAACGCCAAGCTGTTGGCCATCTGTTGGTTGGCTAGGGGCCAGTTGCCGAATTTGTTATCGAGGTCGCGGGCTCCGTCCTGAAGAAAGACCCGCAGCGGCTTCGCGGGCTCGGTCCGCCGAATCAAGGCGGGGTAAATGTAGCCGCCCCGGATGTCGGTGAAGCTGCCGACGTGGCTCATGACCTTGCCAAAAAGGTCGGGTCGCTCCCAGGCCGCGGTGAAGGCGCAGATGCCGCCGCTGCTGATGCCGCCGATGGCCCGCTGGGCGGGGTCGGCGCTGAAGGCCCACGTCTTGGCGATTTCCGGCAGCAACTCGCGCTCCAAAAAGGAAGCGTAGGCCGGGCTGGGGGTGTCGTACTCCTCCGACCGGTGGCTGCGCAGCCCCTTGGCGGCCTCCCAGCCGTCCCCCTCGGGCAAGGCCTCGCCAAAAACCCCAGGATTGACAAAAACCCCCAGGGTCACCGGCATTTCCCCTTTGGCAATCAGGTGGTCCATGACCGTGGGGGCGCGGAATTGGCCCTGCCGGTCGACGTAGGCGTGGCCGTCTTGGAAGACCATCAGCGCCGCCGGCCGCGCGGCGTCGTACTGCTGCGGCACATAAACCCAGTACCGGCGCACCGTGCCCGGGAACACGCCCTCCCGGGATACATAAGTGAAGCGCTGGATGCTGCCCTGGGGAATCCCCGGGGCGGCCTCGGCTTCGGGCGGCTTGGGGTATTCGGGCTCGGCGTATTTCTCCTCGGCGGAAGCCGCCGCAAGCATCAGGAAACTGCCGAGTAAAACACAGGAGCGCAGGGTCATCATAAGACCAGCCGGGACGAGGCTCCCGCCACCTTTCTTTCAGAGAGCGGGGAATTCCGGTTGCGCCGCGCCCGCATGCCGCGATGATCCCGTCCCGCCAACTCAGGACAACGGGGCGTAGCTCAGCTTGGTAGAGCGCTTGCTTTGGGAGCAAGAAGTCGTCAGTTCGAATCTGGCCGCCCCGACTCCCTTGCTATCCAGTGCGCCATGGCACTCTGGCATTGGGCCTGCGAACCGCAGGCGGAACGCGACCAGTGCCTCCCGCCCCACCGGGTTCCGCAGGAGGTCCGCTAGATTTCTGGACCACCTGCCCTAAAAGTAAACCTAGAAGCGGGATTTGACTCTCTTATCCGGCGGGCCTGAGGTGGTGGTTTGGGAGACTTTTTCCTCGCGTTTTGGCTTGTTTTGAGGGGAGGCGCGGGCACCCCTGCCGGGGTGCTGGGTGATGCCACGACGGGGATCCGGTGGGGTCGCTCCGCTCACCACCGGCTATACGCTAGGATGCCCCCAGCATCGCCGCCCGGCTGGTCCACGGGCCACGATGTTGGGGGCTTTTGACAACGGAAGGGACTCACCCAATGGGTGTGTCTCCAGAGGCCGAAAAAACGGCCCATGGTGCGCCCACAGCACAAAAAAGATCCCATGGTCGAGTTTCAACTCCCACTTTTAGGATTATCAATGCCTTACAGGTGAAGTCACTTGGGAGGATAATCAGCAGGAACGAGTTGGAAGCCGCCGACTTCGGACTGCATCAACGCCAATGACCTCGCGATTGGCAGGGCCGCTGCCCTGCAACGGCAGGGCAACCCAGCCCAGGGCAATGCCCTGGGGTCTTCCAGCGCAAAAGCATGGAAGCACTGTAGGGGCTTTGCTTAGGCAAGAGTCATTCAGGAGCACGAATGGCACTCGGCAGGGGTGCCCGCGCGGAAGCCCCCCAAAGGCCCACGCGCGAGGAGAAAGCCTCCCGCGGCGGCGCGGCGCGCTCACCGAATACGTTAGTGAACTCGCGATTTTAGGTTTGCTGGGGGGAAGGAGGGGCGCGCATGGCGCCACCAACGCGGTCATCGGGACGGCAGCCTATGGATCGCCCTGGTCATTGGACGTCATTTAGGATGGGAGGGCAGCTTGGAAAGCAAGGCCTGTTGGTTTGCGGCGGCGGCCTGCAGTTTTGCTAGGGACTTCTCGGCGAAGGAAGTCGCCGTTTCGCCGCGCTTGTCGGTGAGGGTGACGTTGGCGCCCGCCTTGAGCAGCATTTCGGCAATTTCGGCATGGCCATGTTCTGCTGCCGCCATGAGCGCGGTATCGCCGTCAATATTCGTTATGTTGAGCTGGATGCCGGGCTGGGCCAGGAGAAGCTGGGCCGAGGCTATGTGGCCTCTGACACTGGCCCAGAAGAGCGCGGTGTAGCCGTAGTCCTCGTGGGGTGAGTTGACATCGGCACCTGCTGCGAGCAGGGTCGTGAGGAGGGCTAGCGATTCCTCCGGATTGCCGGCGAACGCTGCTTTGGCGAGTTCTCCTCCGTGAAACTTGGCTCCGTTGGCCAGGAGAAGCTTGACCATCTCCACATGGGCTTGCTGCACGGCCACGTCCAATGGCCAGGCCGTGGCTTTGCGGGGGGAAGTCGCTGGGTTCTCCCCCTCGTAGAGCATGCGGTTAAAGCCGATGGGGGCGTTCACCTCGGCGCCTTGCTTGATCAACTCTTTGAGTTGCTCGAGGCGTTGGAACTTTGCGGCATTCACGGAAAAACCATAGATCACGTCCACCAGGGCGGGCCTCGGGTCGGCTGCTTGGCCCAAGGTCGGGAACGCCAGGAGGAATGCGATGGGGAGAAGGGTGTGCTTCATGCTTTTCAAATCCTATGATGCGCCGCCATTCCCGGCTTTCGCCTCCTCAATGCGCACTTGGATTTCGATTCCGCCGGGATGGCGCGGCCGATGGGAGCTTAACTGGAAGCCGGGGCGTCCCCTGCGGGGGTGGGGTGGCGGAGTTGGGCGGCTTGGGCTTGGATGGCGCGGCGCTGGGTTTCGTCGAGGCGGGCGAGGTTTTTGACTTGCATGGCCATGCGGTGGTTTTGGCGCAGGGTGGGTTCGTGTTGCAGGAGGAAGTCCCAGTAGAGGGTGGTGAAGGGGCAGGCGGTGGGGCCGGTGCTTTCGGCGGGGTTGTAGGGGCAGCGGGAGCAGTAGTTGCTCATGCGCTGGATGTATTTGCCGCTGGCGATGTAGGGTTTGCTCGCCATGAGGCCGCCGTCGGCGTGTTGGGACATCCCTAGCACGTTAGGGAGCTCGACCCATTC
>CANHIJ010000050.1 GCA_947460575.1 Verrucomicrobiales bacterium | reverse complement strand
GCGGGATTCATCGACCCTCAGCGCTGTGGAAAATTCCGGAAATTCCCCCATCCCTGCGGCGCATACGCATGACGGGTTTTTCAAGGCGGTCTTCTCGCAGCCGGAGCAGGCCACGGCGTTTTTTAAGAGCCATCTGCCGCCGGAGGTCGTGGTCCGGATCGACTGGCCGTCGCTGGTGGTGCTGCCCGGCTCGTTCATCAAGTCCAGCCTTCAGCAAGTACATCGTCGAAAATCCGCTGCATGACGCGCCCTTCGGCCTGTCCCTTTTATTTGAGGGCAAATCATCTATTGACGAAAATCGTAAATAGCGTCATCCTCCACTTGTGATCCAGAGCTTCGCAGACCGGGAAACCGAGAAAATCTGGAGTCGCCAGCGATCACGCAAGCTGCCACCCGACATGCAGGATCGGGCCCTGCGCAAACTCCGCGAACTTGCCGCCGGGCCGACCCTTGAAACTCTCCGCTTCCCACCATCCCAGCGCCTTCACCCCTTGTTGGGAGAACGCCAGGACAGCCACGCCATCCGGATCACCCTAAAACCGGGAGTTGAAAGCTGACTAGGGGGCTTTTTTTCGTGATGAAGATGGGGGATGATCCGTTTTTCGCCTGAGGAGGCTCACCCACTGGGTGAGTCCTTTTCGCGGTCAAAAACCCCCACCGAGGCTTGGCCAGTGGACCCGCCCGGCGGGCGGGGGCACCCCACAACGCGGAAATGTTGTGGAAAAGTGCGCGATGGGGCCCGCCGATTAGGCCGCCCCTTCAGGGCTCGGGGCTCTTTTTGGCCCGAGTCCCAGGGCGTTGCCCTGGGCTGGCGTAGGCCGCGCCGTTGGCGCTCAGAATCGGCATCCTATGGGGAGCACTGTCCAGCGACAATTATACATTCCCTTGGCGACAATTAGATTTGACCCTTGGTGGCCGGGCGAGGCGGGTTGAGTCGGAGTTATGGCGCCCCTACAGGGTTTCGATTTTGTTGGTGCGGGGAAAACCTAGGGCGTTGCCCTGGGCTGAGGAATGGCGCCCCGTTGGGGCGCAGAGAACTCGGGCGTTGCCCTGGGATGGGATGCGATGCCCAACTGGGCGGCATGGTGACCTGAGGGGTGGGTGGCCTGCGGCGGGGGGGCGGGCGGGAGGTGAGGGGGGGCCGCTGGAGCGGCTTTATTTTAGCCGACGACGACGCGGACGCCGTGGTGGGGGGAGATGGTGCCGAGGAGTTGGCCATGGAGGCCGCAGGCGAGGGCGGCGGCTTGGTGGGCGGCGGGGACGATGACGACCCATCCGAAGCCCATGTTGAAGGTATTGAGGCGGTCGGCGCGGTCGACGTAATGGAGGACCTTGGGGATGGCGCCGAGGGTCCACTCGGGGATGGCGAGGTCGGCGCCCATGGAGCCGAGGAAGCGTTCGAGGTTTTCGACGAGGCCGCCGCCGGTGATGTGGGCCATGGCTTTGAGGTCGATTTGGGCGGCCTTGAGGGCGTTGACTTCTTCGTGGTAGAGGCGGGTGGGGGCGAGGAGGGCGATGATTTCTTCGCGGGAGAAGTCTTCGGGGTGTTCGCGGAGGACGCGGCGGACGAGGCTCCAGCCGTTGGCGTGGAAGCCGTCGGAGGGGTAGCCGATGACGGCGTCGCCGGGGGTGACGCGTTCGGGGTTGAGGAGGTCGGGTTTTTCGACGGCGCCGATGGCGAAGCCGCTGAGTTCGACGAAGCCATCGGGAACGATGCCGGGCATTTCGGCGGTTTCGCCGCCGGCGAGGATGCAGTTGCAGGCGCTGAGCCAGTCGGTCATGCCGGCGATGAGGCGGGAGATTTGGGTTTTATCGATTTTGGGGATGCCGATATAATCGAGGAAGAGGATGGGGTCGCCGCCGGTGGTGAGGACGTCGTTGACGTTCATGGCGACGAGGTCCTTACCGGCGGTTTCGAGGAGGTCGTGTTCGAGGAGGAGTTCGAGTTTGGTGCCGACGCCGTCGCAGCCAGTGACGATGACGGGTTGTTTATAATCGCTGAGGTCGTAGGCGGCGGCGAAGAGGCCGAAGGCGCCGAGGAGTTGGCGTTTGCCCTCGGTGCGGCGGCGGAGGGTGCCGATATCGCCGACGAGTTCGGCGGCAGTTTTGATATCGACGCCAGAGTCTTTGTAGGTGAGGCCGGACATGGGGAGGGAGGTGGGGAGAGGGGGGAGGGGCGCTTAGGCGATGAGTTTGCGGGAGCCGGAGATTTCGCGCCAGACGCTGCGGAAGAGGTAGTAGCCCCAGCCGTGGTTTTGGCGGGCGGACCAGTCAGGGTCGTAGTGGTCTTGGGGGAAGAGGAAGCGCTCGGGGTGGGGCATGAGGCCGAGGACGCGGCCGGTTTTGTCTTGGAGAGCGGCGATTTGGAGGGAGCTGCCGTTGACGTCGTCTTTGTAGGTGAGGGCGACGAGGCCTTGGTCGAGGTAGTGTTGGGCTTGGCCGTCGGGGGCGACGAAGCGGCCTTCGGCGTGGGCGATGGGGAGTTCGAAATCGTCGGGGAGGTCGGCGAGGTAGGGGGATTCGGGGGCGAGGTTTTTGAGTTTGACCCAGCGGCACTGGAAGCGGCCGCTGGCGTTGTCGATGAGGCTGCCTTCGGGGAGGAGGCCGAGTTTGGTGATGATTTGGAAGCCGTTGCAGATGCCGAGGACGTAGCCGCCGTGGGCGACGAACTGTTGGAGGGAGGGTCCGAGTTTGGCTTCGGTGACGAGCTGGGCGATGCGGCCGGCCATGACGTAGTCGCCGTAGCTAAAGCCGCCGCTGAAGACGACGAGTTTGGCGGCTTGGAGGTGAGCTGGGGTGAGGAGGGAAACGGGGACGATGGAGGTGGCGAAGCCAGCTGCTTGGAGGGCCCGGGCGGTTTCGGCATCGCAGTTGGTGCCGGGGAACTTGATGAGGAGGGCGGGCGGGGTAAGCGGCATGGGCGTCGGGCGATGGGCTGGGGAATTAAAGAGGGCGAGGGGGCGGCGCTGGCAAGGGGGATTTGGCCGCGCGCGGGGAGTGGGCGCAAAGGGGAGGGAGGCGCGGCAGGGAGAAGCCTGCCGCGCTGCGTTGGGGGAGAAGTCGGAGGGGGGATCAGAGGGCGGTGGCCACCTTGATGTCGCCAAAGCCCTTAGTGCCGTCCGCGTTGCGGATGGGCTTGGTGATGATGTCCTTGTAGGTCATGCCGCCGGGGATCATGGGGAGGACGTGTTCGGTGTGGGGGACCATGATGTCGAGGACGTAGGCGGTTTTGGAGGCGAGCATGCGCTGGAGAGCGGGGACGACGTCTTCGCGGCGGGTGATGTGTTCGCAGGGGACCTCGAAGGCCTCGCACATTTTGACGTAGTTGGGATAAATGTCCTGGGGGGCGTCGAGTTTGCCGAGGAAGGTGTTGGCGCGGTTGGACTTGTACTTGAGGTCTTCCCATTGGACGACCATGCCGAGGTGTTGGTTGTTGAGGATGATGGCCTTGGCGGCGATGTTCTCGGCCACGGCGGTGGCGAGTTCCTGAATGTTCATGATGAAGGAGCCATCGCCGTCGATGTCGACGACTTCGGCGTCGGGGAAAGCGGCCTTGACGCCGAGGGCGGCGGGGTAGCCGTAGCCCATGGAGCCGAGGCCGAGGCTGGTGATGAGGCGGCGCGGCTTATCGAAGTGGTAGTACTGGGCGGCCCACATTTGGTGTTGGCCGACGCCGGTGGTCATGTAGAAGTCGGTGTCCTTGGTGAGTTCGTAGAGTTGTTCGATGACGAACTGGGGGGGGATGAGGGAAGGGTCCTCGTCCTCGTAGGCCATAGGGGAATCCTGTTTCCACTGGGCGATTTGGGTGTGCCAAGCGGCGTGGCGCTGGCCGCCTTTTTGGTAGCCGGCTTGGTCGAGGAGGAGGTTAAGTTTGGTGAGGGCGAGTTTGATGTCGGCCTGGATGGGGAGGCGGACGAGCTTATTTTTATTAATTTCGGCGTTGTCGATGTCGATGTGGATGATGGTGCCGTGCTCGCAGAATTTTTCGACTTTGCCGGTGACGCGGTCGTCGAAGCGGACGCCGAGGGCGAGGAGGAGGTCGGCTTCGTTGGCGGCGTTGTTGGCGGCGACGGAGCCGTGCATGCCGAGCCACTTGAGGGAGAGGGGGTGGGTTTCGGGGAAGGCGCCGACGCCCATGAGGGTGGTGGTGACGGGGATTTGGGCGCGCTCGGCGAATTCGAGCAATTCGGCGTGGGCTTCGCCGCTGATGATGCCGCCGCCGGCGTAGATGACGGGGCGCTTGGCTTGTTTGAGGAGGCCCATGGCCTCGTTGAGGGCGACCTCGTCAACTTCGGTGAGGAGCTTGTAACCGCGGAGGTGAATTTTGTCCGGGTAGATAGGTTGGGTGCGGCCCTCTTGGACGTCCTTGGGCATGTCGATGACGACGGGGCCGGGGCGGCCGGTTTGGGCGATGTGGAAGGCTTCCTTGACGATGCGGGGGATATCGTTGGGGTCGGTGACGAGGTAGCTGTGTTTGACGATGGGGAGGGTGACGCCGAAGAAGTCGGTTTCCTGGAAGGCGCCGCGGCCGATCATGAAGGTGGGGACTTGGCCGGTGATGGCGACGAGGGGGGTGGAGTCGAGGTAGGCGTCGGCGATCGCGGTGACGAGGTTGGTGGCGCCGGGGCCGGAGGTGCCCATGCAGACGCCGGCTTTGCCGGTGGCGCGGGCGTAGCCTTCGGCGGCGAAGGAGCCGCCTTGTTCGTGGCGGGGGAGCACGGTGCGGATTTTGGTGCTTTTGCTGAGGGCCTGGTGCATCGGCATGGAGGCGCCGCCGGGGTAGGCGAAGATCCATTCGACGCCTTCTTTTTCGAGGCATTTGACGAGGATTTCGGCGCCGGGCATCAGTTCCCCGCGCTCAGGGGCGGCGGATTCGGGGGATTTGGGGGAAGCGGAGGCGACGTGGGTGCTCATGGAAAAAGGAGAAAAGCGGGCGGTGGGGATGGAATTTTGAGGACGAGCAAATTAAGCAATGACTGCTTTTTGTAAAACGGGAAGTTGGGTGCGGGGGCCTCAGGGGGTGGGGGCGGTGCTGGCGGGGGATTTGGGAAGGCGGGGGGCGGCGGTGGGGGGCGAGGCGGCGTCTTGGGCGAGTTCGGCGAGTTCGGCGATCCAGCCGACGGCGTGGCGGTGGCCGAGGTGGGATTTGATGAGGGCCATCATGGCGGCGGCGGCGGTTTCTTGTTGGCCGACGGCGAAGAGGTCCTTGGACTGTTCCCATTGGAGGTCGGGGAGGCGTTCGTTTTGGAATTGTTCCAACTGTTCGGGGACTTTGCTGAGTTCGACGAGGGCGGTTTCCTGGGCGATGCGCTTGGTCCAGGTGGCGGCGATGGCGGAGGCGGCGCGCTTTTCGCGGTAGTAGGGGAGGATCATCTGCTGGTAGATTTCGCCTAAGTTGCCGGGGTTGTAGGCGGCGGGGCCGTCGCTTTTGCGGGCGGAGACGTCGAGTTTGAGGTGGCGGCCGATGACGGATTCGAGGGCGTTGCGGCGGAGTTCGGATTCTTTGCCGTCGAATTTTTTGGAGCTGGCGACGAGGTCATCGAGGTAGGCGGCGGCGCTGGTGATGAGGGTGAGGCGGTCGGGGTCGGTGGTGGCCTCGGCTTGGAGGATGATGAGGGCGAGGAAGCGGCACTGGAGGCGGAGCTGGGCGGTGAAGGTGGCTTGGTTGCGGAGTTCCTTGGCCTTGCCGTTGCGGAAGTCGGAGAACTCGGTGGCGGAGCGGCCCTGGGTTTCGTAGTCCTGGTCCTTGGTGGCTTCGAGCCAGAGGGAGAAGGCTTTGTCGTCGCTGGCGGCGGCTTCGTTGAGGCGGGGGAGCAGGGTGGCGTTGTAGGCGTTGCGCTTACCCTGGAGGGAGGTGCTGATCTCGGTGAGTTGGGCCAGCAGTTTTTCCAAATTGGGGGCGGAGAGGGGGCGGGCGGGGGATGGGGCGGCGGGAGGGGGCGCGGGCGCGGCTTTGGGCAGGAGTTCTGCGGAGGCTGGGGCGAGGGAGGCGAGGAGGAGGAGGAGGGGGATGCGCATGGGAGAGGAGGTGTTTTTGCCGAGGTTCGGCTAGGATTGGGGAAGGGGGGTGGCACCGGCGACGGCGCAGGGGCAGAGGCTGACGAAGTGGCCGGGGCTGAGTTCGCGGGGGGCGAGATCGCAGGTGAGGGAGGCCTGGTAGTTGGGGCACTGGATGCGGTGGCCGAAGGCGCAACCGGGCGGGGGGTGGATGGGGCTGGGGATGTCGCCGGAGAGGAGGGGGCGGGAGGCGCGGAGGGCGGGGTCGGCGAGGGGGATCGCGGCGATGAGGGCTTGGGTGTAGGGGTGGCGGGGGTTTTGGTAGATCGCGTCGGCGGGGCCGGTTTCGACGATTTTGCCGAGGTACATGATGGCGATGCGGTCGGAGATGTGTTTGACGACGGCGAGGTTGTGGGCGATGAAGAGGTAGCTGAGGCCGAGGTCTTTTTGGAGGTCGAGGAGGAGGTTGATGACTTGGCTTTGGACGGAGACGTCGAGGGCGGAGACGGGTTCGTCGCAGACGATGAGTTTAGGTTTGAGGGCGATGGCGCGGGCGATGCCGATGCGTTGGCGTTGGCCGCCGGAGAATTCGAAGGGGAACTTGGAAGCGGCGCTGGTGGGGAGGCCGACTTTTTCGAGGAGTTCGGCGACCCAGGAGCGGCGCTCGGCGGGGGAGCCGAGGCGGTGGATGACGAAGGGTTCTTCGAGGATAGCGCCGACGGTGTGGCGGGAGTTGAGGGACTCGGCGGGGTCCTGGAAGATCATTTGGAGGTCGCGCCGGAGGGGTTTGAGGGCGCGCGGGGAGGCGCGGGAGAGGTCGATGCCTTGGAAGGAGAGGGAGCCGCTGGTGGGGAGGTAGAGGCGGACGATGGTTTTGCCGAGGGTGGTTTTGCCGCAGCCGGATTCGCCGATGAGGCCGAGGGTTTCGCCGGAGTGGAGGGCGAGGGAGATGTCGTCGACGGCTTTGAGGCTGGCGGTGGTGCGCTGGAAGACGCCGGTTTTGACGGGGAAGTGCATCCGGAGGTTTTTGAGCTCCAGGAGGGGGGCGGCGTTTTCCGGGGGGAGGGGCCGAGGGTTTGGTTGGGGGGCTAGCTGGGGGGAAGGGGTGGGGTCGGGCTGAGGGGGGGCGGTGCAGCGGGGGCAGGTTTCGAGGAAGTGGTGGGGGGCGACTTCGCGGAAGGGGGGGCGGGTGAGGAGGGTGGGGGAGTCGGGGGGGGCGCCGTTGCGGGAGCAGAAGCGGCAGCCTGGGGGGAGGAGGTGGAGGGGGGGGACCGAGCCGGGGATGGTGCGGAGGGAGGAGCGGCGGGGGGTGTCGAGGCGGGGAATGGAGGCGAGGAGGCCGCGGGTGTAGGCGTGGCGGGGGTGGGCGAAGAGTTGGTGGACGGGGGCGCGCTCCACGATGCGGCCGGCGTACATGACGGCGACATGGTCGCAAGTTTCGGCGATGACGCCGAGGTCGTGGGTGATGAGGAGGAGGCCGAGGCCCATTTCCTGTTGGAGGTCTTTGAGGAGGGCGAGGATTTGGGCTTGGACGGTGACGTCGAGGGCGGTGGTGGGTTCGTCGGCGATGAGGAGTTTGGGCTTGAGGGCGAGGGCCATGGCGATGACGACGCGCTGGCGCATGCCTCCGCTGAGTTGGTGGGGGTAGGCCATGGCGCGGCTGGCGGGGTCGGGGATGCCGACTTTGCGGAGCATGTCGAGGGACTGGTCCCAGGCCTGTTTTTGGGAGCAGGGGGTGTGGAGGAGGAAGACTTCGCTGAGTTGGCGGCCGATGCGGTGGACGGGGTTGAGGGCGGCCATGGGTTCCTGGAAGATCATGCCGATGTCGCGGCCGCGGATGGCGCGGAGGGCTTGGTCGCTGATCTGGGTGAGGTCCTGGCCTTGGAAGTGGACGGCGCCGGAGAGGATGCGGCCGGAGGGGTGGGGGAGGAGGCGGTTGAGGGAGAAGGCGGTGACACTTTTGCCGCAGCCGGATTCGCCGACGAGGCCGAGGGTTTGGCCGGGTTCGATGGTGAAGGAGACGCCGTCGACGGCGGTGAGGAGTCCGTCGTCGGTTTGGAAGGCGGTGGTCAGATTTTCGACGGAGAGGAGGGGCATGAGGGGCGGGGGCTAGGGCTGCCGATATTGCTCGAAGTTCAGGTCCAGGGGCGGCAGGGGGCGGCTGGCGGCGATGGCCTCGCGGGTTTCGCGGCGGACGGATTCGTCGATCCAATGGACGTGGGCCTGGGCGGGATTTTCGGAGGTGCGGACGTTGAAGTCGTCGGGCCAGCGGACCCAGCGCCAGAAGGCGGTGCGGTGCCAGGGGGTGGCCCAGCCGGGGATGAAGCTGGCCTCGGCGGCGATGGCTTCTTCGATGCGGTAGCTGAGGGATTGGAGTTCGTCGAGGGTTTGGGCTTTTTCGTGTTGTTCGATGAGGGCGTCGAGGGCGGGATTGGCGGTGAGGGTGATATTGTTGGTATTGGTTTTGATTTTGCGCGATCCGTCGGGTTGGAGTTCTTTTTCGTAGGCGTTGGCGCTGTGGAAGCCCTGCCAGTAGTCTGGGTAGGGGGGGATGTGGACCCAGCCGGCGAAGGAGATTTCGTGTTGTTTTTGGAGGAGTTTTTTGAATTGGGCGGAGGGGTCGAGGGCTTCGATGCGGAGTTCGACGCCGCATTTGAGGGCTTCTTCCTTGAGGCGGAGGGCGTAGCGCTGTTCTTGGGGGCGGCTGCGGACGCTGAGTTCGAAGCTGAGGCGCTGGTTGGTGGCGGGGTTTTGGAAGATGCCGTCGGGGCCGCGGGCGGTGAAGCCGGCGGCGGCGAAGGCGGCGCTGGCGAGGTCGCGGGAGAAGGGGGCGGGCTGGAGGGTGGGGTGGGTGAAGCGGCCGTAGCCGTCGTTTTGGGTGCGCATGCGGTCCATGTCGCCTTTGAGTTCGACGTCGATGACGCGCTGCATATTCATGGAGTGCTGGAGGCCGCGGCGGATGAGGCTATTGTCGAGGAGGGGTTTGGCGCAATTGAGGTAGAGGCCGCTGCTGGGGCGGGGGTAGTCGTTGTAGAATTGGGCGCGGCCGATCCAGCCATTTTGGAAGGCTTGGCCTTCGAGTTTTTCGCCCCAGTTTTGGGGTTGGCGGTCGAGGTAGGTGTGGTAAAAATCGAGGCGACCGGCGAGGAAGGCTTCGAAGGCTTTTTCGGGGTTGGAGATGACCTCGTATTGGATGGCGTCGACGTTGAAGCGGTGGCGGTAGTACTTGCGGTCGCGGGCCCACCAATCTTTGACGCGGCGCAGGGTGATGCTGCGGCCGATTTTGACGTCCTCGGGGAGGATGTGGTAGGCGCCGGCGGAGGGTTCGTGGCGCCACTGGTAGCGCTGGGGGAAGTCGGGGCCGAATTCTTGGTAGAAGAGGTGGTCCATGGGGGGGACCTGGCTAAAGAAGACGGGGTCGGGGCGGGCTTCGGGAAGGCGGATGGCGAAGGTGAGGTCGTCGAAGCGGTCGATGCCGGCGAACTTGGTGCTGAAGTAATTTTGGCCGTAGGGGTCTTGGGCGTAGGGGGAGAGCCTCACGTAGAAGGTCATGAGGAAGTCGGCGGAGGTGACGGGGTTGCCGTTGTTGAAGCGGGCGGCGGGGTCGATGTGGTAGTAGACGGTGAGGCGGTCTGGGGAGACGGCCCAGCGGTCGCAGACGCCGGGGATGTATTTTCCGGGGAAGTTGGGGTGGGCGGCGGCCTGGGTGAGGTAGATATCGTCGTAGTGTTCGCTGCGGAAGGAGTTATTGGCGTCGGGGCCGAAGGGGCGGAGGCAGGGGGGGAAGGAGGTGGTGAACCAGTGGATGGTGCCGCCTTTGGTGGCTTGGGGGGATCCGATATCGGGGAGGTCGAGGCCGGTTTCCCAGGGGAGGTTAGGGGGAAGGGAGGCGGGGTCGAGTTGGCGGAAGAAGGCTGGTTTGGAGAGGTAGAAGGAGGCGGCTTCGGCGGCGTTGTTGTAGGGGGGGAAGCGTTCGTCGAGGGGAGGGGAGCAGGCGGGGAGGAGGGCGGCCAGGGCGAGGAGGAGGGCGCGGAGGAGGGCGCGGGCGCCGGAAGGGTTGGCGGGGGCGAGCTGAACGGGGGAGGGGGACATGGGGGTTCAGCGGTAGACGGTGAAGCGTTTGGGGTCGAAGGCCTCGCGGATGGCCTCGCCGACGAAGGTGATGAGGATGAGGGTGAGGGTGATGGCGGCGAAGGCGCTGTAGAGGATCCAGGGGGCGTTCATGTTGTCGGTGCCGTCTTTGAGGAGGCTGCCCCAGGAGGGTTCGCCGGGAGGGAGGCCGAAGCCGAGGAAGTCGAGGGCGGTGAGGGAGGCGATGAGGGCTTCGACGGTGAAGGGGAGTTTGGTGATGAGGATGGAGAGGATATTGGGGAGGATGTGGCGGAAGATGATGCGGGAATTGCTGGCGCCGAGGAGGAGGGCGGCGGAGACGTAGTCGCGAGAGCGTTCGCCGTAGGTGGCGCCGCGGAGGTTGTAGCTGAGGCCCATCCAGGAGAAGGCGGCGAGGACAAGGACGAGGACGACGATGCCTGGGGTGACGGTGCTGCGGATGAGGATGACGATGAAGAGGAAGGGGAGGGCGGACCAGATTTCGATGAGGCGTTGGCCAAAGAGGTCGATTTTGCCGCCGAGGTAGCCCATGGCGCAGCCGGCGGAGATGCCGAGGGTGAAGACGAAGAGAGTGAAGCAGGCGGCGGCGGCCCACTGGAGTTGGAAGCCGGCGTAGAGGAGGGCGAGGATATCGTTGCCGCTGGAGTCGGTGCCGAGGAAGTGGCGCTGGGCGAAGTCTGGGGCCACGGGGGGGAAGAGGACCTGGCGAAAGAGGGGGGACTCGCGGGATTGGAGGGGGGCGAGTTCTGGGTCGGGGGCGAGTTTGGTGTGGTGGAGGACATGGCCGTCGGCGTATTCGAGGCGTTCCACGAGGGAGCCGGTGGGATCGAAGCCGGAGGCCATGCCGTGGAGGGCGCCTTGGCGGACGCGGTAGTCGCGGCGGTGTTGGCTGGGGAGGTCTGGGAAGACGGTGTAGGCGGTGCCGGAGAAGGGCCGGTTGAGGAGGGGGTCGAGGAGGGAGCCGTCGGGGAGTTGGGTGATGGGGCGGGACTGCTGGGGGGTATCGAGGCGAGCGGAGTAGGGGACGGGGGGGAGGATGACGCGGCCTTGTCCGGTGGCGGCGAGGAGGCGTTGGAGTTCGCGGTAGTCGGTTTCGGCGTCGTAGCCGAGGCCGAACTGGTGACCTGGGATGGGGTTGGCGCGGAGGAAGGGGAAGAACCATTGGCCCTGGTAGGAGACGGCGAGGGCTTGTTTGCCGACGAGGAGGTTGTCGAGGAGGGCGAGGCCGCTGAGGGCGAGGAGGAGGAGGAGGGAAATGTAGCCGCGGCGGATCGAGCGGAAGCGCTTCCAGCGCTTGGCGGCAAGGGGGTTGGGCGGGGCGGGGGGGCGGCGGACAAGCCAGGTGCCGAGGACGAGGGCGGCGGCGCGGAGGAGGGTGCTGGGTTGGAGGAAGGCAGGGGGGCCGTCGTCGAGCAGGGAGAAGGCCTTGAAGAGGGGGACCTTCCAACCGAGGTGTTGGAACGCCCAGGAGAGGAGGGCGGCGAGGATGAGGGAGAGGCCGACGGAGCGCATGGAGGAAGGGCGGCTAGTCGAAGCGGATGCGCGGATTGAGAGCCGCGATGAGGAGGTCGGAAATGAGGTTGCCGAGCATCAGGAGGGCGGAGGAGAGGGTGATGAGGGCCATCATGGTGGTGTAGTCGCGGTGCAGGGCGGATTCGAAGCCGAGTTGGCCGATGCCGGGGATATCGAAGACGTTTTCGATGAGGACGGAGCCGGAGAGGATGAGGCTGACGTTTTGGCCGAAGGTGGAGGCGATGGGGATGATGGCGTTGCGGAGGGCGTGGCGGGTGACGGCTTGGGGGAAGGAGACGCCCTTGGAGACGGCGGTGCGGACGTAGTCCGTGGCGAGGACGTCCATGAGGCTATTTTTCATGAGAAAGGCGTAGAGGGTCCAGCTGCCGATCATGTAGCAGACCAGGGGGAGAGCGGCGTGGTGGAGGAGGTCGCGGATTTTGCCGGGGAGGGAGAGGGAGGCGAAATCGGCGCTGGTGAAGCCGCTCATGGGGAACCAGTCGAAGCGGAAGGAGAACCAGAGGAGGAGGAGGGTGCCGAGGGCAAAGCCTGGGATGGCGTAGCCGATGAAGAGGGCGACGGAGGAGGCGTTGTCGAGGAAAGTGCGGTGGCGGATGGCTTTGACGACGCCGAGGGGGATGGCGATGAGGTAGGTGAGGAGGGTGGTGAGGAGTCCGTAGAAGAGGGATACGGGGAGGCGGCGGCTGATCAGGGAGGCCACGGGTTCGCCGGAGGAGAGGGATTCTTGGAAGTCGCCTTGGAGGAGGCCGGAGCGCTTTTGGCGGAAGGCGACGATGCGGGAGGGGTCGGGGACGAAAGCGGTGCGGCCGTCGGGGCCGGTTTTTTCGTCGAGCCCGAAGCGGGCGGACCAGCCGGAGGGGGGGCCGGATGCGGGGGGCGGGAGTTCGAGGCGGGGGGGGCGGGAGGGGTCGGCGAAGTCGAGGATGAGGACTTTTTTAGAGAAGGCGCGGCCGTCGGGGTCGGTGTCGCCGAGGAGGACCATGGGGGTGGCATTGTCCTCGCCGAGGGGGACGAAGCGGGCGTTGACTTCGCGGGGGAGGAGGCCGAGCCACTTGAGGTATCCGGTGAGGAAGTGGTCGTTCATGGAGAACTGCATGCGCAGTTGTTCCTTTTGGTCTGGGGTGAGGGAGGAGCCGCCAGAACCGCTGCTGAGGCGGCTGCGGGCACCCTCGCCAGCGGCGGCGCGCTGGAGGGCTTGTTCGTAGGGGCCGCCGGGGAGGATGCGGGTGAGGGCGAAGACGATGAGGGTGACGCCCAGGAGCGTGACTGGGATGAGGAGGAGGCGGCGGAGGAGGTAAGCGCGCATGCCGACTGGGGAGGTGGGAGACCGCAGGCGGTGGTCTGGGATCAGCGCTTGGCTCCGGATTGGGGGTCGAAGTCGACGGGGATTCTAAGGGAGGGGAAGTCCTTGAGGGTGAGGGAAAAGAGCAGGCCGTAGTCGGTGGCGCCGCGGTTGTCGCGGACGACGGCGCCGAAGGCGGCGACCCAGCTGGTGAGGTCGCGGTGGATGCTGTACTGCTGGGTTTCGAGGGTGCGGTCGTCGAGTTCGTAGCGTTCGTAGGCGCTGATGCCCCAATTTTCGTTGAGGCGGGCGTAGACGCGGAAATCGAGGAGGCTGCTGTCTTGGAAGAAGGGGTGGTCCTGGAGGAGGCGGTGGCCGACCGTGAAGTCGAGGTAATCCGTGGGCATGAATGTCAGGCGGGTATTGATTTCGGAGAATTCGAAAGTGTCGCCAGTGACGGGGAGTTGGGCTTCGATTTCGCCGCGCATCCAGGGGAGTGGGGTCCACTCGATATCTTGGTAGAGGTTGGAGAAGGAGCGGTCGTATTCGGGGTCCTCGACGAAGCCGTCGATGTAGGTATTGGTGGAGAGCCAGTTTAGGCTGGTGTTGTTGCGTTTGGTCTGGAGGCGGTTGAAGACGCCGAGGCGGACCACGTTCCAGTCCTTGAGGCTATCGATGGCGGTGTAATTGGAGACGTCGAGGGTGCGTGGGCGGGTGGAGAGGGCGAGGCGGTCGATGCCGTGGAACTGGGGGCCTTGGGGGTCGGCGCTGAGGTAGGAATAGCTGAGGTAGGGCTGGACGACGTGGCGGAGGCCATCGAGGCCGAGGGCGGGGAGGCTGGCGTTGTCGTAGGTGCGGGAGAACTTGGTGCTGGCGTCGAGGCCGACGGAGGCGAGGGCGCGGCCGGTGTCGTGGGGTGGGGCGGTGCCGCTGATGGAGGAGTAATTGGTGTAGCCGACGCCGACGCGCGGGGTGAGGCTGAGGGCGCCGGAGAGGGAGGTGGGGAAGAGGACTTCGTGGTAGGAGTGGAAGCGGGTGAACTCGGGTTCGAGGAGGCGAGCGCGGAGGTCGTCGAGGGCGCTTTGGGTTGCGCGGGGGTCGAGGTTGGCGGCGAGGATGGGGTCGGTGAGGGAGCGGTTGAGGCTGGCGGCTTTGGATTCGAGGCGGAGTTGGTCGTCGTCGCCGAGGTTTTCTTTGAGGATGCCGAAGCTGCTATTGCTGGCGTAGAAGAGGCCGGAGTCGAAGATGGGCTGGCGGACCATATCGAGGGCGAGTTCGGGGAGGCGGGTATCGCTTTGGTAAAAATCGTTGGGGCGGAAGCGGGCGGCGAGGCTGAGTTCGCCGCGGTCGTGGTGCTTGATGAGGCTGGCGATATTGTCCGGCTGGGGGTCGTCGCGGAATTCCCAGGGGTAGAAGTCTTCGAGGAAGAACTCGTCGCTGAGTTTATTGAGGTCGAGGTCGAGGTAGACGGAGCTTTCGTCGGGGCCGGGGAGGTAGACGCGGTGTTGGAGGTTGACGCGGTAGCGGTTTTGGTCGACGCCGCTGCGGTCGGCGGAAGAGAAGGTATTATTTTCCTCAGGGGAGCGGTCGTTGACCCAGTAGAATTTGAATTTGCCGAAATTTTGGTACCCGGCGGCTTTGGCGTGTTGGGAGTCGATGTCGAAGCCGCTGCCGAGGCCGCGGGCAGCGTAGCCGTCGAGTTTGAATTTGATGAGGCTGTGGTCGCCGAGGGTGGTGCCGTATTGGTTGAGGAGGAAGAAGCCGAGATTGCTGCGGTACCCTGGGGTGAAGGTGTAGCCCATTTCTTCTTGGAGGGGCTGGGAGAGGTAGGGGAGGTAGAAGACAGGGAGGGGGCCGACGTAGGCTTTGAGGTGGTGGAAGACGATGCGTTCTTCGGGGAAGATGGTGACGTTGTCGGCTTCGAGGGAGAAGGTGGGGGATGCGGCGTCTTCGGTGGTGAAGGTGGCGCCTTCGGCTTCGATGAGGCTGATGGTTTTAGATTTGGTCTGGAGGCGGTCGGCCTTGAAGAAGAGGGGTTCGACGCTGGAGCGCATTTCGCTGGCGTCGAGTTGGCCGCTGTCGGTGTTGTAGGTGGCGCGTTCGCCGCGGTAGAGCAGGCCGTCTTTGTAGATGGAGACGTCGCCGCTGAACTTGAGGGCGTTGGATTCGGAGACGAATTCGGCCTTGTCGGCGTAGGCCTCCATGGCATCGGATTTGAGGCGGAAGTTGCCTTCGAGGGCCACGCCAGTGCCGCCGGGCAGGATGTCCATGCGGGAGGAATCGATTTGGAGGCCGCCAAGGCTTTCGAGCTTGGCGCGGAGGACGTCGAACTGGGCGAAGCTTCCGGAGGTCGTGAGAGCCAGGGAGGCGAAGGCGAGGGAAAGGATCTTCATGGGGAAGCAAATAACGGAACAGGCCGCAACGCCCCCTCCACAATAGCGTAAATTAACCAGGGGAGCGGGAAAATTCAATCCTGCGAAGATAAATAAATGCGCGGCGCGAGGGGTCGAGGGTCGGCGGCGCGGGGGGAGCGGAGGTGCAAAAAAAGGCGGCGGCATCCGGTGAAGGAAGCCGCCGCGCAGGAGGGTAGGGGAGGGGATTACGGGTTGGTGATGCGGAGGCGGATGAACTGGGCGTTGCCTGGGGTGATGGGGAGGGAGACCTGGCGGATTTGGATATTGCCGTCGGTGGAGAGGGTGGTCGGGGTGAGGGTAGACCAGGCGGTCAGGGGGGTGAGCGAGGAGGAGCCCTGGGGGAGGAAGGTGATGCCCCGGGCGGAGGTGTCGACTTGGTAGGTGTAGAGGAGATTGGGGCCGACGACTTGTTGAGTGGGAAGGAGGGCGGGCTCGATGAGGCGGGGGTTACCGCCCATGCCGTACTCGATGAGATTGGGGAGTCCGTCGCGGTCGGGGTCGGCGCTGTCGCCGGAGATGGCGGGGTTGGCGATTTCGCTGGCGGTGAAGTAGAGGAGTTTGAACTCGTTGTAGGTGAGGGAGTCGCGGACGTAGAAAGGAATCTGGCGGCGGGTCGTGCCGAAGATGGAGGTGGCGCGGAGTTCGAGTTGCCAGGAGGCCTTGGGGAGGGGCTTGAAGGGGGGAACTCCATTGACGCCGGGGTAGGGGGCGTTGGTGAGGAGGCCGGTTTTGCGGTCGAAGCGGAGGTGGGCCGGGGAGACCGCGGGGGAGCCTGGGAAGGCGATGGCGTACTCGGCCGCGGTGCTGGGGGCGATGATGAGCTCTGGGGCGTTGGCGGAGAGGCCGGCGAGGACGCGGACGCGGTAGTCGTAGATGCCGGCGCGGGGGTTATTGTTGGGGTCGGTGGAGGTGTCGGAGACGCCGCGGACGGAGCCCTGGAAGGGGGCGCCAGTCAGGCCGACGAAGGAATTGTTGTTGATGGTCGGGGGCTCGTTGGCGGAGGGGGTGGTGGTGCCGTGGAAGATGATTTCGGCGTAGTTGACGCGGGCGGCGGCGGTGCCGGTGTTGGTGGGGTTGCCGACGGGGACGTAGACGCGGTCCTCGGGGTTGGCGGCAGTTAGGCTGGGGCTAGTGACGGCGCCCTTGTTGGTGTTGTCCCAGATGGTGAGGGTCCACTGGCCGTTGTTGTTGGGCTGATCGGGGCCGAGGGCGGCGTTTTGATTGGAGGTGGTGCCCCAGTGGCGGACGGTAGTGAAGTCCCAATATTCGCCCTCGATGACGCCGGCGTCGGTGCCGCCGCTGGATTCGGCGGGGAGGCCGATGTTGGTATTGTAGTCCTCGCGGTGGGGGACCATGAGGTAGCTTTCGACGGGGCGGTCGGCTTGGCCGGATTTGGGGGCGGTGAGAACCACGCCGAGGTCGCCGCGGCGGCCGTGGGAGACTTTGAGGCGGACGACGACGTGTTCGATGCGGAGGTTGGAGGAAGGGGGTTCGACCTGGAGATTGACGACGGTCTTGATGGGGGCGTTGGAGGCGTTGTCGGGGATGAGGATATTGGCGGAGAGTTTTTTGGATTCGCCCTTACATTCTTTGAAGTCGATGGTGCCGACGAGGGAGCCGATCGGGCCGTTGCGGGAGCCGAGGTTTTGCCAGACTTTGGCCAAGCGGACGGCGTGGTCGGCGTCGATCAAGCCGGCGCCGTACTTGTGGCTGACGGGCATGCCGAGGGGGTTGTATTGCCATTCGCCGTACATGGGGTCGACGACGCTGGCGCTGCGCATGATAATTTCTTGGACGTCGCGCCAGCCGAGGTTGGGATTGGCTTCGAGCATGAGGGCGACGACGCCGCTGGCCATGGCGCAGGCGGCGGAGGTGCCGCCGAAATTGTTATTGTAGGCGGCGGCCTGGTTGGCGACGGTGGGGGTATTGAGAGTGACGATTTGCTGGCTATTGCGGCGGACCGCGGCGGGGGCGTCCCATTCGTTGGGGGTGAGGGTCCAGCCGAGAGCGCGGTCGACGAGGTTGTCGGGGAGGACGGGGGGGAAAGCGGGCTTGAGGGTGCCGGCGACGATGCGGGGGGCCATTTCGCCGCCGGAGGAGGGGGCGACGGCGTGGAGGGCGGCGCCGGGGGCGGAGTAGCTGACGCGGCGGCCCCAGTCGGAGACAGCGCCGACGGTAAGGGTGTAGGGCGAATTGGTATTGCCGGAGTAATTGACGTCGCCGTGGTTGTCGCCGTCATTGCCTGCGGGGACGACGTAGATGACGCCGCGGGCGGCCCCGCCGACGACGCGGCCTTCGGTGGCGCCATAGCACATCGCCTTGCGGAGGTAGAGATCCATCGGGATCAGGTCGTTGCCGTTGGAATTGTAGGTCCAAGCGTTGTTGGAGATGTCGACTTTGACGGCGCCGCGGCGCCACTCGTTGCCGGTGGGGAGGCCGAAGGGGTTGGTGGTGGTGGTGAGGGCGGGCAGGCGATCGGAGCCGAAGGCTACGGCGTCAGCGAAGAGGCCGGGATCGATGAAGGCGCCGACGACGCGGTAGGCGGCGAGTTTGGCATCGGGGGCGATGCCGCTGATGCCCTTGCTGTTGTTGCGGTTGGCGACGATGAGGCCGGCGATGGCGGTGCCGTGGTTGGGGGCGCTGCCGCCGGAGAAGGGAGGGGTGGGATCGAAGCGCTTGGGGTCGACGGAGCTGGCGGACTGGTCGCCGTCGAGGAAGTTGCGGTCCTCACCGGTCAGGATATTGAGCATGTTGAAATCCTGATGCATCGGATTGACCTGGGCGCCGTCGTCGACGAGGCCGATTTTGACCCCGGTGCCGTCGATGACGGAGCCGGTGGGGCTGAGGAGGTCCCAGGCGGAGATCACGTTGAGGTCGATGACGGACTCGAAGTAGCGGGGATAGAGTTTGGTGATGACGGGGTCGACGAAGGGGGGAAGGTCTTTGTCTTCGTAGACGGTGGGGAGGGAAACGGGGACTTGGAGGCGGGAGGCGTCTTTATTGAGGTACCACTGGTAGGCCTTGGTGGCGCCGGCGGCGAGCATGACCCCAGGGCCGGGAGTGACGGCTTTGTCGGCGCCGTCAGCGAGGATGCTGACGTTGTAGGAGGAGGTGCCGGAAGCGAAGAAGGTGTCGTTGGGGAGGAAGGCGGGATAGACCTGTTGGCCGAGGAGGACCTGGGCTTTGAGGACGCCGGGGACAGACTGAAGGGCTTCGGCGGAAGTGATGGCTTCGGCGGCGTCGGTGAATTCGAGAATGTAGTCGTAGGGGAGGTAGGAGACCTCCTTCATGGCCTGGGCGCCGATGGCGAGGCCGATGGCGGTGGGGTCGAGCCCTTCGTTGAGGGTGATGCAGACGCGGTTGGTGACGACGCGGCGATTTTGCTCCGTGGGGGGGCGGTTTTCGGGGTAGGCGACGAGGTTGAATTTTTGGGAGCCGCCGCTGAGGTCGTGGGCGGCTTGTTGGATGTCGCGGAGGTGGGCTTTGGCGGAGACGGGGACGCGGCGGTGGCCGTCGGGGGCGGAGAGTTGGAGTTCGTCGGTGGCGATGCGAAAGGGGGTGGAGCGGCCGCGGTCCTTGAAGTGGTAGCGGCCGTCGGGGCGAAGTTCCGGCTTGGCGAGGGGGCGCGCCGCTAGAGCGTACACTGGGAGCAGGAGCGGGAGGAACAGCAGGAGGGGGGCCGGCTTCATAATGCCTTTGTAATTACAGGTCATGGGACGCATTGAAAATAGAAATTCGCGCGGGGCTGAAAGATTTTTGATCTGCAAACTCCACGGGAAAGGGCCCTGGGTCCAGTGAATCCCGCGGGGAATTTTCGGGGCGGCAGGGGAGGGTGCCAAAGAGGCCGATCCGGGACTCCGGATCGGCCTCCTGGGGAAACGAGTGGGTGGGGGAGATCAGGCGAGGACGTCGCGGTGGAAGGCCTTCCAGTCGTCGAGGTTGTTGAGATTGACGGCGTCCTTGATGGCGCCGCTGTCCTCGATGTTATTTTCTTCGAGGATGGCCTTGCGGGTGGCGTCGTCGTGGAGGTAGCCGGCGATGGCACTGTTGAGGGTGCGAACGGCTTCGGGGTCGAGGGCACCGCCTTTTTGGCTGAGGATCCAGGCTTCGCACTCTGGGTAGGTGGGTTTTTGGTCCTTGATGAAGGCGAGGAAGGCTTCGCGGTCGAGGCCGAGGGCTTCGAGGAGCATGTTGTCGTAGCCCTTGCCGCAGGCTGGATAGTCGTCGTGGAGGAGGCCTGCGGCGCCGAGGGAAGCTTTTTGCCAGAGGCGAGGGAGGTGGAGGACGCCGAGAGGTCCGGCGATGCCGGAGCTGATCATGGGGATGAATTTCATCGTTGGGGTCAGGAGGGTGGGTGGTAGTGGGCCCGGGGCCTGGGAAGGCTGGGGCGGGGGGCAAGGTGTCGCAGTCCGGCGCAGGTGCAAGTTGATGCCGGGGGCAATTTTTGGGGGTGGGGGAGGGCCGTGCTTTTACTTGCTTCTGGGCGGGGCGCAGTGATGAGTCTGGGAGTGAGAAGCTATGCCTGAGCGAATTGACATTCCCCGGAAAACGGTCTACCGGCTCTCCATCTACCAACGGTGTTTGCAGCGGTTGCGGGAGAATGGGATTGAGACGGTGTCCTCGGAGGCCTTGGCGCGGGCGGCCGGGGTGAAGTCGACGCAGTTGCGGAAAGATTTGGCGTATTTTGGGAATTTTGGGACGCGGGGCTTGGGGTACAACGTGGAGATGTTGTCGGGGCGGATCAATCAGGTGCTGGGGACGACGCGGCTGCAGCCGGTCATTTTGATTGGGGTGGGGAATTTAGGGGCGGCGCTGCTGCACTATGGAGGTTTTAATAAGGAGGGGTTTGAGATCGTGGCGGCGTTTGACATGGACCCGCAGCGGGCGCGGAGCGTGCAGACGGAGGTGCCGATTTATGGGATGGGGGAATTGGCCGGGCTGATTGGGGCGCAGAGCGTCAAGATGGCGATTTTGGCGGTGCCGGCGGTGGGGGCGCAGCAGGTGGTGAACCAACTGATCGCCTGCGGCATTCAGGCGATTTTGAACTTTGCCCCCGTGGTATTAGAGGTCCCCGAGGCGGTGGTGGTGAACAACGTGGATTTGGCGGTGGAGTTGGAGAACTTGAGTTATTTTATCAGGTAGGGAGAAGGGCTATGAGGGGGGGCGGCATTCCCGATGGACAGGGCGGGGGCTTGGGCCATAGGGAGGGGATCTTATGAAAGCCCTCACGCTTACAGCCTATCAAGAGTTTTGTTTTGGCGAGTCCCCGGCGCCGGTGCTGGGAGTGGACGAAGTGTTGATCCGGGTGGCGGCCTGCGGGATTTGCGGGAGCGACGTGCACGGGATGGACGGGAGCACGGGGCGGCGGGTGCCTCCGATTATCATGGGGCACGAGGCGGCGGGGACAGTGGTGGAAGTGGGGCCGGAGGCGGGGGCTTGGGCGGTGGGGCAGCGGGTTACTTTTGACAGCACGCTTTATTGTGGGAGCTGCGCGTTTTGCGCTGAGGGGAAGGTGAATTTGTGTGCGGACCGGCGGGTGTTGGGGGTATCGTGTGCCGAGTACCGGCAGCACGGGGCCTTTGCGGAGTACGTGGTGGTGCCGGGGCGAGTGGTGATTCCGCTGCCGGAGGGGCTGAGTTTTGAGCAGGCGTGTTTCGTGGAGCCGACCGCGGTGGCGTTGCATGCGGTGCACCGGGCGCAGGCGGGTCCGGGTCAGACGGGATTGGTGATTGGGGCGGGGATCATTGGGTTGCTGACGATCCAGGCGCTGAAGGCGGCGGGGTGCCGCCGGGTGTATGCTTCGGACCTGAGCGAGGCCCGGCTGCAGTTGGCGCTGGAGTTGGGGGCGGACGAAGTCTTTCCGGCGCGGAGCACGCCACATTTAAAGGAGGAAATCTTGGCGCGCAGCGCGGGGCAGGGGGTCGACGTGGCGATGGAAGCGGTCGGGATCAGCGCCACCGTGGAGGCGGCAATTGACTGCGTGCGGAAGGGCGGGCGGGTGGGTTTGATTGGGAATTTGGCACAAAACATTGCGTTTCCGCTGCAGTCGGTGGTGACGCGGGAGATTTCGCTTTTTGGGTCCTGCGCGTCGGCCGGGGAGTATCCGCGGGCGCTGGAGGAGATTGCGGCGGGCCGGATTCGGGTGGAGCCACTGATGAGTGCGGTGCGGCCCTTGGCGGAAGGGGCGGACTGGTTTCGGCGCTTGTACGAGGCCAAGGAGGACCTGATTAAAGTCATCTTGCGGCCCTGAGGCGGGCGGCGCGCTTTGGGTTTTTGATCGACATCGACCTCACTCTTATTATGCATGCGGACCTCTTCTCCCTCACTGGAAAAACGGCCATGGTCACGGGGGCGAGCCGGGGCCTGGGGAAGGGATTTGCCCTGACCTTGGCGCGGGCGGGCTGCGACGTGGTGTTGACAGCGCGGTCGGTGGCGGACTTGGAGGAGACAGTGGCGGCGGTGGAGGCCCTGGGGCGGCGAGCGCTGCCGCTGGCGCTGGAGATCCGGGAGGAGGAGAGCATCCGCCGGGCAGGCGCGGCGGCGGTGGAGCACTTTGGGAGGATCGACATTTTGGTGAACAATGCGGGCTGCAACCGGCGCAAGGCGGCGCTGGAGGTGAGTTGGGACGACTGGAACACGGTGCTCGAGACCAACCTGCGCGGCACGTTTTTTATGGCGCAGGCGCTGGCGCCGCAGATGGCGGCGGCTGGCGGGGGGCGCATCATCAACATTGGGTCGGTGACTTGCGTGGCGGGCTACGCGGGTTTGGCGCCTTACGGGGCGAGTCGGGGAGGGGTCAAGCAGCTCACCATGTCCTTGGCCTCGGACTGGGGGCCCCAGGGGATCACGGTGAACTGCCTAGCTCCGGGCTGGTTTAAGACGGCGCAAAACGCGGTGCTCTACGAGAAGGAGGCCTGGGTGGAGTACCTGTGCGAGCGGATTCCGCTGGGGCGGCCGGGGCGGCCCGGGGACTTGGATGGGGCGCTGTTGTTTTTGGCTTCGGAGGCCTCGGCCTATGTGACGGGGCAGACGCTTTTGGTTGACGGGGGGATTTCTGTCGGGCAGGTCACGGCCTTGCCGAGTCCGTAGGGGCGGGCCAGCCTTTTTTTAGAAAATGAGCTCAACCCATAATCCAATGCCTGCGCGCGCCCTGCTGCATGATCTGTTTGATTTGACGGGCCAGGTGGCGGTGGTGATTGGGGGGACGGGGGAATTGTGCGGGGCCATGGCCGAGGGGCTGGCGGGGGCGGGGGCTCGGGTGGTGTTGGCGGGGCGGAGCGAGGCGAAAGCGGCGGCGCGGCTGGAGCGCATTCGGGCGGGGGGCGGAGAGGGCTGTTTTGTGGCTGTGGAGGCGGCCAGTCGGGAGAGCTTGGTGGCGCTTCGCGAGGAGAGTTTGGCGCGCTACGGGCGCATCGACATTTTGGTGAATGGGGCCGGGATCAATGCGGCGACACCCTTTTTGGAGATCAGCGACGCGGAGTACGCCCGGATTTTTGAGGTCAATACGGGGGCGGTTTTTCGGGCGTGCCAGGTTTTTGGGGAGTACTTTGTGCGGGAAAAGGTGCGGGCTTCGATCATCAATGTGGGGAGCATGAGCGGGTTGGTGCCGCTGAGTCGGGTGTTTAGCTATTCGATGAGCAAGGCGGCGGTCCACAACTTGAGCCGCAACTTGGCGCGGGAGTGGGCGCCGCTGGGGATTCGGGTCAATACCTTGGTGCCGGGCTTTTTTCCGGCGGAGCAAAATCGGCAGGTGCTGAATGCCGAGCGGGTGGAGAACATTCTGCGGCACACCGCGGCGGGGCGCTTTGGGGAGGCGGAGGAACTGGTGGGGGCGACGCTGTTGCTGGCCTCGGCTCGGGCGGGCAGTTTTCTCAATGGGATGGAGCTGGTGGTGGACGGGGGCTACTCGGCGATGACGATCTAACTTTTTTGCAAAATGCGCGCGTGGACTTATTTTTTGGCGGTGGGGCTAAGCGCTGGGGTGGCGGGGTGCCGCTCGGGGGGAGCGGGGGCAGTGCTTGGGGGAATTGAGGGATTGGCGGTGAGCGGTCGGCGGTTTGACGGGCGGGAGATAGCCTTGAGCGACCGCAGCAAGTGGGCCGTCCAGGCGGCGGGGGCCAGTGCGACCTTGGGCTGGGCGGTGGGGGAGCCGGTGCGGGTGGGGGGATCGGGGCTGGGGGCGTGGCCGGTGGCGATCACGAGCCAGCGCAGTGGGGCCACGGCCTTGGCGCGTCCGGCGGGGCGGTATTGAGGGCGTGGGGCGAGGTCCCACTTTTCTTTTGGCTGGGGCGCCGTGAACGTGGGAGGAAAGGGCGTCGCCTGCGCCCGCCCCTTGCCCCTTGTCTTCTATGTCCGCCGTCACCAACATTGCTGCCTATCAATTTGCTAGTCTGAGCGACCTCAAGGAGTGGCGGGCGGAATTGTTGGGGCAGTGCCGGGGCTGGGGTTTGAAGGGGACGATTTTGCTGAGCACGGAGGGGATCAACTTGTTTATGGCGGGGAGTGCGGAGGGGGTGGAGGCCCTGCTGGGGGTGTTGCGGGCGAGGCCGGGGTTGGAGGGGCTGCGGGCGAAATACAGCGCCAGCGATCGGCAGCCGTTTACGCGGCTGCTGGTGCGGATTAAGCGGGAAATCATCGCCTTTGGGGTGCCGGGGATTGAGCCGGGGCGGCGGACATCGCCCAAGCTCTCGCCGCGGGAGTTGAAGCAGTGGCTAGACGAGGGGCGGGCGGTGACGCTGCTAGACACGCGCAACGACTACGAGGTCAAGCTGGGGACTTTCCGGGGAGCGGTGACACTGGGCTTGGACCACTTTCGCCATTTTCCGGCGGCGGTGGAGGCGCTGCCGCCAGAGCTCAAGGGGCAGCCGATTGTGATGTTTTGCACGGGGGGGATCCGCTGCGAGAAGGCGGGGCCGTATATGGAGCGGGAGGGGTTTGGGTCGGTCTATCAATTAGAGGGGGGGATTTTGCAGTATTTTGAGGACTGCGGGAGCGCGCACTACGAGGGGGAATGCTTTGTGTTTGACCACCGGGTGGGGGTGGATCCGGCCTTGAGCGAGACCGCTAGCGCGGTTTGCCACGTGTGTCAGGAGCCGCTCACGGAGGAGGACCAGGCTTCAGCGCAGTATGCGGTGGGGCGGTCGTGTCCGGCGTGTTGGCGGGCGCCGGAGGAGGAGTGGGCGGCGGCGCGGGCGGCGCGGGAGGAAGCGTTGCGGCGGGTGGCTCATCCCTTGCCTGGAGGCGTGGCCTACGACAACCATCGGCCCTTGAAGGTGCCGGCGTCCTGCGACGGCTGGACGGTGGGGGAAACCCTGGCGGCGGTGCTGCCGCAGCTGGCGGCGGAGGTCTGGGGGCCGGTGTTTGCCGCGGGGCGGATGCGGGACGAGGAGGGGCGCCCGGTGCAAGTGGGAGAGCGGGTGCGGGGGGGGCAGCGCCTGGTGCAGTTGGTGCCGGGGACCCTGGAGCCGGAAGTGTGCGCGGACATTCGAGTGCTGCACGAGGACGAGGCCATCGTGGTGCTGCACAAGCCGGCGCCGCTGCCGATGCATCCGGGGGGGCGCTACAATCGGAACACCTTGGCGTGGTTTTTGCGGGCGGCGTGGCACCCGCAGCGGCCGCGGGCGGCGCACCGGCTGGACGCCAATACCACGGGGGTGGTGGTGGTGAGTCGGACGCGGCATTTTGCGTCGCGGTTGCAGCCGCAGTTTGAGCGCGGGGAGGTGGCCAAGCGGTATTTGGTGCGGGTGGTGGGCCACCCGCCGGAGGACGCGTTTGTGTGCCGTGCGGGCATTAGCGGGGAGGTAGGGAGCGTGGGCACGCGGGCGGTGGATGAGGTCGGGGGCTTGGCGGCAGTGACGGAGTTTTCGGTGCGGGCGCGCTGGGCGGACGGCAGCGCCCTGCTGGAGGCGCGCCCGCTGACGGGTCGCACGAATCAGATTCGCCTGCACCTGCAATACCTGGGCTGGCCGGTCTGCGGCGACCCGCTGTATCTGGCGGGAGGCGCCATTGGGCACACCCCGACGCTGTCGCCGGAGGAGGCTCCCCTGTGCCTGCACGCCTGGCAGATCGGGTTCCGGCACCCTTTGAGCGGGGAGTGGGTGGAGTTTACCGCTGAGCCGCCGAGCTGGGCCGCCGAGAGCGGTCCGGGGAAACTGGGGGTTTAGGGGTTTAGAAGTTCCCGCGCGGGGTGATCGGGGCGGAGTTGGCGGCCGCGGCGCGAATGCGGCATTCGATTTCGCGCCAGGAAAAAGCATTGATCATCAATGGGTTACGTGGAAGTAGCCAGCTGGGCGGGAACAAAAACGGGAACGCGTCCGGCAGAGTCTGCCAGAGTCCGCCACGGCGCAGAAAGCCACAACACACCTGAGAGCGGGCCAGGGGGGTGCCCTCTAGGGGCGGGCCAGGCTGGGTGGCCTGGGGGGTTATTCCAGGTCCCCTCCCTCCCGCGGTCGCTCATGGCCCAGGCTCCCGGCGGTTGGCCTTGAGCGGGCCAGAGCGGTGCGGGTGACTTCGTCCGGGCGGTTGGCGTCGCCTATTGAGGGCCGGGGCTGCGGGCCGAGTGGCACCGGGGACCTCAAGGAGCGGGCCGCCAGAGCTTTTTGGCGGCTGCCCCCGCGCTTGGGACGGCCCTCACCAACCCACCCCGCCCCCCAGCCATACCAGGGCGGTGCCACTGGCCCCCATCTCCGTGCCCGAGGCCTCCCCCCCGCCCAGCCCACCCGCTCCACTCCCTCCGCGGCGCCTCTTCGTTCGTCCCTCACTCCGGGCTCCGCTGCGTTCGCTCCACTTCCCGCGCTCCGCGATGCCAGCTGTTAGGGAACTGAGCTGCGGAGCACGCGGAAGCCCACAGCGAAGTCCCGGTTGGCCGGGTTGAAGTAGTTGCTCCGGACCGCGGCCCGGCAGTCGTAGGAGCCGGAGCTGTTCCAGTCGCCACCCCGGGTCACCCGGAACGAGCCCGAAAACGCGTCAAAGCACAACTCCGAGACATTTCCAGACAAGTCAAACAAGCCAAGCTCATTCCCCAACTTGGTCCCCACGGCGTGGATAGCGCCCCCTGAATTACCATAGTGCCAAGCCACCGCGCCCACGTCGTTGCTGCCGCTGTAGGCGTAGCCGTGCGTCGACACTCCGCCCCGCGCCGCGAATTCCCACTCCTTCTCGCTGGGCAGGCGGTAGCCGATGGCACCGACCTGCACGTTTGGCACCGCATCGCCCGTGCGGTAGGGAGCCCCTCCCACCGTGTAGACGGGAGCCCAGCCCTCCTGCTCGCTGCGCGCGTTGCACCACTTCAGCACATCATACCAATTCACATATGTGACTGGATATTCCGCCCCGCGGCCCGCCCCTTCGCCGATGGCGTAGCCGTGGGCGAGCGACCACGTGCGCACGCTCTGCCACTCGCTCCACTTCACTTCATGTTTACTTATATAGAAGGCGTCCACGCTTTGGACCCCGGCCCACGAATCGGCCGGCAGCGCGCCGCCCGCCACTTTGATCATCCCATAATACAAGATCGACTGATCCGTCTTCAGGCGGGTATAGATTTTCCCCGCTGCTGGGATCGCCAGCTCCACCGTCGCCGCCGCTTCGTTTTCGCTCAAAAGCGTTTGGCTCAGCCCCCGGCTGTTCCAGGTCGCCAGGTCGCTCGAAACCTGCGGCTGCACCTGCCCCCCAGCCGTCTTGGAAATCGCATAGCGGTAGCGGTAAAAGCCGCCGCTCACCGTCGGCACGTACAGGCCCTCGCCTGGACCCGCGGTTGGATCAAAGCCGCCCAGCCAGGCAAAGGCGCCTTGGATTTTCCCCGGGCCCGTCAACTCCAACGGCGCGATCCCGCCCTGGGCGGCACTCCAATCGTTGAAGCTGACCGCAGCCGCGGCAAACTTATCGAAGCGCACCTCGGCGAGGTAGCCGGAGTCCGTGCCCGACTGGTTGGCGGCGTCCTTGCGGTAAATCCAGCGCGCCTCGGCCCCTGCGGGGATTTGAATCACCTGAGACTGCCAAGCGGCG
>CANHIJ010000049.1 GCA_947460575.1 Verrucomicrobiales bacterium | reverse complement strand
GATTCCAAGGCGACTAACATCCATGCGGTGGAGAGCGCTCTGCGCGGGCAGGAGGGCCCCGTGGTGCTGATCGCTGGGGGCAAGGAAAAGGGTTTAGACTATGGGCCGATGCGGGAGCTGATCCGGGAAAAGGCGAGCGCGGTTTTCACCATCGGAGAGATCGGTCCCGCCCTAGCCCAAATCTGGCCTGGGGCGGTATTTTGCGGCGACTTGGAGGAGGCCGTTGCGCGAGCCTATGCGGCAGCGGCGCCTGGCCAGGCGATTCTTTTTTCCCCGGGCACTTCCTCTTTTGATATGTTCACAGGGTATGGGCACCGCGGAGATGTTTTTTGTCAAATCGTTCACCAACTGCAGCTACAGCCATGAAATCCAACAATCCCCAGGCCGGTTCGGCCGACCGCAAAATCCTGCATCGCCTGCAAGCCATGATCCGCCCTGTGAAAAAGAAAGCCTATCGCCTTTCCGCCCAGGTTACGGGTGAAGAGGACTGGGAGGTTGATGAGCCGCAAATCCGGATGTCCCGGGCCTTTATTGTGATGCTAGTGCTGCACTTGGTCGCGGTGGGTGGGCTTTTTGGTTTTCACGTCTATGGGAAGGACGACCGGGAGGCGGAAGGCCTAGCCACCCGGCGGGCCCACGCCGCTAGCGCCCCCGTGCCAGCGGCAGTTTCCGCCGCGCCCGCTCCTGCGGCACCCGCTCCAGTGGCGGTGATTCCCAAGGCCGAAATCGTGCCCGAGGACGCGGTGGCCAGCGCCGAGGCCGAGGGGCAGGGCCAGCACATTTTGCAGGCGGGCGAGACTAAACAACTCGTAGCGGCCAAATTTGGGGTCACCGCGGGCGAACTCGAGGCCGCCAATCCCGGCGCGGCTTATGAGCGGGGTGTTGTCCTAACGATCCCTGTGCACGAGCGGGTCATCGGCGCCGCGGCCGCGGCCCCGACTCCGTTGAATCGGCCTCTGGCGCTCATTGTGGCCACGCCGTCGGAGGAAGTGACGCACCGGGATTTTGCGCTCAAAGAGGGAGCGGAGAACCCCTACGCGCCGGTGGTCGTGGAGGACGCGGAGTCGGCTGCGCCCGAGGAGTCGGCTGCGCCGCGCGCCGCCTTGGTCAAGGCGGAGCCCGCCGCGGCGGAGCGCCCGATCCGGAGCGCCGTGCCTGCGTCGGCGCGGAGCACGGCTCCGGCGGCCAAGCCCAAGCCGACCCCAGTGTCGGCGGCCCCCGTGCCAGTGCTAGCAAAGCCCAAGCCGACGACTGGCAGCCGCACCCATGTGGTGCAGAAGGGCGACACCGTTTACAATGTGGCGAAGCGCTACGGCCTTTCTCCGAATGAGGTGATGGCGGCCAACGGCATCACCGATCCATCGCGGGTGCAGATGGGTCAGGTCTTGAAAATTGCGGTAAAGCGCTAGAGTTTTGACAACGGGCGGGGTCCTCTGAGGGGGCCACGGGAATTTTTTTCTACTCGCTGAATGAGCCGAGGGGTTGCCTATGTTTTAGTTATCAGCTTTTTGCTGCTGACGGCGCTGGGATTTGTCATGCTGTTGAGCACCTCGCCCTACAGCCAGGAAGGCCAGTTGGACTCTTTTACGGGGGTGCGCCGCCAAGGCCTTTGGCTGTTGCTCGGGCTGGTGGCGGCGGGGCTGCTTTCGGCGACCGACTACCATCGCCTGGAGGCGGCGGTGAGTCCGCTTTTTTGGGCCGCGATAGTGCTGCTGGCGCTTTGCTTCATCAATGGCATCGGGGTCAAGGTAGGGGGTGCCAGTCGCTGGATTAGCCTGCGCATTCCGGGGCTGGGTGCCTTCACTGGCCAACCTTCAGAACTGGCGAAGCTTACCACGGTGATTGCCCTAGCGGCCTGGTGTGCTCGATATCGGGAGCGCCGCGAGGAATTTTTCTTTGGTTTTGCGCTGCCGCTGTTAGTGGTGGCCCTGCCGGTGGCCCTGATCGCGGTGGAGGTCGACCTGGGGACGGCTTCGCTGATCTTTTTGGTGTCCACGGCGATGCTCTACATTGCGGGGACGCGGACGGTCTATATCCTGGGGCTGATTTTGATCGGGGCGGGGTTGTTGGCTGGGGCGATTCATTTGATCCCGAACCGCACCGCGCGGATCACGGCGTTCCTGCACCTCAATGATCCGGCGGAGGTGGCGGAGGTGGCGGGGTCCGTGGGGGCCGTGGAGGAGGGGACCGTGCTGGCCAAACTAGCTGATTATTTGCATCTCAAGGCCAACGCCGCCGACCCTAAGTTGAGCAGCGAGATCAAAGACATGAACTTGCAGCAGACCCAGGCGATGATTGCCTTGGGCAGCGGTGGCCTTACCGGTCAGGGGCTGGGCGAGAGCCGCCAGAAAATGTACTATCTTCCGCTGCCGCACACCGACTCCGTCTTCGCTATCGTCGGGGAGGAGGGGGGGCTGGTGGCGACTCTGGTGGTCATTATGCTCTTTTTGCTGGGGGGGCTGTCTGGGGTGGTCATCGCGCTGCAGGCGCCGGATCGCTTTGGGAAGCTGCTCGGCTTTGGATTGATGGCCCTGATTTTGGGGCAAGCGGCGATCAATATGGCGGTGACGACGGGTTGTCTTCCTAACAAGGGAATGCCTTTACCGTTTATCAGCTATGGGGGGTCGAACTTGTTTTCCTGCATGTTGGCCCTGGGGATTGTATTGAACATACACCGGCAGGCGCGGGAGGCGGCCGCGGTTCCGGTGGCCCTGCTGCAGCGCCAGAAGTTGACTCCTTCGCTGTGAGCGGGGGCGCGGCGCGGCCTTAAAGTTTGTCGGCGGGTTTGTCGGCGGGCGGTGCGGGGGGACCGCCCTTTTCGGGCAGGATTTTATCGGCGAGGCGCTCGATGCCCTGTTTGGCGAAGAGGCTGGCGGGGTAGGCGCGGCGGGCGCGGAGGTACCAGGAGAGGCTGATGCCAGCGCGGGCATTGTCTTCGTGGCGGCGGGCTTCGGTGATAGCGTGGATGAAGTTGGGATTTTTGCGGGAGAGCTCGGCGCGGCGGCGGTTGACCTCGTTGTCGTCGGGGAAGTCGCGGGCGATTTCCTCGAGGCGTTCCCAGGCGCCCGTGGAGTCTCCGGCCTTGGCGAGTTCGTCGGCGGTCATGACGACGCGTTCGACTTTGCCGACTTCTTCGAGCACGGCTTTGAGTTTTTGTTCGTACTCGGGTTTGCCGAGGACGCCGCCGGCATATTTGGTCTGCTCGCGGAAAATTTCGCGGTAGTTTTTCTGAGCGATGAGGGTGTCGAGGTCGTTGAGGACGCGGCTGTTCATGTCGCCGTAGGCGGCGACTTGGGTGGCGAAGGCCTTGAGGTCTGGATTGGTGGGCCAGATCATGGCGGCCTGGGCGATATTGTCGGCGACTCCCTGGTCGTCTTTGGCGATGGCGGCGCTGCGGGCTTTTTGGATGTGGAGGCCGCTGGCGCTGCGGGCGGTTTCGATGGCGGCGCGGGGTTTGGAGAAGTCGAAGTCCTTGGCGGTTTTGCGGAGGGTTTCGACGATTTCTTCGGCGAGGGTGTAGTCCTTGACGTCGATCGCGGAGATGAGTTGATTTCCCTGGCGGACGAAGTCTTGGACTTTTTCTTTTTGTTCCCGGGCTAGGGTGCGGACGCGGGGGAGGTATTCGCCGACCACGAAGGCTTCGCTGAGGCGCTTGCTGGCGCTCTCGAGTTCTTGGCGTTCGGCGAGGTAGACGAAGGCCTGCACGCCTTCATCGACGTCGCGGATGGCTTCGCTGGCCATGGAGTCGAGGGCGGAAACGGTGGGGGTGACGCCGGTGGTTTGGATGAAAAGTTTTTCGACGTCGGAGCCTTCCTTGAGCTTTAAGCCGGCATCGCCGTCTTCGAAGAGGGCGCGGTAGAGTCGGGAGGCGAGAATGCAGTGCTCAAAGCGCCGCTGGAGGAAGAATTGGACGATGAGGGCCTGGAATTCCACCTTGGCCTTGAGTTCGGCGACGGTCATTTTGGCGGCGTTGGCGACGCGGGCGGCGTCGATTTCCACCATGTTTTTGATGTGGTTGCCGGCGATGGAGAATTCACTGGCCTGCTGGGTCGCAGTGGGCGGGGGGGGAGTGCCGCCTTTGGGGGTTTGGGGAGCGGGGGTGGTCGTGGTGGGGCCGCCGCTGATTTTGAGGTTCCAGGCTTCGTCCTTGCGCTTTTGGGCCAGGGATTTGTTCATTTCCCCGAGCAACTTGGCGTTCTTTTTGTAGAGGACGACGCTGTAGACCGCCTGGTTAAGGGAGTCGCAAAGCCGGGCGTCGATGGGAAAGTCGGCCGCTTGTCCGGTGAGGGCGACCGCTTGGGCCACGCTGGGGCCGCCGGGCTGGGTCGGGCTAAGGGCCTTCATGGCCTTGAGGAGGAGGTCGCGGTAGGCTTGATCGCCGGTGGAGGTGGCGGCGGGGGCGGCGAGGTATTTTTCGAAGCGGGCGCGGAAAAGGCGCTGGTCAGCTACGTTCCAGTTTTGGCCGTTCCAGCTGGCGACTTCGGACCCTGGATTGAGCATGGGGAGTTCCTGGCCGAAGATGGGCTTGGCCGGGGCGGCTGGCGCCGATGCGCCGCCGCGGGCCGGGGGCGCGGCGCCTGGGGTGGTGCCGCCTGGGGCATCAAAGACTTGGGCAGGCAGGGTGGCGGGCAGGCAGCCGAAAAGCAGGCAGGGCAGGAGAGGGCGCAAGTTCATGGGGCGACAGCAGGGGGATGGCGGACTTAGGATTTACTGATTTCCAAGGCCCTCAAAAGGCCATCTTGATCGACTTCCACGAGCATGCGGAATTCTTGGCCAGTTTGAATGTTTAGACTGCCAAACTGGGAGGGCACGAGGAGCCCGACCTCGCAGGGTTCGGCGAGGGCGGCGTCGCTCACGCTGAGGGCGAAGAGGCGGGTGCGGTCGGCGCCGTAGCGCAGTTGCTCGGTGATGCGGCCCTGGACGAGGTAGCGGTTGCCGCGCAAACCGAAAAAGTTTTCCAGGAACTCGCCTGCGGGGAACGGTTGGCTGCCGACGGCGAAGGCCTCGGCGGCGGGGCGGCGCTGCCACCAGGCGGCTCCGCCTGCCAGGAGCAGCGCGGCTAGGCCAATCAGGGTAGGGCGAAGGGGGATGCCAGAGCGTCGACGGCGGGCCATAGAAATTGCGGGGTGGGGGGGAGAAAGCGAAGCCCCCCAATGTACGGAGACTTGGGGCATGAAACAACCTCAATCCCATGGGGAAATCCCTGTCGCGCGGCGCCTGGGCGCGGGATGCGCTCGGGAGCGCGCCGAGTACCCGGTAATCCGCGGGAGAGCGGTGGTTTCTGGGGGGAGGTTTGCGGTTTGAGGGGGCAATTCCTGATCGACAGGTGGCGACTTTGAATGGAGGGTGAGGCCGACTGAGCTTGGTGCGCGGTCGCGATTATTGGCTCCTCATTTTTGAAATTCATGCGTTCTCCCTACTTTTTCCTTCCCCTCGCGCTGGCGCTGGGTTCGTGTCAGACGGCGGCTCCGGCGGGAGCTGAGCGCTTTGCGGCGGCAGACCACACTGGCGACGGGAGGCTGTCGCGCGACGAGGTGAACGATTACTTTGTAGCGGGGATTTTTGCCGAGCGGGACCGGGACGGGGATGGGTACATTGCACAGGCGGAGTGGAATCCGGAGATGAAAGCGGCGGAGGTGACGCAATTTAAGCTGCGGGACCACAATGGGGACGGGCGGGTGTCGCTGGCGGAGGCGCAGGCGCACGCCCGCAAGTCGGGGATTTACACCGAGGCCTTCGCGGAGGCGGACACCAACCGGGACGGATTTGTGAGCCGGGAGGAAGCGGTGGCCTACTACGCCTCCAAGGAAGGTCCGCTGCGCTGAGGCGCAGTGGGGGGGGCGGTTTTCTTCGATTGGCAGGCGGCGGAGGGAGCACCTAGGGTGGGATATGCATCCTGTGGCTCCTCAGTTGGTTTTGGCATCCAGTTCGCCGCGTCGGTTTGATTTGCTGACGGAGGCGGGGCTGTGTTTTGTGGTGGTGCCTGCGGAGGTCGAGGAATGGCACGATGAGGCCGTGCCGGTGGGGGAGTTGACGCGGGTCAATGCGGCCCTGAAGGCGGAGTGGGTGGCGCAGCGGCACCCTGGGTCGTGGGTGATTGGAGCGGACACTTTGGTGTCGATCGACGGGTGGGTGCTGGGCAAGCCGGCTGATTTGGCGGAGGCGCGGGGGATGTTGGGGCGCTTGGCGGGGCGGACCCACGAGGTGGGGACGGCGGTTTGTTTGATCCACGGGGAGACGGGGCGGCGGCGGGAGTTTGTGGAGCGGACGCAGGTGACGTTTCGGGCGCTGGGGGACGAGGAGATTGAGCGGTATTTGAGCTTGATCAATCCGCTGGACAAGGCGGGGTCTTACGCCGCCCAGGAGCACGGGGAGGTGATTATCGAGGAGGTGGTGGGCGCCTACAGCAACGTGGTGGGATTGCCGATGGAGCGGCTGATGGAGGAACTGCGGGATTTGGGAGCGGTTTGAGGGGCGGGCGCAATTCCTGACTGGCGCCTGGGGGCGAGGTGAACTAGGGATGTGGGGTGATGAAACGCATGCTTGTTTGCTGGGTGATGGCTGGGGTTTTGGCCGGGCCGGGGCTGGGGGTGGAACCGCCGCTTCCTGGGGAGGACGGGCCGCGCGCGGAGGGGGAAGCCTTTCAGCCGCTGCTGCGTCCGGGAGACGAATTGCCGCCGGGGAGCGAGGCGCCGATGTTGCCGGAGGGGCCCGCAGAGGCGCCGCCGGAGCTTTTTCCGGAGGGCCCAGGGGGGAGCGACGGGGTGGATGGCTTGCCTGGTTCGGAGGATGCTGGGGGGCAGCTCCCGGAGCCGAGGTTGCCCGGGGCTGGAGCGGGGGAGGCTCCGCTGTTGCCGCCGCCGAGCGAGGGGCCGGGGGGAAGTGGCCTGGAATTGGCGGCGCGGGCGCACTGGCACAAGAGCCCGCGGGAGGCGCGGGAGGTGGCGCGGCGGGAGCGCAAGCCCTTGTTGTTGCTATTTTACACGCGGTGGAAATCGGCTCCGGTTTCGGCGATGGGCGGGGGTTCGGGTGACCCGAGCATTGCGTTGACGGACGACTTGTTGGCGACGCCGGAGTTTAATGCGTTTGCGTCGTCGCGGATGGTGTTGGCGCGGCTGTTTTATCCGATTGGGAGTCCGGGGTCGGAGTTTACGCCGGAGCGCTTGGCGGCGCTGAAGCAGTTTAAGGAGTATTTTAAGGTGAACGGGTTTCCCTGCCTCTTGTTGTTAGACGAGAATGGGCGGGAGCTGGAACGGATCAAGGGGTACGTGCGGGTGAAGACCGGGCGGGGCGAGGAATTGAGCAGCGCGCTGCCGCTGATGGAGCGGCTGCGGGTGGCGGTGGAGCGGCGGGAGGCGGTGGTGGCGGCGGGGGATGAGCGGCGGCAGCGGCTGGAGGCGCAGCAGTACCGGGACTGGACGAGCCAGGCGGGGTCTCGCTTGTTTGGGAAACTGGTGTCGTCGGCGGGCGGGGAGGTGGTGCTGCGGGACGAGATTGGGGGACTGCGGCGGGTGGCCTTGGAGCAGCTGAGCATTGTGGACCAAGCGTGGATTTGGCGCCAGCCGAAGGGCGGGCTGGCGGTGGGGGATTAGCTGGCTGTTGGGGCGCTAGGGGAAAGGGATGGGTGAGGAGGCTTGCTCGGGCATGGGGCAGGCGGCGCAGGCGGAGTCGTCGGCGAGGCAGAAGTCTTCGTAAATTTGGAGGAGGGCCTGTTGTTGCCAGAGTTTGCTGGTAAGCTTGGGGAGCTCGGGGTGGCCGCTGAAGAGGCGGAGGGCGGCGCGGCGGGTTTTTTCGTTGTCGAGGGGGGCGGGGAGTTTGCGGTAAGCGTCCCAGGCGGACTCGCGGTGGGGGACGAGGAGGGGGTAGCAGACGTTGGCGAGGATTTCGTTGAGGCGGTTGTGGCCGAGGAGGGCCCTGGGGGCGGCGGAGGGGGGAGACTGGAGGGTGCAGTGGAGGTCCCAGTAGGGGTGGTGGAGGCTGGCGGCGAAGTGGCGGAGGGCTTTTTCGGAAAAGGTGTCGGGCTGGAGGAGGCGGCGCAGGGTGGGCCAGTGTTTGACGAGGAGGTGGAGGGTGGCGACGCGGCGGTGGGGGTGGTTGAGGGGGCGGGTGCCGGTGAGGTTCCAGCGGAGGGGGAGGCGGGGGAGGCCGGGGGCGTAGGCGTCGCGGTAGCGCCACCATTGGTCCCAGAGGCTGCGCAGCCAGAGGCGGGTGGGGCGGTCGGCGTGGTCGAAGGTTTGGCCGGTGAGGAAGCCGCTGACGCCGAAGAGGAGGGCGGGGGCGTCATCGGGGCGGTTGATGAGAAATTTGAGGGGGAGGCGCTGGGCGAGGACGGTGAGGGGGAGTCGGTTGCGGCTGTAGCCGAGGGCGTCGGCGAAGGCTTGAAAGAGCATTTGGTCGCGGCCGTGGATGGCGGCGACGCGCTGGAGGCGGGCCCCTTTGCGCTCCAAGCGGTAGCGGGCGGCGGCTTCGAGGACGGCGATGGTTTTGGCGAAGCCGAGTTGGCGGAAGACGTGGAGGCAGCGGCCGGGGCGGGCGGCGGCGGGGGGAGGGTTTTGAAAATCGCCGGTGGGGGCGGCGAGGTCGAGGCGGACTTGGGGGACGAGGCGGTGTTGGTCGGTGCGGGTGAACCAGTCGCCGCTGCCGCGGTGGCCGAGCTGGAGGTGGAGAATGGTATCGCGGTAGGCGGGATTGGCGCTGTGGCCGTGGTGGTCCCAATCGCGGGCGTCGCGGTCGAGTTCGATGCTGCCGCGGCGGGTTTCGCCGTCGAGGGTGAGGACGCAGTCGCGGAAGTCGGGGCCGGCGCCGTGGTTCCACCAGCCGAAATCGATCAGGGCGACGGATTGGCCGTCGGTGGTGAGGAACTGGCGGCCGAAGTCACCGGCGAACCAGCGGCTTTGCCAGGCGAGTTCGTCGGGTTCCTGGGATCCGGCCCAGGAGGGTTCGGCGAGGGCGGCTGGGGGGAAGTGCTGGGCCAGGAAGGCTGGGTAGGGCTCGGCGAGGGGGGAGCAGTTCACGGGTCGTCGGGGCGGAGGAGCTGGAGCCAGGCGCGCGCGGCTTGGGTTTCGGGGGCGGCGGGGAAATCTTCGGTGATTTTGGTGAGGAGTTTGATGGCGGGTTTGGCGGAGCCCTCGCGGCGGCGGGCATCGGCTTGTTCGAGGAGGATGCGGATTTTGTCGGGGGCGGCGGGGTAGTGTTGCAGGGCGAGGCGGAACCAGGGATTGGCCTCGAGTTCTGGGGTCAGGCTATCGGCTTGGGCGTGGAGGGCCATGAACTCGAAGATGGGGCCGCTTTTGAGGGTGGTGGCGGCGAGCTTGAGTTTTTGCATGAGTTCGGGGTTGGCGGGACCGCCTTTGCCCCAGCGGGCCATGGCGAGGCGGAGGGCTTTGTAGTCGGCGTCGGCGGCGAGGTCGGTTTTGCCGGGGGACTGGGGGAAGGGGCGGTAGAGGGGGTCGCCGAGGACGACGTTCATCCAGGAGAGGGCCTGGGTGGCGCCCCAAGCGGCTTCGGCGAGGTTGCGGCCGCCGAGGAGGTTGGCGGTGAATTTGTCGAGGTGGGTGGTGAGGTGGAGGTAGGGTTCGAAGACGTTTCCGAGGACGGCGGCGGCGCCTTTGGCGAGGAGGGGGCCGCACCAATGGTCGCGGCTGTTGCGGAGGCTGGTGGCGCTGAAGGAGTGGATGTGGCAGGCGATGGCGCCGGGCCGGAATTTGAAGCTGGGGTTGAGGAAGGGGCCGTCGGCGGTTTGGGTGTACCAACCGAGGTAGAAGGCGGCGTCCTGCATGGGAAAATTGGTCGGCAAGGTGGAGGCGAGGGAGTCGACCACAGTGGGGAAGCCCTGCAGCTCGAGGGCGCGGGCGGAGGCGAGGAGCCAGTCTTCGCCGAGCTTGTAGCCGGGTTCTTTTTTGAGGGCGAGGTCGATGTAGGCTTTGCCGTAGAGGCCGCTGGCTTCGGCGGCGAGGGCGTCGTCGAGGAGGCGGCGGGCGGTGGCGGGGTCGGGGCCGTCGAGGCGGCCGACGAGGAACATGGGGGTGAGGGGGAGGGCGGCGAAGGATTCGGGGCGGCCGAAGAAGGGGTTGGGGAACGGGCCGCCGAGGGGTTTATCAAAGAGGCCGGCGGCGGCGAGTTCGGAGTCGACGCTGGCGGCGTTGGTTTGGCTGATGGCGTCGGCGGGGGTGGCGGGGCTGGGGGCAGGGCTGGCGTCTTCGCTGATGCGGAGGGGGAGGCCGCGGATGAGGGTGAGGACGCGGATGGTGGTTTGGCTGGCGATTTTGCCCTCTTTGGGGAGGGTGCTGGTTTTCCACCAGCCGCGCTCGACGAAGGCGGCCTGGAGGGGGGCCTCGATGGTTTGGCGGAATTCGGCGCGGGTGATGGTTTCGGCGCTGCTGGTGGCGAGTCCGAGGAGGTGCGTTGAGGGGATGCTGCGCTTGGCGGCGTAGTACTCGGCGAGGGTGCGGGATTGGGGGTCGGTGTCGTTGAAGACGACCACGGTGGCCGGCCGGTAGTCGAAGTCGGCGGTGGGTTGGGCGGGGGCGGGGGCGGCGAGAGCGGCCCAGGCAGCCAGGCAGAGGGGCAGGAGAGAGAGGGGCTTCACGGGGGGCAATATGGCACAGCATGCCGCAGACGGCACGGGAAAAGTCAGGACGGGGGGGCGCGGGGCGCGGGCACAAAAAAGCCGCCCGGACGGTGAGGTCCGGGCGGCTTAGCGGGGGAGGGAGAGGTTCTCGGGATGGGGCCGCGGAGGGATCCGCGGCGCGCCCAGGGGAGAGCGTCTGCCCTGGGGCGACTTACATCATGCCGTCCATGCCGCCGTGGTCGTGGCCGTGGCCGCCGGCCGCAGCTTCCTTCTTCTCGGGGAGCTCGGTGATGAGGCACTCCGTGGTGAGGAGGAGGCCGCTGATGGAGGCGGCGTTTTGGAGGGCGCTGCGGGTGACCTTGGTGGGGTCGACGACGCCGGAGGCGATGAGGTCTTCGAACTTGCCAGTGGCAACGTTGTAGCCTTCGCCGCCCTTGGCGTTTTTGACGTGCTCCACGATGAGGGCGCCTTCGACGCCGGCGTTGGCGGCGAGGGTGCGGAGGGGAGCTTCGATGGCGCGGCGCACGATGTCGACGCCGGTGGCTTCGTCGCCCTTGAGCTTGAGGGTATCGAGGGCCTTTTGGGCGCGGAGGAGGGCGGTGCCGCCTCCGGGGACGATGCCTTCTTCAACGGCGGCGCGGGTGGCGTGAAGGGCGTCTTCGACGCGGGCCTTCTTTTCCTTCATTTCGGTTTCGGTGGCGGCACCGACGTGGATGACGGCGACGCCGCCGGCGAGTTTAGCGAGGCGCTCTTGGAGTTTTTCGCGATCGTAGTCGGAGGTGGTTTCGTCGATTTGGCGTTTGATCTGGCCGACGCGGCCTTGGATGGCGTCTTTTTTGCCGCCGCCTTCGACGATGATGGTGTTTTCTTTTTCGATGACGAGGCGCTTGGCCTTGCCGAGGTCGGCGAGGTCGACGTTTTCGAGTTTGATGCCGAGGTCTTCGGTGATGACGCGGCCGCCGGTGAGGATGGCGATGTCTTCGAGCATGGCCTTGCGGCGATCGCCGAAGCCAGGGGCCTTGACGGCGACGGTGTTGAGGGTGCCGCGGAGCTTATTGACGACGAGGGTAGCGAGGGCTTCGCCTTCGATGTCTTCGGCGATGATGAGCAAGGGTTTGCCGGACTTGGCGACCTTCTCGAGGAGAGGGAGCATGTCCTTGAGGTTGCTGATCTTCTTCTCGTTGATGAGGATGTAGGCGTTTTCCAGGGTGGCGGTCATGGCCTCTGGATCGGTCACGAAGTAGGGGCTGAGGTAGCCTTTGTCGAACTGCATCCCTTCGACGACGTCGAGGGTGGTTTCGATGCTCTTGGCTTCTTCGACGGTGATGGTGCCGTCCTTGCCGACTTTGTCCATGGCATCGGCGATGATTTTGCCGATTTCCTTGTCCCAGTTAGCGGAGACGGTGGCGACCTGGGCGATTTCCTTGGTGTCCTTGACGGGCTTGGAAATTTTGTGGAGTTCGGCCACGAGGACTTCGGTGGCCTTCATGATGCCGCGCTGGAGCGAGGTGGGGTTGGCGCCGGCGGTCACGTTGCGGAGGCCTTCTTTGTAGATGGCTTCGGCGAGGACGGTGGCGGTGGTGGTGCCGTCGCCGGCGATGTCGCTGGTTTTGCTGGAGACTTCCCGGACGAGTTGGGCGCCCATGTTTTCATAGGGGCAGGAGAGTTCGACTTCCTTGGCGACGGTGACGCCATCCTTAGTGATGGTGGGGGAACCGAATTTTTTGTCGAGAATCACGTTGCGACCGGAAGGCCCGAGGGTGGCTTTGACGGCTTTGGCGATTTTTTCGACACCGCGGAGGAGGGCTTGACGGGCAGCTTCGTCGAAGAGGAGTTGTTTGGCCATGTGGGTAGTTTTGAGTAGTTGGGTGTGAGAGAGGGGGGCCGACAGCGAAGGAATCGAGGTCGGCCGGGGGAATTACTTTTTGATGATGCCGAGAATATCGGACTCGGAGAGGATGAGGTGTTCTTCGCCGTCGACTTTGACTTCGGTGCCGCCGTATTTGGAGATGAGGACGACATCGCCGACGCTGACGGAGAACTCGATGCGCTTGCCTTCGTCGTCGCGGCCGCCGGTGCCGAGGGCGACGACTTTGGCTTCCTGTGGTTTTTCCTTAGCGGTGTCTGGGAGGAAGATGCCGCCGGCGGTCATTTCTTCGCTTTCGATGCGCTTCACGAGGACGCGCTGGCCGAGGGGTTGGATTGTGGTAGCCATGGATTTGGATTCGGTGGATGGTGTTTTTGCTTTGGTTGCCATGAAGACAGAGTTTCTATGTACTGGATTCAGTTTTCGGGAGGAGGCAGGGGGCCCTCCGGCGAAAGGGATTAGGCTTTTTTGTCCTCTTCGACGACTTCGAAGTCGGCGTCGACGACCTTGCCTTTAGCTTGTTTGGGTTCGGCGGAGGAGGCGTCGCCGGTGGGCGGGGAGCCTGGGGCGCCGCCCATGTCGGCGGGGTTGAAGCCGGCGCCTTGGGCGGCGGCGGCGGCCTGGCTGAAGAGGCGCTCGAGTTCATCGGTGGCGGACTTGATGCGGTCGGCCTCGTTGGACTCCATGGCTTCTTTGACCTTGGCGAGTTGGGCGGTGATGGGTTCTTTTTGGGCGTCGGTGATTTTGTCGCCCAATTCGGCGAGTTGTTTTTCGACTTGGAAGACGAGGGTTTCGGCTTGGTTTTTGGCTTCGACGGATTCCTTGCGTTTTTTGTCTTCGTCGGCGTGGATTTCGGCGTCGCGCTTGGCTTGGGCGATTTCGGCTTCGCTGAGGCCGCTGGAGCCCTTGATGGAGATATGTTGGGATTTGCCGGTTTTTTTGTCTTTGGCGGAGACGTTGAGGATGCCGTTGGCGTCGATGTCGAAGGTGACTTCGATTTGGGGTTCGCCGCGGCGGGAGGGTTCGATGCCGTCGAGTTTGAAGGTGCCGAGGACCTTGTTGTCGCGGGCCATGGGGCGCTCGCCTTGGGTGACGACGATTTCGACGCCGGGCTGGTTGTCGCTGGCGGTGGAGAAGGTTTCCTGCTTTTTGAAGGGGATGGTGGTATTGCGGGGGATCATGGGGGTGGCGACGCCGCCCATGGTTTCGATGGCGAGGGTGAGGGGGGTGACGTCGAGGAGGAGGATATCCTTGACATCGCCTTGGAGGACCCCGCCTTGGATGGCGGCGCCGATGGCGACGACTTCGTCGGGGTTGACGCCTTGGTTGGGGGTTTTGCCGGCGAGCTTGCGGGCCGTTTCGACGACCTTGGGCATGCGGGTCATGCCGCCCACGAGGACGAGTTCGTCGATTTGTTCGGCGCTGACTTTAGAGGCGGCGATGCAGTCCTTGACGGGTTTGATGGTGCGCTCGAAGAGGCTGTCGGTGAGTTGTTCCAGCTGGGAGCGGGTGAGGGTTTTGGCGATGTGCTTGGGCCCGGTTTGGTCGGCGGTGATGAAGGGGAGGTTGAGGTCGTAGGACTGGCTGGAGCTGAGGGCGATTTTAGCTTTTTCGGCTTCTTCCTTGATGCGCTGGAGGGCGTCGGGTTGTTTGCTGAGGTCGATGCCGTGGTCGTCTTTGAAGCCCTTGACGATCCAGTTGATGAGGACGTTGTCCCAGTCGTCGCCGCCGAGGTGGGTATCGCCGTTGGTGGCGAGGACTTCGAAGACGCCGTCGCCGATGTCGAGGACGCTGATGTCGAAGGTGCCGCCGCCGAGGTCGTAGACCGCGATTTTTTCGTTGGCTTTTTTGTCGAGGCCGTAGGCGAGGGAGGCGGCGGTGGGTTCGTTGATGATGCGGCGGACGTTGAGGCCGGCGATTTCACCGGCGGCCTTGGTGGCGTTGCGCTGGGAGTCGTTGAAGTAGGCGGGGACGGTGATGACGGCGTCAGTGATGGTTTCGCCGATTTTGGCTTCGGCGTCGGCTTTGAGCTTGGCGAGGACCATGGCCCCGATTTCCTGGGGGCTGTAGGTTTTTTTCTCGCCGTTGATTTCGACTTGGATGTGGGCGTCGCCGTTGGAGGCTTCGACGATTTTGTAGGGGACGGCTTTGTCGGCTTCGGTGAGTTCGGAGAACTTGCGGCCGATGTAGCGCTTGGCGGAGAAGATGGTGTTGGTGGCGTTGGTGACGGCCTGGCGCTTGGCGGCCTGGCCGACGACGCGCTCGCCGGTTTTGGTGAAGGCGACCACGGAGGGGGTGGTGCGAGCGCCTTCGCTGTTTTCTAGAACGACGGCCTGTCCGCCATCCATGATGGCCATGCAGGAGTTGGTGGTGCCGAGGTCGATGCCGAGGATTTTAGCCATGGTGGTGTGGGGGAAAAGTTTCTGAGCTGCCTTAGTGCAGAGAGGGTGCCAGCAGGGCAGAAAACTTTTCCAGTCATTGATGGTCAATGACTATGGCGTTCCGTGGGGTTTTTCGGGCGGGGAGAAAGGCGTCGCTGCTGCGCCAGATTGGCGCGCGGCGGGGGACAGAGTGTCGCCCTGGGACAGGATGGCAGGGGGGAAGCGTGGGGCTAGGGGGAAGGGGGGCGGCGGCCAGGGAAGGTCAATTCGGCGATGGCGCTTTTGTCGAGTTCGCCGAGGCCGAGGTCGACGAGGCGGTCGTATTGGGCGGCGGTGGCGGCGGCGAGGGGGAGGGAGAGGCCGAGGTCTTGGGCGAGGGCGAGGGCGATGTGGCTGTCTTTGGCGGCGTGGTCGGCGCGGAAGAAGCAGGAGTGTTCGCGCTGGATCATGTCGTCGCCGTCGGTTTGGAGGACGCGGCTATTGGCGCCGGTGGAGGCGAAGACGCTGGCGAGCATGGCGAGGTCGAGTCCGAGGGCGGCGCCGAGGCCGAGGCCTTCGGCGAGGCCGGCGGTATTGATATTCATGACCATGTTGACGAGGGCCTTGACCTGCGCGGCTTGGCCGGTGGGGCCGACGTAGGTGAGGGAGGCGCTCATTTTTTGGAGGAGGGGCTGGCATTGGCGGAAGAGCTCGGGGGAGCCGCCGACCATGAGTTGGAGGGTGCCGCTGCGGGCTTGGGGGATGGAGGAAGCCATGCAGGCCTCGATGGTGTGGGCGCCGACGGCGGCGGCGGCGGCTTCGAGGTCGAGGTGGATTTGGGGGGTGAGGGTGGCGCAGTTGATGAAGGTTTTGCCGGAGGCGCCTTGGAGGAGGTTGTCGGTGGGGTCGAGGAAGATGGCGCGCATGGCGGCGTCGTTGGTGACCACGGTGAAGATGACGTCGGCGGCGGCGGTGAGGTCGGCGAGGCGGGAGCAGGGGGTGGCGCCGATTTCGGCGGCGAGCTCGGCGGCGGCGCGGGGGTCGAGGTCGGCGACGGCGGTGACGGGGCAGCCGATTTCGTGGAGGCGGCGGGCCATATTGGCGCCCATGCGGCCGACGCCGACGAAGGCGATTTTGGGGTTAGAGGGGATCATGGGGTGGGGGATTTGAATTCTGGGTAGAAAGGGTTGTGGGCTTTTTCTTCGGCGATGGTGGTGAGGGGGCCGTGGCCGGGGGCGATGAGGGTGTGGGGGGGGAGGGAGAAGAGGTGTTGGCGGTTGTGGTCGAGGGCCTGGGACCAGGAGGTGCGGGGTCCGCCCATGGAGCCGGCGAAGAGGGCGTCGCCAACGATGGCGAGGGGTTGGGCGAGGCCGGTGATGAGGTAGGACATGCCGCAGGTGGCGTGGCCGGAGGTTTCGCGGGCTTCGAGGGCAAGGTTGCCGAGGGGGTATGTGAAGCCGTGGTCGATGGGGGAGGCGAGGGGGAGGGCTTCGCCGCGGCCGCAGTAGACGGGGGCTTGGGGGAAGGCTTGGCGGAGGGCGGGGAGGGCGGCGATGTGGTCGAAGTGGGTGTGGGTGATGAAGATGGCCTGGACGTCGAGGCCGTGGGCGGCGAGGGCGGCGAGGGTGGGAGCGGGGTCCATGCCGGTATCGAAAATGGCGGCCGCTTTGGTGTGGGGGTCAAAGGCGATGTAGTGGTTGACCGCCATGTCGTGTGCTTCGTAGTAGGTGCTGAAAGCGAGGAGGCCTTCGAGCTCTAGGGGCGGGGGGGCCCAGGCGCGGTGGGCGATGTCGAGGAGGCTGTCGGGGTGGAGGCCGAGGGCGGGGGCGAGTTGGCGGAGGGGGGCTTCGTGGAGGACGCCCTCTTGGAGTTGCGCTAGGGTTTCGAGGGGGATCGCAGCGCGTTCGGCTAGGGTGCTATCGCTGAGGTGGAGGCCTTTTTGGGCCTTGCCGATGAGGTCGGCAAAGGTGTCTTCGAGGGGGAGAGGCATGGGGGCGCGAGGGGGGTTAGAAGCCGCGGAAGACGCAGCGGGCGGTGGGGGTTTCGTGGAGGACGATTTCGCTGAGGCCGGGGAGTTGGGGTTCGAGGAGGCGCCAGAACCAGGCGCAGATATTTTCGATAGTGGGGTTTTCCAGGCCTTCGATTTCGTTGAGGTAGGAGTGGTCGAGGCGGTCGATGAGGGGATTGATGGCCTTGGAGATGCGGGCGTGGTCGTAGACCCAACCGATGGCGGGGTCGACGTCGCCGGTGACGGCGATTTCGATTTTGAAGCTGTGGCCGTGCATCTGGCGGCACTTGTGGCCGGGGGGGGCGGTGGGGAGGGTTTGGGCGGCTTCGAAGGTGTATTCTTTAATGAGGGTGGCGCGCATGAAAAAGGGGCGAGAGGTGGCAAGTTAGAGCGTTTCCACGGTTTGGTCGGCGTGGGAGCGGAGGGCGGCAGCGAAGAGTTGGTGGGAGGCGAGGGCTTCGTCGGGGCGGACGCAGCCGAGGTGGGATCCGAGGAGGCCTTCGCGCTCCATGAGGTAGGCGGCCCACATTTGCTGCATGATGTCGGGGAAGCCGGGTTCGAAAATGCCGCCGGTGATGGCGGGGAAGGGCATGGCGAAGCCGAGGTCGCGGCGTTCCCAGGATTGTTGGCTGCCGTGGCGGCGGAAGGTGTAGAGGGTTTTGGGTTCGGCGGTATTGTAGCGCATGCCGCCGTCGCTGCCGAGGACTTCGAAGTACCAAGAATTAGCGGCGCCGGGGGCGAGGCGTTTCATTTCGAGGCGGAGGGGGACGTCTTGGCCGTCGGCGTGGATCCAGGTGTTGAGGGTGGCGTTGTCCCAGGTGTCGCAGGCGACGGGTTGGCCGTCGGGGCCGGGGCGCTGGGGGACGCCCTTTTGGAGTTGGGCGTAGACCTTGTGAGGTTTCCAGCCGAGGCGGAGGGGGAGGTGGAGGGTGTGCATGCCGAGGTCGCCCATGACGCCGATTTGGCCGCAGGTGGCGCTGAGGCGTTTCCAGTTGGCGGGTTTGGTGGGGTCGAGGTCGCTGGAGTGGTGGAAGCCGCTGTGGACTTCGAGGAGTCGGCCGAAGGTGCCGCTTTGGGCGCCCTGGAAGACGGCTTGGGCGCCGGGGAAGTAGGGGAATTCGGAGCTGCAGCGGACGAAGCGGCGGTGTTCGGCGGCGGCGTGGCAGATGGCTTGGGCGGCGGGGAGGTCGATGCCGAAGGGTTTTTCGGCGAGGAGGTCTTTGCCGGCGCGGAGGACGTCGAGGTAGATTTGTTGGTGGAGGTGGTGGGGCACGGCGACGTAGACGACGTCGATGGCGGGGTCGGCGAGCAAGGCGTGGTAGTCGGCGGTGAGCAGGGCCATGCCGGGGAGGGGGCGGAACCACTCGCGGACTTTTTCGGAGAGGTCGGCGACGGCGTGGAGGACGGGGCGGACGGGGAGGTCGGCGAGGGCCATCCAGCGGGCGAAGGCGCTGGCGACTTCGCGGCCCATCAGGCCGCCTCCGATGATGCCGACGCGGATAATTTTTTGGCTCATGGGCTAGGGAGAGGGTTTAGGTTGGAAACTTATTTGCGCTTGGCGGGCTTAGGCTTGGGGGCGGGCTGAGGGGCCGCGGCGGGTGTTTGGGGGGCGGGGGCGGGTTCGAGTGCGGGGGCCTGGTCGAGGGGGGTGATGCGCGGGGCCTGTTCGTTGAGGGCGACTTTCCAGGAGCCGTCTTGTTTGATGAGGGAGATGAGTTCGAGGTTTTCGATGAGGGCCTTGTCGTTGGAGTGCTTGGTGCGGACGAGGATGTGGACGTGTTCGGGGTCTTCTTCGGCGAGGCTGAGCAGGCGGACGGTGAGGGAGTCGCGCACTTTTTTGATGACTTCGGGGGAAACTTTCCAACGCTCTTGGAGGCCATCGTGGTAGGCGGTGTAGAAGGCGAGGGGGGTCATATTTTCGACCTCGGTGAAGGTTTCCTTGCCGACGCGGCGGGTCATTTCCTGTTCGTCGTCCATGGTGGGAGCGGCCTTGAGGCGGCGGAGGAAATCGGCGTGGAGTTGCTTGAGGGAGCTGGGCTCCACGAGGGTGGCGGACTGGTTCCACTGGCGCTGGAGGACGAGCTGGAGGTAGTTCTGGACGACTTTGGAGGCGGGGTGGGCGGTGGCCTTGGGGTCGTCCTGGGCGAAGGCGGAGAGGGGCGCGAGGAGGAGGGCCGCGGCGAGGACGAGCCGGGTGGAAAGAGAGGGCGTTTTCATGGGGTATTTTAGGAAAGCGGGAGGGAGGCGACGAGATTTTGGAGGGCGCGGCCGTAGTCGAGGTAGCTTTGGAATTGTTGTTCAGCGCGGGCGGCGGGGTCGGCGTCTGTTTCGGTGGGGGCGCTGTGGAAGACGACGGCGGTGTGGGGTTCGATGGAGAGGAAGCCCTGGTATCCGGAGGCGAGGGCGTCGGCGAGGATGCGGGGGACGGCGCCGTGGCCGAGGCCTGGGAGGGTGTAGTGGCAGTCGCGGAGGAGGGGGTCGTAGATGCCGTCTTTGATGTGGAAGTGGGAGATGGCGGGTTTGACGGCCTGGTAGAAGTCCCAGGGGTCTTGTTGGTGTCCGGGGCGGTCGCGGTCCTCGTTGAAGAGGGGGTTAGCGGTGTCGAAGACCCAGCGCAGGCCGGGGACGGCGTCGAGGGTGCGGAGGGCGTGGGAGATGGACATGCCGCCGTAGTTCATGCAATTTTCGTGGACCGCGACGAGGCCGGCGTCGTCGCAGCGGGCTTTGATTTCGCGGAGGCGGCGGAAGCGTTCGGCGTCGCATTGGTCGGGGAGGTCGGCGCCGGAGGCATCTTTGAGCACGGCGAAGCTCATGATGCGGAGAAAGCGGGTGCCGAGTTGCTGCATGCGGGGAATGGCGCGCTGGAGCCGCTCGAGGGTGGTGTCGAAGGGGTCGGTGATGGGGCTGGCCCAGTTGCCGATGGAGGAGCCGAAGGCGGCGACGGAGAGGTTGGCGGCGGCGAGATCGCGGCAGAGGAGCTCGAAGGCGGCGGGGGGGAGGTCGTGGACGTTGGCGGTGGGGAAGCCGGGGAGCTGGACGTTGCGCAGTTCCAGGGAATCCCATCCGAGGGCCTGGGTGGCGCGGATTTGGGTGGCGAGGGGGTTTCCCGCCTCGTCGGCGATGCCGGTGAATGATGCCATGTTTTAAAAAAGGAGAGGGGGAGAGGCGGGGCAGGGAGGAGCCGCGGGGGCAGGAGGCGAAGGGAGCGCAGGAAAGAACGGCGGGGAAGCGAAACTTTATCTGGGGGGCCTAGGCGGGGGGAGGGGTAGGGGTTTGGGAGAGGTGGAGAATGGTGTGAAACTCGGAGGGGGTGAGGGGGGTGATGCTGAGGCGGTTGCCGCGGCGCAGGATGGCGAGGTCCGCCAGGGTGGGTTCTTCGCGGAGTTGCGGCAGGCTGACGGGTTGGGTGAGGTCTTGGTGCCAGGCGACGTCGACGAGGATCCAAATGGGTTTGGCGGGGGTAGCCTTGGGGTCGAAGGCTTCGTCGGAGGGGGCGAACTGGGTAGGGTCTGGATAGGGGGGGGAGGCGACGCGCATGAGGCCGACCACGCCTGGCTGGGGGCAGCTGCTGTGGTAGAAGAGGGCGAGGTCGCCGACTTGCATGTGATCGCGCATGAAATTGCGGGCTTGGTAATTGCGCACGCCGGTCCAGGGCTCGGTGCGCTGGGGGCGCGCTTTGAGGTCGGGGAAGGAGAAGACGTCGGGTTCGGATTTGAAGAGCCAGTAGTTCATGGGAGGTGGGGTGGAGCGGGCGGGGTGGAAATGTGCGCTAGGGGGAGCCACTGGCCGGTGGTCCAGCAATAGGCCTGGAGGGCGGGGAAGGATTTTTTGTAGTCGTAGTGGCTGGGTTCAGCGGTGGCGTAGCCTGGGTAGAGGAAGCGGCGGCCGCTGTGGCGGGCGAAGGCGATTTCGTGGAGGAGGGTGCAGAAGCCGAGGCTGCGGCGGGCGGCGGCGGGTTCGAAGAGGGCGTAGAGGCTGGAGCAGGCTTCGTGGCCGAGGTCGAGGTAGCTGACGGCGAGGAGTTGCCCTTGGTCGAGGAGGCGGATTTCGCGGCACTCGCAGGGGAGGTTAGCGGGGTCGGCACTGGGGAGGAATTGGCTCAGGGAGTCGGGGATATTGGAGTGGAAGCGCTGGCGGTGGCGGAGGAAGAGGGCTTCGCGGGCGGCGTCGACGCGGGCGGGGGCGATTTCCACGGTGAGGTCGGCGTTGCGGCGGAGAATGCGGCGCAGCCTGGCGGTGGGCTGAAAATCGGCGACGGCGAGGCGCAGGGGGAGGATGTGTTGCCAGGATCCGTCTTCGGCTAGGGAGTGGCTGTAGCGGAAAAAGTGTTCTCCGAAGTGCCGCCAGCCCCGGCTCCAGGCGGCGTCCATCATCTGGGGAGAGGCCTGGGGGAGGAGGGCGTCCTGGTGGAGGAACGAGGCAGGGTACATGCTAGGGTTGGGGGTGGCGGCGCAGCAGGGTGTAGGGGGTGCCGTCGTCGTCTTTTACGGTGAGGATGGAGTCTTGAAAGCCGATGCGGGCGAGGCGCTGGCGGAGGTCTGGGGCGTCGAGGCGGGCGGCGGGGACGACGAGGTGGGTGGCATCTGGGGTGGCCTGGCGGATGGAGGCGATTTCGCGGACGTGGGGGCCGAGGTAGAAGAGGAAGGGCTGGGGGCCTGGGTAGAGGGCGAGGAGGCGGGGCTGGGGGCCGGTGGCAGCGAGGATGGCGAGGGCGGGAGGGCGGATGGTTTGGTGGAGGCGCATGATGGGCATGGCCACGGCGGCTTTGAAGAGGATGGCCCAGCTGGCGAGGAGGGCGGCTTCGGCGAAGAGGCGGTCGGGCCAGGTCATGCGGGCGAAGCGGATCGCGAGGAGCCAGACGAGGGGGCTGGCGCCCAAGATGAGGGCCATGGAGGGGACCATGGAGGCGGGGCTGAAGCGCCAAGGGAGGGTGACGCCGGCGAGGAGGATGAGGAGGAGGAGGCCGCGGAAGAGGGTGCTGGTCCAGCGGGCAGCGGGCGGTTCGGGGGCGAGGTGGGGTTGGCGGAGTTGCCAGTGCTTGAGGAGAAGGACGGCGAGGAGGGCGACGGGGGCCACCAGGGGGAGTTGGAAGCGGGCGTGGGCTTCGGGGAGGAGGGCGTAGGTGAGGCCGGAGGCGAGGGATCCCCAGCCGAGGCCGAGGAGGAGGGCGCGGTCTTTGGGGGGGAGGTCGGGCCACCAGCGGCGGCGGGCGGGGCGCCAGAGGAGGGCGGCCACGAGGGCCCAGGGGCAGAGGAGGAGGAAGGTCTCGGGGGGGCCCAGGGCGTAGGTGGACCAGTCGATCGCGGCGGGGTCGAGGCGCTTGAGGATTTGGTCGATCCAGACTTGGGTTTGGCTAGAAGGCGAGGTTTCGGCGGGGAGGGCGGCGAGGATGCGGCGGGCGGCGAGGACCCAAGGGAGGGGGAGAAAAAGGGCCAGGGCGAGACCGGCGAGGTGGGCGGGGTGCCAGAGTTCGCGGCGCTGGCGGTTTTGCCAGAGGGCTACGGCGGCGATGGCGTAGAAGAAGGGAAGGAAGATAGGGCCCTTGGCGAGGGAGGCCAGGCCGAACCAAAAGCCGGCCCAGAGCCAGCGGGAGGTGGGGGAACTCCCGCGGTACCAGAGGGCCAGCCACACTAATATTCCTGTGCCGGAGAGGCTGAGAAAGAGGGCTTCGATTTCGGCGAGTCGGCCTTTTTCGATGGATCCGATGGTGGTGAGGATGGCGAGGGGCAGCCACCAGGCGCCGGAGGGGCCGACGAGGATGGCGCCCGCCCAGGAGGCGGCGAGGGCGAGGAGGAGAAGGGAGAGGGCGGAGGGGAGGCGGGCGGCGAATTCGCTTTCGCGGCCGAGGGCCTGAAAGCTGGCGGCGATGGACCAATTGATGAGCGGAGGCTTGCGGTGATAGGGTTTACCCTCGGAATAGGGGAGGATGTAGTCGCCGGACTGGATCATGTGGCGGGCGGGGAGGATGCGGCGGCCTTCTTCGCCTTTGAGCTCCATGTTTCCAAGGCCTGGCAGGTAGATGGCGGCCCAGGCGAGGAGGACGGCGAGGAGGGGAAGCAGGCGGGGCATGAGGGGGAGAGCAAGGCATGGGCTGGAGAAAAAGCAAAAGGGGCATCCGCTGCCGGATGCCCCTGGGGGAAGCGGGAAGGGAAGCGCTTATTTGGAAGCAGGAGCGGCAGGGGCAGGGTCCGCGGGGGCCGACGCCGCGGGGGCCAGGAGGGCGTCCCACTTGGACTTCATGAAATCGAGGAGGCCGGAGAGCTTTTCTTTTTGTTCTGGAGTTAGGCCCTTAAGGGTCTCGGAGGCCTGGGCGGAAAGGGCGTCCCATTTGGCTTTGAGCTCGAGGGCCTTGTCGCTGGTGAGGCCGCCTTGGACCGCGCTTTGGGCTTCTGTGAAGAGTTTCTTGAAGTCTGCGAGGACGCTGTCGGCGCCTGGCGTGCCGAGTTTTTGGGTGGTCCAGTCGAGGGCGGAAGCGGCGAGTTCCTTGCCTTTGTCGAGGGCGTCGGCGCCGAGAGCGGCGGCGGCTTCGGTCGCTTTGGCGGCAGTATCTTGCGCCGATTGGGTGGTGCCTGCGGCCGTGGATTTGGCGTCGGCGGCGAGGTTTGCCGCGGCGGATTTGGCGGCTTCGGCGGCGCTCAAGGCGGCGCTTTGGGCCTTGGTGGCAGCGTCTTTGGCCTGGTCGCAGGCGGAGAGCCCGAGGAGAAGGGCGGCGGAAGAGAGGAGGAGGGCGGTAGTTTTCACGGCGGGTGGTGGACAGTGGTGGGTGGTGATGGGGGTGGGCCGGGGCAAAGGCGGCTCCCGGTGCGAAGCGGGGAATCCTGGGTTGTGCGGGGAGCTCCCGCGGTGCAGGGAGTGGTAGAGCCGGGCAGTGCCGCTTGGCAATTACAATTCATTGATATGGAAATAACGACCCCTGCGCCGCGCGCCCGCTACATCATGATCGGTGGGTTTTTGGGGGCGGGCAAAACGACCGCGGTGGCCCGCTTGGCCCGGCACCTCAGCGATTCCGGGCAGCGGGTGGGTCTGATTACGAACGACCAGGGCCGGGAGCTGGTGGACACGGCGATGCTGCGCTCGCTGGGCTTTGCCACCGAGGAGATCCCCGGGGGGTGTTTTTGCTGCCGCTTTGCGTCGCTGACGGAGGCCGCGGCCAGCCTGACAGAGGCCAACCGGCCGGACGTCATCATCGCGGAGCCGGTGGGCAGTTGCACCGATTTGGTGGCCACGGTGACGTATCCGCTGCGGCGGATCTACGGGGATTCCTATCAAATTGCTCCTTTGACAGTATTGGTGGATCCGATTCGGGCGCAGCGGGTGATGGGGCTGGCCGAGGGCGGCAGTTTTTCGGCCAAGGTGATCTACATTTACCGCAAGCAGTTGGAGGAGGCCGACCTCATCGTGGTCAGCAAAAGCGAATTGTTGTCGGAAGAAAAGCTTGCGGAGTTGCAGGAAGCGCTGCGGGCGGCCTTTCCGGCGGCGGAAGTGTTGGCGGTTTCGGTGCGGGAGGAACGGCACTTGGAGGAATGGTTTGGGCGGCTCACCAGCTCCGAGCAGGTGCCGCGGGGGGCGCTGCTGATGGATTACGATATGTATGCGGATGGGGAGGCCTTGCTGGGCTGGTGCAATGCCACGGTGGCGGTAGCGGCGGCGGAGGAGTTTGACGTGGGAGCTTTGCTGCGCGAGCTGTGCGCCGGGGTGCAGCAGCGCCTGGCAGCGTGCGCGGGTGAGGTGGCCCACCTGAAGATGACCTACAGTCCCGAAGAGTCGATCGGCGGGGAGGTGGCGGTAGTGAATTTGGTGCGCAGCGACCTGGTGCCGGAGTTGTCGATGAGCTTGGACGAGCCTTCGGCGGCCGGGCAGTTGATCGTGAACTTGCGGGCCGAGGCCGATCCAGAGAAATTGGCGGCCGCGGTGGAGGCGTCGCTGCGGGCGGCCGAGGCGGCCCATCCTGGCTTGGCCTTGCGGCTGGAGCACCGCGAGCACTTCCGGCCGGGGCGTCCCCAGCCGACCCACCGGGACGCCTAACGTTTTTAGGGGGTGGAATCTGGGCTTGCCAGAGGGGGAAGGTTTTTACAAGGTGGGGGTCTCATGAGTCAGGAATATTTCCCCCAAATCAAGAAGATCGCTTTTGAAGGTCCTAAGACCAAGAACCCGCTGGCTTTTCGGCACTACCATGCTGAGGAGGTCGTCGGCGGGAAGACGATGAAGGACCATCTCCGCTTTGGCGTCGCCTATTGGCACGCCATGAAGAACAGCTTGGCCGATCCCTTTGGGGCCGGCACGGCGATTCGCCCATGGGACGACCGCAGCAACAGCGTCGAAAACGCCTGCCGCGTGGCAGATGCCTGCTTTGAATTCACGGGGAAGCTGGGGATTGAATACTATTGTTTCCATGACCGCGACGTGGCTCCCGAGCTCGGCGGCCTGAAGGCCAACAACGACGCCTTGCAGGCGGTGGCCGACCACTTGGGGCGCCTGCAGCAGCAGACCGGCATCAAGTTGCTCTGGGGCACGGCCTGTCTCTTTGCGCATCCTCGCTACAATCAAGGGGCGGGCACCAGCCCGAGCGCTGATGTCTTTGCCTATGCCGCGGCGCAGGTGAAGAAGGCCATGGACGTGACTTTGCAGCTGGGCGGTTTGGGCTACACCTTTTGGGGCGGGCGCGAGGGCTATGCGACCTTGCTCAATACGAACATGAAGCGGGAGCTGGACCACTTGGCGGCGCTGCTCCACATGGCGGTAGACTACAAAAAGAAAATCGGCTTCACCGGCCAATTCTACATTGAACCCAAGCCCCGGGAGCCCTCCACCCACCAATACGACAGCGATGCCGCGGCCTGCTTGAACTTCCTCCGGGAGTACAATTTGCTAGACCACTTTAAGCTCAATATTGAGACCAACCACGCCACCTTGGCCGGACACACCGTGCAGCACGAATTGACGGTGGCGGCGGGCGCGGGCGCGCTGGGCTCGATCGACGCCAATGCGGGCGACGAGCTGATCGGATGGGACACCGACCAATTCCCTACCAACATCTACATGACGACCCAGATCATGTTAGTATTGTTGAAGACCGGTGGGTTCAAGACGGGGGGACTCAATTTCGACGCCAAAGTGCGCCGGGAGTCCTTTGAGCCGGAAGACCTGTTCCACGCCCACATTGGCGGGATGGACGCCTTTGCGCGCGGCCTGAAAATTGCGCACCAAATCCTGGAGGACGGGCGCCTCGACGGCTTCGTCAAGCAGCGCTATGCTAGCTTTGACAGCGGGATTGGCCAGCAGATCGAGCAGGGCCAAGTGGGCTTTGCCGAGTTGGAGCAACACGCTCTGGGTCTAGCCGATGTGCAAACGGGCAGCGGCCGCCAGGAAATGCTAGAAAACCTTCTGAACGATTTCATCGCCTAAGGGTTAAAGATCGGCCCGGCGGGGGCGGCGCAGCGCGCTGTCCCGCCGGGTTTTTTTTGGTTTTTTTTGATCGCGGCGGGCGGGAGTTTTCGTTTTTTGAGCTAATCATGGACTCGGTGCGGATGGACAAGTTTCTTTGGGCGGTCCGGCTGCAGCGGACGCGGCCGGAGGCGGCGGACGCCTGTCGCTTGGGGCGGGTGCAGGTGGGCGGGCAGGCGGTAAAAGCGGGGCGGGAAGTGCGGGTGGGCGATGTCATTGCGGTGCAGAGTGGGGATGACGTGAAGACGGTCAAGGTGCTGGCGCTGATCGACAAGCGGGTGGGGGCCAAGGCCGTGGCCGATTGCCTAGAAGATGTGACTTCCGCGGAGGAGCGCGAAAAAGCCCGCCTGCGCCGGGCGGAGCACGCGCTTAACGCCGCGGCCAGCCCGCTGCTGCGCCCGAGCAAGCGCGACCGGCGGGCCCTGGAGGCGTTTTTGGATGAGGTGCAGCAGGGCGCAGGCGGCCTGCTGGACGATTAAGTCGCCGCGCGGAGCGGACCGAGGGGCCGGATTTGCCCTTGGCAAGGCGGATGGGGAGGGTCAGTGGAGTTTGTTGGCCCATATTCCGCGATGAAAATAAAGATTACTTCCCCTTTAAAAATGAGCTGGCAGAATCGCTTGCGCTATGCCACGCCGGGGATTGTGGCGGTGCGGGCGGCGGAAGCCTTGGCCGGGTTGGCGCGCTTGAATTCCTCGATGTGGTCGGGGGACTATGGGGATTGGGCCAGCGCGCAGGCGGCCTGCCGGGATTACGGATTGGGCCCGATGTGCGAAAGCTACGCCCGCGCCTATCAGGCCATGGCGGGGGAAGCGGGGGCGTTTGAGCGCGACGGGCGGGTCATGGCGGCGGGGAGTCTGGACTGGCCCTTGCTGACGGCTTGCGGGGCGCTGCAGGCGGCGGGGGCGCAGCGCTTGACGGTGCTGGATTTTGGAGGAGGATTTGCTAGCGTCTATTTTCAGCACCGGGCGTGGCTGAGAGCGTTTCCGGAGGTTCGGTGGGCAGTGGTGGAGCAGGCGGAAGTAGCACGCCAGGGGCGAGCGGTGGTCAAGGATCCGCAGGTGCGCTTCTTTGAGAGGATTGAGGAGGCGGTGGCTTG
>CANHIJ010000048.1 GCA_947460575.1 Verrucomicrobiales bacterium | reverse complement strand
TGAATCAAGGCTCCTGGCAGGGTGCTCAACACCGTCCAATCTCCCACCATCGAAGGATAGGGGATCGGCGTGGCCCGGTCCGAGGTGACCCCCAAGAGCGTCCAGGTGTCGGTGTCCGCGTTGTTCGGGTAGAACCCGCTGGCCACGCTCACTTCGTAGAAGAAGCCGCCGCCGCCTTCCCAGGTGGCGTACTCCAGCTTGTAGACGCCAGGAGTCAAGTGCACCACCCCGCGGGTGTCGGCGTCGCCGGTCCCGGTAGGGAAGAACAGGATGTTTTGCTGTTCCTGGGCCACGGACCCTGGGCCGCCGGTGGCGACAAACTTGGGATGCGGGCCGCTCGCCGACTTGATGCGGAACATGAAGCCGTCATCGCAGTGGATGTTGAAGGTGTAGTCGCCTTCGGTGGCAATCCGGATCGCGGTGTGCGCCGTGGTCACCACGTGGTCGTCGCCGCGGGCGGCCCCGCCATTGGTGGCGGTGGACAGGGCATTTCCGGGGAAAGGCAAGTCGCCCACCACGATCCCGCCGCTGTTTCCGTTGGACTCGGGGTCGCGGAAGTTGAGGAAGGTTTCCTGGGTGTCAATCACTGTGTCCGGGGAGAGGGCTGGCGTGCGGTCGACGTCAGCTCCGGCCAGGAAGCTCAGGGCGGAAGTCAAGTCCTCGGCTCCATTGAGGCCCTGGTTGAGGTAGGTGCGCACGCCCCAAGTGCTAGTCGTGCCCAGCGGGCCAGGCAACACCACCGGCCAAGTCCGGCCCGCCACCAAGGGCAGCACCGGAGTGTTCAAGGTGGATTGGTACACCAGGTTGGCCCCATTGGTGTCCTTGCCTACGATGTTGAAGGTGTAAGACTGATTTGCCACCCAGGCGACCGGCTGCACCAGCGTGGTCACGCCGCCAACCTTGCTCGCCCGGATCGCCCCCATCGCTGGCAGGGCCGAAGAAATGTAATTCCAATTCGCCACGCCTCCGGTGCTCTCCTTGGTGAAGGCCCCGTTGCCGCCGGTGAAGTTTTGATCCAATACCGTGGCCGATCCCGCCTTGAGCGTCACCCCAGCGATTTCCCAGTCAATCCCTGTGGGGGAATACCCTTCATCCCAGGCGCCGAGGAAGCGGACTTGCACGGTGTCGCCCGAACCCGCTCCGGTGATCGAAGCGATCGAGGTGATCAAGGTGCCGTCGCCGAATCCGGCCGAGGGCCCGTTGAAGCCCAGAGAGCCGTTCAGGACCCCAGTCCCAATGATCGGCCCGCCTTCATAGTAGCCATTTTGGCTAAAGGCGGTGCTGTCCAAGGTGGTGAATTCCCCCCCGTTGATGCTGACTTGGATCACCCCGCCGTCGTAGGCATTTCCTGGGGTGTAGTCGCCTTCAAAATTGTAGCGGTGCTTGACCGTCAACTCGATCGCGTTGCCGTTGGGAATGGTCAGCAGCGAAGAAGTGATGGACCCGTTTTGCGGGCCATCGCCGCCGGCGACCTGCCAACCGGGCCGGATGCCTTCCATGCTCACGCTGAACGAGGCCGGATTGGCCACGCTGCCGGTGCCGTTGTCTTGCACCGTGAACACCACGTCCGTGGTCGAATTGATCCGCGATCCCGACAAAAATGCCGTCGGGCGGAACTGCGGCAACTCCGCGTTGTACTGAGCCAAGATTTCAGCGTCGCTGAGCAAGACGTCGTGCACCCGCACCTTGGCGATGCTCAGGCCCGAGTTGAAGCCCGCGGGGACCCCGCTGCCGTCATTCTGCGCCCCGATCACGATCGGGAAACCGTCGTGGGTATTCAGGTTGCCGTTGAATTCAGCATTCGTCATCACCCCATCGACATACACCCGGGAAGTCCCCGCGCCGCCTACGCCGCCGCCATCATAGGTGTAAACCAGGTGGTGCCAGACCCCCGCCGCCGGAGCCGCAATGCTGCCCCAGCCCACGTCCGGGCCGCCGCCCCACTGCCCCAGCGCGCCCCAGGTCGCGTTGTTGCCAAAATTGCATGAATAATTGGTGCCGTCGCCGCCGCCCCGGTGCCCCCAGGCCACCAAGGTCTCTTCATCGGCTACGCTCGGATTGTAGGCCCAGACTTCCACGGAGCGCGTCGGGTTCACCCCCGAAACGCTTGAGGGAGCCACGGGACCAGCATAAAAATCCGCCCCGCCCGAAAGGGACACGGCCTTAATGCCGGCCACCGTTTTCACCGCGGGAGCCCCGCTGGCGATGAAGGGATCCGCCAAAGTGCCGGTGTTCGCCCAGGTGCTCAGGGCACCTAGGGGCAGCGAAGTGGCGTCGAGTTTGACGAGCACATCAGCATGGGCCGACAAGGCCACACTGGAAAAGGCCAAGATCAGCCCCGGTGTTTTTGGGTATTTTGACAATTTTTTCATACAACGGAAGAGTTTAAAAGTAGGGCTTAGTTGTAAAGCTCAAATTTTATCCCGAGCTTGATTTGTTTTTTTCTGGGCGAGCGCCCGCCCCCGCTCGGCTTTGCGGCGCCGCATCTGCGCCGCCAACCGAACTTTCTAAAATAGCAGATTTCCCGCCAATCTCCCGCGGCTTTGGACCAAAAAGCTTAGGTGGCCCGGGTGTTGCCAAACAACTCGATGTGCAGGCGGTGGCAGAACCGGTAGCCCTGGGCCTTGCACACCTCGACCAGCCAGCCCGCCCGCCCGCGCAATTCCTCCACCGTCCGGCCCTCCGGCATCAGCAAAATCCGGTCCGGCGGCACCGCATCCCCCAACTCCGCGACCAAACCCATGGCCTCCTCCAGATCCGCTTCCCCGCTGATCACAAACTTGACCTGCACCTCTGCGGCCCCCGCAATCCAAGAGCGCAGCACCCCCAACTGCCGCCGCGTCTGCTCGTGCCGCGCCACCCATCCCTCCCCAATCTCCCCCGGCCGCGGCGTGGAGTTGCTCAGCTTAGGGCTCAGACTAGCTAAGTCGCAGCCGGAACCCTCTAGCCCAATCGTCCCCGCCGTTTCCACCGTCAAATGGTACCCCATTTCCCGGATCCCCGCCATCAGTCGGCGCACCTCCCGCGCCACCATCGGCTCGCCCCCCGTCAGCACCACGTGCCGCGCCCTCGGCCACTCCCCCAACTTCCCCAAAATCGCCTCCACCTCCATTTCCACGCCCTCCGGCTTCCATGAAGCATACGGCGTGTCACACCACCGGCAGCGCAAATTGCACCCCGAAGTCCGGACGAAAATGCTCGGCACCCCCGTCAGCACGCCCTCCCCTTGGACCGAATAGAACATTTCCGAAATCAACATAGCTGCACAAAAAACTACCCCAAAAGCCTAGCTCCTCAGAGGGGCGGGCGGCAGCGGCGGCGCCGCCACATAGTCCGTCGGATCCCCCAAGCCCGCCAGCCCAAAAGCTTCCCGCCGCTCCACGCAGGTCCCGCAGGTCCCGCACTGCCGCTCGCCTCCCTTGTAGCACGACCAGGTTTTCCCAAAGTCCACCCCCAGCTCCGCCCCGCAACGGGCAATCCCCGCCTTGCTCATTTCTATAAAGGGCCGCATCAGGGCCAACTCCGCGTAGCTGCCCAGGCGAATCGCCTCCCCCATCGCCACCATAAACGGCTCCCGGCAATCCGGATAAATCGCGTGGTCCCCACTGTGCGCCCCAATCACCAGGCCCTCCGCCCCCCGGCTCTCCGCAAACCCCGCCGCAATCGCCAACAAGATCCCATTGCGAAACGGCACCACGGTCCGCTTCATGTTCTCCTCCGCATAGTGCCCGTCCGGGATGTCCCCGCCGCTCTGCAATAAATCCGACGCAAAATGCTGGTTCACAAACGGCAGCGCCATGACCACGTGCGGCACCCCCAACTGCGCCGCCTGCCACGCCGCCAGCGGCAACTCCCGGCAGTTGTGCTTCGATCCGTAATCAAAACTCAGCGCCGACCCCACCTCGTGCTCCCGCGCCGCCCAGTGCAGCGCGGTCACGCTGTCCATCCCCCCAGAAAGAAGTACGCACACTTTCATAAGTCTAAGCTACAGCCCAAAGGGATTTTCCACCACCCCAGGCGGTTGGCTCGCCTGCGCCGTCAGCCGGATCCCCCCGCGCGCCGAGAAGTCCCCCCGCACGATCATCTGCCGCGGCGCGCAGGCTGCACTCAACTCGTCCAACAACCGGTTCACCACATCCTCGTTAAAAGCCGCCGTATTGCGCCACGATGCCAAGTAGTACTTCAGCGACTTCGTCTCCAAACAGCGCTCCCCGGGCACATAACATATCCGCAGCCGACAGGTGTCCGGCTGCCCCGTCACCGGACACAGCGAACTGAATTCCGGATAGTCCAGGTGAATCCAAAACGGCCGCCCCTGCGCGCGATTCGGAAAGCACTCCAGCCGCGCGTCCTGGGGGTCAGTCGGAAGCGGGGCCTGCGTGCCCAGCAGGGTGACGGGGGCGGGTATATCCATAGTTTCACTCCATCCTGAAACAGCTCCGCCCTCCCCGCAATCCCGCAAAACCTCCCAAGGGTTGGGCTTGATTGTCCCTGGCCAGGCTGATTGGATGCTCGCCTATGGCTACCATTGCAGTGCTCGGCACCCTCGATTCCAAAGGACACGAACACGCCTTCGTCGCCGAGGCGATCCGCTCCCTCGGCCACCAGGCCCTCCTCATCGACGTCGGCTGCCTCGGCGACCCCCAAGTCGTTCCCCAGATCGCCCGCCACGACATCCTCCCCAGCCTCGCCGACCTCCCCCTCGACCGCGGCCTCCGCGTCGCCGCCATGGCCGAAGCCGCCCCACCCTACGTGGCTCGCCTCGCCGCCGCAGGCCGCATCCAGGCCATCATTTCCCTCGGCGGCGGCGGCGGCACCGCCATCGCCAGCGCCGCCATGCGCGCCCTGCCCCTCGGCTTTCCCAAGCTCATGGTCTCCACCCTCGCCAGCGGCAACACCGCCCCCTACGTCGGCGTCAAGGACATCGTCATGATGCCCTCCATCGTCGACGTCTCCGGCCTCAACCGCATCTCCCGCAAGCTCTTCGCCCAAGCCGCCGGCGCCATCTGCGGCATGGTCCAAGTCGCCCCACCCGAAACCAGCGAAGCCAAACCCGTCATCGTCGCCAGCATGTTCGGCAATACCACCGACTGCGTCACCGAAGCCAAACGCCTCCTCGAAGCCGCCGACTACGAAGTCCTCGTCTTCGCCGCCACCGGCCAGGGCGGCAAAACCATGGAGTCCCTTATCGAAAGCGGCCTCGTCAGCGGCGTCCTCGACATCACCACCACCGAATGGGCCGACCAACTCGTCGGCGGCGTCCTCAGCGCCGGCCCCCACCGCCTCGAAGCCGTCGGCCGCGCCCGCCTCCCCGCCGTGGTCGCCCCAGGCTGCCTCGACATGGTCAACTTCGGCACCCCCGACAGCGTCCCCGCCACCTTCCGCGACCGCCTCTTCTACCACCACAATCCCCAGGTCACCCTCATGCGCACCTCCCCCGAGGAAAACACCGCCCTGGGCCACATCCTCGCCGACAAAATCAACGCCTACCCCGCCCCCGTCACCGTTCTCCTCCCCCTCGGCGGCATCAGCGTCATCAGCGCCCCCGGCGGCCCCTTCCACGACCCCGCCGCCGACGCCGCCCTCTTCCACGCCCTCCGTTCCTCCCTCCGCGCCGACATCCCCGTCCTCGAACACCCTGGCAACATCAACGACCCCGCCTTCGCCGCCGCCTGCGCCCACGCCCTCCTCCACAATATCGCCGCCCACGCCGCCCAACCCCCTCAGCCCTAGGGAATTCCCCCGGGGCACTGCGGGAAAATCCTTCTTTCGCCGGGGCGGCTCTGCCGTATCTTCCCGGCAGCTCTCCCCCTTCCCCCCACTTTCCCGCCCACATGAAATGCGACGTCTGCGACGCCAAACCAGCCTCTGTCTTCCTCACCCAGATCGTGAAGGGAGAAATGCAAAAAATCAATTTGTGCGAAGACTGCGCCAAGGAAAAAGGCGTCACTGACCCCACTGGCTTCCAGCTCGCCGACATGCTTCTCGGCTTCGGCCAGGGCTCCCGCGTCGACGCCCAACCCAAAGAAAAGGCCTGCCCCACCTGCGGCATGACCCAAACCACCTTCCGCAAAACCGGCCGCCTCGGCTGCGCCGCCTGCTACGCCGTCTTCGGCGACGGCCTCGACGCCCTCCTCAAGGCCATGCACAAAGGCACCCGCCACATCGGCAAAGTCCCCGCCCACCTCACCCGCCTCCTCGCCGAACAAGCCCACCTCGCCGACCTCCGCTCCGCCCTCGACTCCGCCGTCTCCACCGAAGCCTACGAGGAAGCCGCCCGCCTCAAAAACGAAATCGCCGCCCTCGAACACCCCCAGTCCCCGTAATCCCAAGGCTCCCCCGCCATGATGAAGTTCTCCACCCTGCTGCGCCGTCCCCCCGAATGGATGGAACACGACGGCCCCTCCCGCGACATCGTCCTCACCAGCCGCATCCGCCTCGCCCGCAACCTCGACGGACCCTCCTTTCCAGGCTGGGCCCGCAAAGAAGACCGCACCGCCATCATGCGCGAACTCCAACCGCGCCTCGAAAACCTGTCCGGCATGAAGGACTGCTTCTCCGAAGACCTTGCCAACCTCGACCCCATCCGCAAACAGGTCCTCGTCGAAAAACACCTCATCTCCCGCGAACAAGCCGCCAAATCCGCCGGTAGCGCCGCCGTCATCAACCGCGAGCAGTCCCTCTCCATCATGATCAACGAGGAAGACCACCTCCGCATGCAAAGCATCCGCTCCGGTCTCGACCTCGTCGCCGCCCACGCCGCCCTCGATAAACTCGACACCGAACTCGAAGAACAAGTCCGCTTCGCCTGGGACCAACGCTTCGGATACCTCACCGCCTGCCCCACCAACCTCGGCACCGGCATGCGCGCCAGCGCCATGCTCCACCTCCCCGCCCTCGTCCTCAGCGACCAAGTCAACCAAGTCATCCAGGCCGTCAACAAAATCGGCCTCGCCGTCCGCGGCCTCTACGGCGAAGGCACCGAAGCCCTCGCCAATCTCTTCCAAGTCTCCAACCAACACACCCTCGGCGAAAAAGAAGCCGAAATCCTCGCCCGCCTCGAAAAGGTCATCCAACAAATCATCACCCACGAGCGCAACGCCCGCCGCAAACTCCTCGAGGACAACCCCCAAAAAGTCTTCGACCACATCGGCCGCGCTTACGCCGCCCTCCGCTTCGCCCACATCATGGAAAGCAAGGAAGCCCTCACCCACCTCTCCATGCTCCGCCTCGGCTCCGACCTCGGCGTCCTCCCCACCTCCGAAGCCCGCCTCATCGATACCCTCCTCGTCGAAATCCAACCCGCTCACCTCCAAACCTCCGCCCAACGCAAACTCAGCGGCCCCGAACGCGACATCCTCCGCGCCGACGTCCTCCGCCGCCGCCTCCACCACCTCCCCGAACCCGACATGTCCGCCTGCTCCAGCGGCCCCGAACCCGCTCCCCCAGCCTGACCCCGGCCCCGGGCTTCCCCCCCTTCCGCGCCGCCTCTCCCCGCTCATGCCCGTCCTCTCCCTCGCCGACGTCACCAAGCACTACCCCGGCACCCCCAGCCCAGCCCTCTCCAAGCTCACCCTCGACGTCCGCGAAGGCGAAATCCTCAGCGTCACCGGCGAAAGCGGCAGCGGCAAAACCACCCTCCTCCGCCTCATCGCCGGCCTCGAAATCCCCGACTCCGGCTCCATCGCCATCAGCGGCAAACCCGTCTGCGGCCCCCACCTTTCCCCCACCCCTCCCGAGCACCGCGGCATCGGCATGGTCTTCCAAAGCTACGCCCTCTTCCCTCACCTCTCCATCCGCGACAACGTCCTCTACGGCCTCCCCCGCTCCCTCCCCAAAAAAGACCGCCTCGCCATCCTCGCCAGCGTCCTCGGCCTCACTGGACTCTGCGGCTTCGAAAAGCGCTTCCCCCACGAAGTCTCCGGCGGCCAACAACAGCGCGTCGCCCTCGCCCGCGCCCTCGCCCCCCAACCCCGCATCATCCTCCTCGACGAACCCTTCTCCAACCTCGACGCCACCCTCCGCCAACAGCTCCGCGAAGACGTCGGCCGCATCCTCCGCGCCGCCCGCACCACCGCCCTCCTCGTCACCCACGACACCCGCGACGCCCTCGCCATCTCCGACCGCATCGCCGTCCTCAAAAGCGGCCGCCTCCAACAACTCGGCTCCCCCCGCGAAATCTACGGCTCCCCCGCCAACGAAATCACCGCCGCCCTCTTCGGCCGCATGAATTTCCTCCCCCCAGGCGCCCTCGGCCGCCCCCTCGCCGCCGGTCCCGTCTGGGTCCGCCCCGAACACCTCGAATTCATCCCCCTCCCCTCCCAGCCCGCCGACCTCACTGGCATGGTCCTCCGCACCCACTTCTACGGCGACCGCCAAGAAGTCGTCGTCTCCTGCAACAGCCCCCAAGGCGGCACCCTCGAAATCTCCGTCCTCGGCGACCCCCTCGCCTCCTTCCGCCCCGGCTCCCGCGTCCACCTCCGCCAAAAAGCCCCCCCAAATCCCTAATTCCTCCCGCTCTCCTCCCGCTCTCTCATGTTCCCCTCCCGCACCCTCGCCGCCACCCTCGCCCAGGCGGCTTGGCGCGGCTGGCGCGCCAAACCCTTCCTCACCGCCCTCAACGTCCTCGGCCTGGCCATCGGCATCGCCGTCTACCTCGCCATCCAAATCGTCAACCACAGCGCCACCCGCTCGTTCCAAGCGGGCATCGACCTCGTCGCTGGCCGCAGCCACCTCGAAATCACCGGCCCCGACGGCCTCCCCGATTCCCTCTGGCCCACCCTCGAACACTTTCCCGGCATCCAGGCCGCCACCCCCATCCTCGAAGCCTACGCCACCCTCCCCGACTTCCCCGGCGAGTACCTCCGCCTCATCGGCACCGACCCCTTCACCGCCACCCCCTTCTTCGCCGCCGCCCAAGCGGACGCCGCCTCCGCCTGGACCAGCCGCACCGAAGACTGGCTCGCCCGCCCCAGCGCCGCCGCCGTCAATGAGACCTGGGCCCAGCACCTCCACCTCGCCCCGGGCGCCTCCCTTGTCCTCTCCCTCAACGGCCGCTCCCTGCCCCTCCAGATCGCCGCCACCTTCCCCTCCCCCCCAGGCCGCGGCGAATCCCTCCGCACTGCCTTCCTCGACATCGGCTGGGCCCAAGAACTCCTCGGCAAACCCGGCTCCCTCAGCAGCATCCAACTCATCCTCGACGACCCCGCCCAACTCCCCGCCGTCGCCGCCGCCCTCCAAAAAGTCCTCCCCTCCTCGCTCCAGGTCCAGGCCCCCGCCCAGCGCAACCGCCAGGTCGGCCTCATGCTCCAGGGCTTCCAACTCAACCTCACCGCCCTCAGCCTCGTCTCCCTCCTCGTCGGCGTCTTCCTCATCTCCAATACCATCGCCGCCTCCGTGGTGCGCCAGCGGCGCGAAATCGGCGTCCTCCGCGCCATCGGCGCCTCCCGCACCCAAGTCCGCGTCCTCTTCCTCGCCGAAGCCGCCTTCTCCGCCCTCCTCGGCGGCCTCCTCGGCGTCCCCCTCGCCCGCCTCATCGCCAGCTCCCTCCTCCACGGCGTCTCCCAAACCATCTCCGCGCACTACGTCCTCCTCAGCATCGACCAAACTTGGGTCTCCCCCCTCCACGTCGCCCAGGCCCTCATCTGCGGCTTGCTCGCCGCCCTCCTCGGCGCCTGGGCTCCCGCCCGCGAGGCCTCCGCCCTCAACCCCATCGCCCTCCTCCGCCCAGGCCGCAACCTCGACACCACCCCCAAACCCTGGTGGAAACCCCTCCCCCTCGCCGGCACCCTCCTCGCCCTCGCCGCCGTCCTCTCCTTCCAGGCCCTCCACTCCGGCCCCCCCTGGCTCAGCTTCGCCGCCTGCCTCGCCCTCGTCCTCGGCTTCGTCCTCCTCGCCCGCCCCACCGCCCAGGCCGCCGCCGCCCTCGCCCAGCGCGCCGCCGCCCCCTTCCCCCACCTCCTCCTCTTCCGCATGGGTGCCGCTCATCTCGCCAAAGCCCTCCACCGCGCGGCCCCCGTCATCGCCGCCCTCCTCACCTCCGTCGCCATGGTCCTCGGCGTCTCCATCATGATCCACTCCTTCCGCGGCACCCTCGCCCTCTGGGTCGACTCCTCCCTCCGCGCCGACCTCTACATCGCCCCCGCCGCCAACGAAATCCTCAAACGCAGCGCCACCCTCCCCACCTCCCTCACCCAACGCCTTCAAAACCACCCCGCCCTCCGCCACACCGAAACCCTCCGCGAAGAACGCGTCACCCTCGCCGACGACCCCACCCCCTACACCCTCCGCGCCGTCCACCGCCTCCCCAACACCCCCCTCCCCTTCCTCAGCGGCGACCCCAACGCCCAAGACGCCTCCTGGCACCTCCCCGACCACCTCGCCGCCAGCGAAATCCTCGCCTCCCGCCACCACTGGCAACCCGGCCAAACCGTCGTCCTCCATACCCCCGCAGGCCCCCACCCCTTCACCCTCGCTGGCATCTTCTACGACTACTCCGACGACCAAGGCTGTTTCATTATCACCGCCGAAAACCACGCCCGCCACTGGCCCCAAACGACCTCCCACGCCGTCGCCGCCTTCCTCCGCGACCCCTCCCAAGCCCAGGCCCTCGAAGACGAAATCCGCCGCGACTTCAGCCCCACTGGCGCCCTCTCCATCTACCAAAACCAGGCCCTCCGCGCCCGCGTCTTCGACATCTTCGACCAAACCTTCGCCGTCACCGAACTCCTCCGCGTCATCGCCATCGCCGTGGCCCTCCTCGGCATCACCCTCGCCCTCAGCACCCTCGTCGCCGAGCGCTCCTACGACATCGCCGCCCTCCGCGCCATCGGTGCCAGCCGCTCCCAAATCGCCGCCATCCACCTCAGCGAAGCCGGCCTCATCGGCCTCGTCAGCGCTTGCCTCGGCATGGCCTGCGGCCTCCTCCTCTCCATGATCCTCACCTGGGTCGTCAACAAAGCCTTCTTCGGCTGGACCGTCCGCTTCGCCGTCCCCTGGGCCGACTGGGCATCCACCCCCCTCTGGGTCACCGCCGTGGCCCTCCTGGCCGGACTTCTCCCCGCCTGGAAAGCCGCCAGCACCAACCTCGCCGCCGCCCTCCGCAGCGAGTAAAAGCCCTCAGCGCTTCCCCTCTTCCACCAGCCAAGCCTCCAGTGGCTCCCGCTGCACCCGATACAGGGTCCCGCACCGCGGACACGTCACCTTCAAAAAGGGATCCTCCCCAAACAACTCTCCCAAACCCGCAAACCCCCCGTCCCCCAACTCCCCCGCATGCGGCCCCAAAACCTGATAAATCCGCTCCAGGGTGCACCCGCACCCCCAGTGATAGCTCCGCGTCTCCAGCAAACTCAACACCTCGCTCTGGTCCAAGTGCCGCACCCCCTCCTCGGTCAAGCCCTCCAGCCATGCTAGATCGCAGCCTGGTTGCGCGCTGATCAACACGTAGTCCTCCGCCTGTGGCTCAAAACACCGCGCCATCCGCTGCTCGCTCTGCCCATAAAATTGCTCCACCGCCCGCAAAAAATCCACCCCCTCGATCTCCACCGCGCTCTGCCGCGGCGCCTCCAAATGCTTCTGCGCCTGCGCGTAAAATAAACTCCGCTCCCCCCGCCGCACATCCTCCGTAAACACCCGCCCCGTCACCCCCCCGGTCGTGTTGTCTACCGCCACAAAAAAATTCGCCAGCGGATGCTGAAAATTCACCGTCCACGCGTGCCGCTCATTCCGCGGCCGCGACGCCCCATGCAAGCTCACCCCCACCAAGGCCTCCTTCAACATCCGGTCCAATCCCTCAGGGTGCTTGACCCCGCATGCCAACAAATGCAAATAGTAGTCCATAAAGAACCCGCTGAACGCCCCCCGCACCAGCAGCGCATTGCGCCCCCGCACAAAATAACATCTCACCTCGAGGGAGATCGCATCGTCTTCAGCAAGGGCTTGTTCCATCCCCTAAAAAACCCCCAGTCGCGCAGATCACAAGCCCAACTCTCCCTCGCCCGCCCCTCCCACTCCGCTCCCCCCATGCGCCGCCTCCTCCTCTTCCTCCTGCTCGCCCTGCCCGCCGCCGCCCAGGAAAGCCCTCCCCCGGCCCCCGGCCCGGCTCCCGTCCCCGTCCCCTCCGTCCGCCTCCAGGCCCCCGACAAAATCGGCCGCACCTACGCCGAAGGCAGCCCCTTCGTCATCTGGGGCGGCCAGCGCCCCCAGCGCTCCCAACTCTTCTCCGCCGCCAACCTCGTCCGCCGCGCCGTCCTCGACGCCCTCCACCTCCCCGACGCCTGGTCCCACCCCATCGTCATCCAACTCCGCGAACCCCTCGCCCAAGGCACTGACCACCGCCCCCCCGTCTGGACCACCATCTCCCAAGTCGAAGGCGGCTTCCGCCTCGAAATCAACCTTGTCCCCCGCCACGGATCGGTCCCCGGCCCCCTCCTGCAAGAAAATTTAGCCCGCGCCATCCTCGCCGACCTCGTCCTCAAAGGGCAGGAAAATCGCCAACTCGCCAACGCCCCCACCCCTCCTCCAGACTGGCTCCTCCACGGCACCCTCGCCCTCCTCGAATACCGCCAGCTCGGCCGCATGAGCCAAACCTTCTCCCGCATCTTCCAACTCGGCCGCGTCCTCTCCGCCGCCGATATCCTCAACGCCGACCCTGCCGCCATGGATTCCGTCAGCCTCACCGTCTACCAAGTCTCCTCCGGCGCCCTCCTCATGATGCTCCTCGAGCAACCTTCCGGCCCCCAGCGCCTCGCCGCCCTCCTCCCCACCCTCGCCCTCCCCGGCACCGACCACGCCCAACTCATCGAACAATCCTTCCCCTCCCTCACCGGCTCCGCCAACAGCCTCTCCAAATGGTGGTCCCTCCAAATCGCCTCCCTCTCCCAGCCTGGCCTCGACGAACTCGCCAAACCCGCCGAAACCGAGCGCCAACTCGCCGCCGCCCTCGTCCTCCACTTCGGCACGCCCCCATCCCCATCCAAGCGCCCCAACCCCCTCAAACGCCTCTTCACCCGCGCATCCCCCGCCGCCCCCCCAGCCCCTGCCGCCCCCCCAGCTCCCCTCCTCGCCCTCCCCATCCAAGAATACCCCCGCGTCCTCGCCCTCCCCAACCCCGCCCCCGTCTTCAACCAGGTAGACCTCGCCCTCACCCGCACCTTGCTCCGCGCCCACCCCCTCTACCGCCCCATCATCCAAGAATACCAATCCGCCCTCCGCCTCCTCTCCAAAGGCAAACCCCCCAAAAATCTCCCCGCCACCCTCGCCAGACTCGCCTCCACCAGAGAAAAACTCGCCGCCACCCTCCGCCTCATCGAAGACCACCTCGACTGGTTCCAAACCACCCAGTCCACCTCCCCCAGCGGCGCCTTCGCAGGCTACCTCAAAACCGCCGCCGCCCTCGACCTCCCTCCCCCAACCCGACCCGACCCCCTCTCCCGCTACCTCGACGAAATCGAAGCCGCCTCCCAACCCTAACCCTCAGCCCCATCCTGTCCACCGACACCCCAACGCGCACCGACACCCCAACGGGGCCGCTCTCAAGGGGTGCCCCCAAGGAGCCACCTCGCCGCGTTACACGCCGCCACAGGCATTTGTTCCCGCGCGGTTGGCGCGCTCCATCTGCGCCCGGGCCTCTCAATGGGTGCCCCCACGGGGCAAAATGCGATAGCCCAGGGCAACGCCCTGGGTTTCTAGCGCAAAAGGAATTCAAGCCCTGTAGGGACGCCCTAAAACCCACTCAAACCGCCTCCCCCGACCGCCCGAAAGATATCCCAGGGCCTTGCCCTGGGCTGGCACAGACCGCGCCGTGGGCGCTCCCCACCTTGCGCCCCAGCGGGGCTCGCATCGGCGCCCCTACTTAGGCAAAAGTCATTCAGGAGGCTCAGTGCAGCTCCACCCCGCAGTCGCCCAGCCCCCCGCGATAGTAGTTGAACTGAACGTCCGGGTGATCCCCCAGCAGTGACATCGGCACCGCGCTGTCCATGACCCGCTGCGATATCATCAGCGCCGTCAGCCGCTGCCCCAGCGGATTGTCGTGCACTCCCGCCTGCCAAATCGAGACTTTCTCCGCTAGCCAGGTCTCCACTGGCCCCACCGTGATCGCCTGGCTCGGCACCAGCGCCAAGTTGCCCCCCCCCGAAGTCCGCGCATTCTGCATCAGCGTCACCGGATGCAAATCCACCACCCGCGTCCCCAGCGCCCGGTACTCGGCGGCCGTGGGCGGTTCCTCCGCATAGCGCCCCTCCCGCTTCACCGGATCATTGAAGGCCCAGTGCTTGATGTCTCCCTGCCCCCCCTGCATCACGGCACACCGAATCCCCGCCCGCCAACTCGACCCGTACGCCCCCAACTCCGCTTTCGGAAAATGCATATTCTCCTCTGGCATCGCCAACTCCGGCCGGATCCGCCCAAATAATAACTCCCGGTCCGCCCGCTCAAACGACAGCGGATGCGTCGCCGGAACCTCCCGCCCCGTGGCCCCATCGTACCACTCGTCCATCCCCCAAAAATGGGCGTGCCGCAGGGAAATCCCCAAGTCGTTCACCAGCCGCGCCACCAGCGGCAATTGCTCGGTCGGCCCAATCGGACCACAGATCCCCACCGGCGCCGCCGTACTCGCCTGCTTCCACGCCTGGATGTACTCCAAGGCCTCCGCCAAGTAAAAATCCTCCAAGGTGTCGTAAAAAACCACCCGAAACCCCGGCCGCGAAAGCTGTCCCACCTCCCGCGCCGTCAGCGCCGCCGCTTCCCGCAGCAGCGCCGGGTCCAAGGTTGTGTAATCCCACCATCCAGGGGCTATTTTGCTGAGGGGTCGCGCCATATTATTAAGAATAAAGTGTTATCAAAGCTCGGCCAGTGGATCCCGTTCCTCCGCGGCCAGCCCCAGCGCCAAATGCCGCCGCCAGCCCTCCGCGGCGCCCCCGCGCCCACTCCGCGCCCCCAGGGCCATCCCGCTCTCCACCATGGCCTGCACATAGCTGCTCATCCCCTGGGTTTGGTCGAGCCACCCCTGCTGGGACTGGTGCGCCTCCAGCGCCCGCCGCTTGCGCTCCATCACCCCGCTGATGTCGACATACAAATCCGGCTCCACCACCTCCCGCAGCGGCCCCCTCCCCCCGTGCGGCATGGCGTGGTACACCACCACCTCCCCCGCCGCCCCAGGCCGCGCCGGATCGCTCGCAAAATTGGGCACCCGCTTGGCAAACGCCGCCGTCACCGCCAGCCGCGCCGTCTCCATATGGTCCTCCATGTAGTCCGCCAGCGCGTGCGTCAAGACCACCTCGGGATTCACCTCCCGCACCACCGCCGCCACTTTCCGCAGCAACTCCACCGAATACACGATCTCCAAATCCCGCGCCACTGGCGGATAAAAATGCGCCCCCAGCCGGGCCGCCCCCTCCCGCGCCTCCTCCAATCGCACCGCCGCCACCGCCTCCCCATCCAGCTCCGCGCTCCCCCCATTCCCACACGACACGTTGAAATAGTGCAGCTCCCACCCGGCGTCCGCCAACCGCAACAGCGTCCCCGCCATCCCGATCTCAATGTCGTCCGGATGCGCCGCTATCGCTAAAACCCTCGGTTTCATTCTCCTCCCCTCACCCCGCTCGGCCCGCTCCACAATCCCAAATCCCGCTCGCCCACCCCGCCCTTGCGCCCTCCCCTCCCTGACCGCACCCTTATCTTATGTCCCCTCCCCTCCGCCCAGCCATCGCCGGCCTCGGCATCATCGGCCTCCGCGTCGCCGCCGCCCTCCGTTCCCGCGGCCTCTCCCCCGCAGTCTGGAACCGCAGCCCCCTCCCAGACCAACCCGGCTGGGTCTCCTCCCCCCGCGCCCTCGCCGAAGCCAGCGACGTCCTCCAATTCTTCCTCACCGACGGCCCCGCCCTCCTCAGCGTCCTCTCCGAAATGCGCCCCGCCCTCGGCCCAGGCAAAATCATCGTCAATTCCTCCACCATCTCCCTCCCGGACACCAAGGCCGCCGCTAAACTCGTCGCCGACTCCGGCGCCGCCTTCCTCGACGCCCCCTTCACCGGCAGCAAAACCGCCGCTGCCGACGGCCAACTCACCTACTACATCGGCGGCGACCCCGACCTCCTCGAAACCGTCCGCCCCCTCCTCGAGGCCAGCGCCAAAGAAATCCTCTTCACCGGCCCCTCCGGCAGCGCCACCATCCTCAAAATCGCCACCAACATGGTCTCCTCCACCGTCGTCGGCATCCTCTCCGAAGCCATGGGCCTCGTCGCCGCCCAGGGCATCGCCCTCACCCATTTCGAAGCCGCCCTCGACCGCAACGCCGCCGCCTCCACCCTCTCCCGCATGAAGGTCCCCTCCATGATCGCCGCCGACTTCTCCCCCCACTTCTCCCTCAAAAATATGCTCAAGGACGCCTCCTTCGGCCTCCAACTCGCCCACGACTCCGGACTCCAACTCCCCATCCTTACCACCGTCGCCGAAGGCATGGCCGAAATGGCCGGTAACGGCCGCGGCGACGACGACTACTCCGTCATGGCCTGCAACTACCTCCCCGCCAGAGCATGACCGCCGCCACCTGGGAGTCCCTCCCCCACGGCGCCCTCGCCAACCTCTCCTCCTCCACCCGCCTCCGCCTCTCCGGCCCCGACGCCCTCCGCTTCCTCAACGGCCAAATCACCCAAGACGCCCGCAAACTCCGCCCCAACCTCGCCCTCCCCTCCTGCGTCACCAACCACAAGGGCGCCCTCGAAGCCTTCCTCTACCTCGCCCTCGACCCCTCCGGCGCCTTCCTCCTCGAAGCCCACCCCTCCCTTCGCGACTCCCTCCCCGCTCGCCTCGAAAAATACCTCATCTCCGACGACTGCGCCCTCGAGGACCTCGCCCCCTCCTCCGCCCTGGTCCACATCCTCGGCCCCCTCGAACCCACCCGCGCCCTCCTCCTCCCCAGCGAAACCCTCGCCGCCCACCCCCGCTTCGGCCTCCCCGGCGCCGACCTCTGGACCACCCCAGCGCGCCTCCCCTTCTGGCTCCAACACTTCCCCCTCCTCTCTCCCGAAGACTGCTCCACCCTCGAAGTCCTCCACGCCATCCCCGCCTGGGGCCACGAACTCACCCCCGGCCTCCTCCCCCCCGAAGCCGCCCTCGATGCCTCCGCCATCGACTACCACAAGGGCTGCTACCTCGGCCAAGAAGTCCTCAGTCGCCTCCGCAGCCTCGGCCGCGTCAACCGCTTCCTCGCCCCCCTCATCCAAACCAGCGGCCCCCCCCTCGCCTCCGGCTGGTCCGTCTTCTCCCTCCCCTCAGACGGCCCCCCTACCCCCGTCGGCACCCTCCTCCGCACCGCCGACCACCCTGCCACCCTCCAGCGCCACGCCTTCGCCTTCCTCCGCCGCGGCACCGCCGGACCCCTCCTCGCCGGCCCCTCCCCCGACCACCCCCTCGCCTCCCTCGCCATCAGAAAGTCTCTTGACGACCTCTCCCTTCAGTCATCCATTCCCCAGCCCTTATGACGAACTCCTTCCGGCCCCTCCTCGCCCTCTCTGCCGCGGCGCTCCTCCTCAGCTCCTGCAGCACCGTCAATAAGGCCCTCGACCGCGGCTTGAACGTCTTCCGCAGTCAGGAAAAATCCCCCGATTCCAGCGCCCCCGCTTCCCCCGATGGCCCCGCCGCCCTCGCCCAGGAAAATAGCCCCTACAATACCGCCCTCATGCTCGTCGAGTTCAACGGCGTGAAGCGCAAAGTCGTCTTCCAACTCAACCCCAAGGTCGCTCCCAAAACCGTCGCCAATTTCAAAAAACTCGCCTCCTCAGGCTTCTACGACGGCCTAGCCTTCCACCGCGCCATCAAAAATTATATCGTCCAAACCGGCGACCCCACCTCCAGAAACGAAGCCCAAAAGGACCAATGGGGCCTCTCCGACGTCGGCTATAAACTCCCCCCAGAACTCTCCGGCCTCCACACTAAGGGCGCCCTCGCCATGGCCCGCCCCGGCGACCTCGCCGCTCCCGACAAATCCGCCTCCGGCAGCCAATTCTACGTCGCCCTCCGCACCCAAAAAAACCTCGACGGGGCCTACTCCGTCTTCGGCCAAGTCACCCAGGGCCTCGACGTCCTCGAAGCCCTCAGCGCCGTCCCCGTCGACACCAACGACACCCCGCTCCGCCGCGTCAATATCAAGTCTATCCGCCTCCTCCCCCCAGATAGCCCAGACCTCCTCCCCGACCCCGCAGAGCGCAAAAAAACCAAGCCCGATTCCGAAAAAGGCTTTTTCGAAAAGTTCATCGAGCGCATCTGGTAATCCCCCCCTGGCACATCCAGGACTTTGCCTAGGCTGGCAGCGTTGACACCGGCCCCTCCCTCTGCTGCCCTTCAGGATGCGGTTTCAACCCCCCGCGCCCCCATGAAATCCCTCCTCCTCTCCTCCCTCCTCGCCTGCGCCCCCCTCCTCCCCGCCCAGACCATCCCGGCCCCCACCCCGGCCCCCGCACCAGCCCTCTCCCCGGCCCAAGCCAAGCAGCTCAGCGCCGCGCAAAAGGAAATCGACGCCCTCACCGCTGACCTCCAAAAGGCCGACCAGCGCATCGAATCCAAAATCACCAAGGCCGTCGACACCCTCAAGGCCCTCACCGACTCCAAGGACTCCGGCACTCGCGTCGCCGACGTCAAAGCCGACCTCATCGATTTCCTCCGCAAACAACTCACCGACTACGCGCAGCGCCGCGCCCAAGTCCGCGCCCAACTCGAAAACCCCCAGCGCTCCCTCCCCCAGGACATCCTCCAGTCCGACCTCGCCAAAATCGACCAGCGCATCGACCACCGCATCGAGCAAGTCATGGCCCTCGGCGGCAGCTTCGCCAGGCACCAGGACTACGACAAATACGAACCCACCGGCACCACCTGGTACGGCCACACCGAATTCCACCTCAGCGAGGACTGGAAAGCCAACCGCCGCGCCACCCTCAAGGCCGCTCAACAAAAAGGAAAACTCGGCGACGCCATCGACGACAGCATCCGCCGCCTCACCTCCACCAACCGCTACAAACAAAGCCAACTCCCCGCCGCCCGCCCCGAAACCGCCCGCCTCCTCCAAGCCGATATCCTTCGCAACCAAGCCCTCATCGGCGCCCTCGAAAATTCCCGCGAAACTCTCCTCTCCCCACAGCCCGCCTCCCAAACCCCCCTCGGCGCCCTCGAAGCCAAGTCCATCCACCAGCGCTTCCTCAAGGCCGCCGTCGAGGTCCGCCGCGATCAAGGAAAACTCACCGACCTTTACAATCGCCTCAACGCGGCCCGCGCCCGCCAGGCCGCCCTCCTCAAGGCCGCTCCGCCCGCGCCCGCCAAGCCCTGATCCGCCCGCTCAGTCCGCGCAAAACGGCGACGCCGGCAAGCCCTCCCGATTGTAGAGGTTGCTCCCCGCCGGATTAAATCCTCCCGCGTACCGCACCGCCACGGGCTGCGGCACCGCCGCGCTGCGCACCAACACCGTCTCCCCCTCAATCGCCGCCTCCGCCCACTGCCACTTGCCGTCCGCTCCCGCCAAGGCAAAGCGCTGCAATTTCCCCGCGGGATCCTCCACCGCCGCCGCCCGCCCCACCTTGCGCCCCACCATCAGCCCCCCGCCCACACTGCTAAAAAAGACCCGCGCCGCCCCATTCGCCACCTCCACCCGCTCCAGCAGCGGGCCACTGCACACCAAGCCCGCCTTCCCGTAATTCTTCGCCAAGGCCCACAGCGCCAAGCGTTCCCCCACGTCCGCCTTGTTCTTCGGATGAATGTCCTCGGCATCCCCAATATCCACCGCCACCGCCATCCCCGTGTGAGGAATCGCCAAACAGCGCCGCTGCACATCCCGAATCTGCCCCCAGCCCAAGTCCCCCGGGTCCTCGCTCGGCTTCTGCCAGGCCGCTAACTGCACAAAATAAAACGGCAACTCCGCATCCCCAAACCACCGCCGCCAGTCCGCCACCATCGCCGCCTTCTTCTCCCGGTACAAAGTCCCATCCGCGTTGTTCTCCCCCTGATACCACAGCACCCCCCGCAAGGCCATCGGCACCAGCGGAGCGATGTGCCCATGGTGCAGCGTAACACAGCGCGGCCGCGCCGCCCGCTCCCCAAACGGATAGTCGGGCCAACTCGGCGGCAGGGGAATCTCCTGCCCTCCCACCTGCGCCGCCCGCGCCGCTTGCGCCCACCGCTCCACCGACGGCAGCGCCTCCCCCAACTCCTGCCGGTACCGCGCCAGCGACGCCCGCATCTGCCCCGCATACGGCGCCAGCTCCGGCGTGTTCAGCAAGGTCTCCGGCGCCATCCACAATTCAATGTTAGTCCCCCCCACCGCATTCGTCAGCAAGCCAATCGGCACCCCCGTCTCCGCCTGCACCCGCCGCGCAAAATAAAAGCCCACTGCGCTAAATCCCCCCGCCGACCCCGGCCGACACACCGACCACTCCCCCGCCACGTCGCTCGCCGGGGCACTGGCAAAATTGTAGGCACAGCGAAAATGCCGCACCCGCGGCAACTCCGCCGCCGCGATGTCCGCCGCGGCATCGCAGCCCCCCAGCGCCATGTCCATGTTGCTCTGCCCACTGCACAGCCACACGTCCCCCAACAACACGTCCCCAACCTCCACCACATTCTTCCCCTCCACCCGCAGCCGCAGCGGCTCCCGACTCATCCCCTGCGCCGCCAGCCGCACCATCCACTTCCCATCCGCCCCCGCCCGCGCCGCGCCTCGCCGCTCCCCCAACTCGACCTTGACTTCCTCCCCCGCCTCCGCCCACCCCCACACCGGCAATTCCCGGTCCCGCTGCAAGACCACGTGCTCCGAAAAAAAATGCGGCAACCGCACGTCCGCCTGCACCGCCCCACTCATCGCCCCACTCAACGCCACGCCCAGGAAAAGAATTTGCTTTTTCATAAAAGTTAGGCCGCCGCCCCGGACCGCCGCATCACCCGTCTCGGACCGCCCTCCCCAAGTCAAGCGGGCACCCGCCCTCCCTCCGCACCCGCGCCTGCGAAATCCTGCTCGCCAGCCCACCCCTCCAATCCTATGCTCCCTTCCTCATGACCCGCTTCCTCCCCTTCCTCTTCGCCCTCGCCGCGCCCCTCCTCGCCCAAGAAGAAGGCTTCACCCCCCTCTTCAACGGCAAGGACCTCACCGGCTGGGTCAACGTCAACGGCGCCCCCGAAACCTGGACCGTCCGCGAGGGCCTCCTCCACTGCGATGGCGTCCCCACCGGCGCCCTGCGCACCGACCGCATGTACGAGAATTTCATCCTCGAACTCGAATGGCGCCACCTCGTCCCCAGCGGCAACGCCGGCGTTTTCATCTGGGCCAGCCCTCTCTCCGCCCCCGGCCAACCCTTCCTCCGCGCCATCGAAGTCCAAGTCCTCGACCACGGCTACGGCCAAAGCCCCTCCTACACCACCCACGGCGACGTCTTCCCCATCCACGGCTCCACCATGAAACCCTTCGGCCGACACAGCGGCCAGCGCAGCTTCCCCAGCGAATCCCGCAGCAAGCCCTCCCCCGAATGGAACCACTACCGCATCACCTGCCTCGACGGCACCCTCCGCCTCGCCGTCAATGGAAAAGAAGTTAGCGGCGGCGAAGCCTGCTCCTGGCGCCGCGGCTACCTCGCCCTCGAAAGCGAAGGCGGCCAAGTCGATTGGCGCAACCTCCGCCTCAAAGAGTTGCCCGGCGGCCACGCCACCCCAGACCAATCCGCCCCCCCCGCCGACGCCAGCCTCAGCCTCTACGACGGCCGCAGCCTCCGCGGCTGGTCCCCCGCCTCCTCCCCCAGCTGGCAACCCCAAGACTGGGAACTCGCCTCCAACGGCCAAGGCGGATCCCTCTCCCTCAATCAAAAACCAGGCGACTTTCACCTCCAATTCGACGTCCGCACCGAATCCCCCGACGCCACCGCCCCCCTCCCCCTCCGCTGCAACGGCCAACCCATCCCCGGCCAAGCCACCAACCGCTGGACCCGCTTCTTCGTCTCCCGCCGCGGCACCTCCCTCACCTGCCGCGCCGCCGACGGCCCCGAAACCACCCTCGCCACCGCCGACGGCCCCATGGATATCTCCCTCGTCGCCACCCACCCCCTCCGCCTCGCCAGCCTCTACCTCAAACCCTGAGCCCCCCTTCCCTCCCAAATCCCCCCTTCCCATGGCCAGCCCCACCTGCCCCCTCTGCGAGATGCCCGATCTCCTCACCACTCCCGACCACTGCGAATGCCTCACCTGCGGCCACGAGTGGACCCTCGCCGACGCCCCCGAACCCGCGCGCGTCGTCAAAGATGCCTACGGCCACGTCCTCGCCGACGGCGACATCGTCGCCATGATCAAAGACCTCAAACTCCAGGGCTCCTCCCAGGTCCTCAAAACCGGCACCAAGTCCAAAGCCATCCGCCTCGTCGACGGCGACCACGAAATCTCCTGCAAAATGGACGGCGTCGCCATCGGCCTCAAAGCCTGCTTCGTCAAAAAAATCGCCAGCTAGCCCGCCCGCCGCTCCCTTCGGCCCCCCGGAGGGCGCCTCCTCCCGCCCCCCGCTAGCGCAGCTCCAGCGCTTCCGCCGCCGTCGCCCCCTCGTGCACCACCGCGTGCAGCCGCCGCAGCATCAACAAAGGATTCGCCTGCTGCCACACATTGCGCCCAATCGCGATTCCCGCCCCGCCCGCCCGCACCGATTCCTCCACCATCTCCAAAATCCCCACCTCATCCCCCGCCGCACCTCCCAGCACCACCACCGGCACAAAACTGGCATCCACGATCCTCCGGAACGCCTCCCCATCGCCCGGCCACGCCGTCTTCACCACGTCCGCGCCCAATTCCGCCGCCGCCCGCACCGCAAATCCAATCGGCTCCGGCGTATAGTGCGCCGACTGCCCCAACCCATAGGGCAAGGCCTCCACAATCACCGCACAGCCCCGCCCCCGGCACCCGCTGATCAGCGCCGCATTCTCCCGAAACATCGCCGCCTCCGCCCGATGGTGCACATACAACATGCTCATCACCGCCTGCGCCCCCACCGCCGCCGCGTCCTCCGCCCCATACGTCCGATACGCCCCGTGGTCCTCGTGCCCCGGAAGCGACGGCTTATACACGTCCGCCCGCAAACACACGCCCTTCCCCGCCAATTCCGCCCGAAACGCCCGCGCCACCCCATAGTTCACCACAAACCCATCCGCATACGCCCCCAACTCCCCAATCACCCGACCCATGTCCTCCAGCCCAGGCACCGCAATCGCCGTCCCGTGGTCAATCGGCACTATCAAAGTCCGCCCATCGGCGCGGAAAAAAGGAGACGATAACTGGGGCGAGCGGCTCATAGCCTTCCCTCCTAAGCCCAAACCGACTCCGATTCCATCGAAAAGTCGCCGCCCCACCCCCACCCAAATCCAAAAAACCCGGAAGGCTCCGCACCCTCCGGGGTTTTTGGTTGGCGCCCCGCCAGGGAGCGCCGCTCGCCCCCGCCGCCCAGCGGCCCCAGGGCGAAATCTCCCGCGCCAATCCTAGCGCTTCGCCGCCTTCTTGGCCGCCTTCTTCGCCGCAGGCTTGGCCGCCGCAGGCTTCGCGGCAGGCTTCGCCGCCGCCTTGACCGCAGGCTTCGCCGCAGTTTTCGCCGCAGTTTTCGCCGCCGCTGGCTTCGCCGCAGGCTTGGCCGCAGGCTTGGCCGCCACCGGGCGACTCGCCGGCAAGCTCTTTGCCGCTAGGACTTTCTTGGCGGCGGGCGCCGCCTTCTTGGCAGCAGCTGCCTTCTTAGCAGGAACTGCCTTCTTGGCAGGGGCTGCCTTCTTGACAGCAACTTTCTTTTTAACGGCCATGGTAGTTGGTTTTTGTTGTGCAGCCTTAGCGCCGCCCCGCCCCCATGGACTTGGCAGCGCGCCGACCGCGGCTTGGGTTCCTTCCAGACTCAGGGTGACCCTGGAGAGATCTTGCTCCACCGGGCCCCCGCGGCGCCCTCGGAAATCGTCTTTTGCCCCCATCCGCCGCCCCCACAAGACCCGCCCCGCCCGCCCCCAAAGGGAGCGGCCCCCATTTTTCAAAATGCCTGAGATGCGCGGACTTCATGTTAGGGCTTCCCGCCGGGCGGAAACTCCGGGGCCCGACCAACCCCTTCTAAACTGCTAATACCACTCCAGTAATCAGGTCAACATAATATTTAGTATTATGTAATCAATCCGCCAGGCCGCCCCCACCTACCCAGCCCCCCTAGCGATAGCTTCCCGCCGCGCCGCCTCTTGCGCCCCCCCGCCCCTGCTCTACACTGGCTGCCCCCAGCCCGCCCTCCGCCATGCTCACCGACTCCGCCTCCCTCCCCTTTGAAATCGCCGCCCGCGACGCCCTCGGCCGCCAGCACCTGGAAGGAAAACTAGTCGCCGCCCCCGGCGCGCTCCAATTCTTCTGGCGCTTCCGCGACCGCACCTTCAAGCTCGCCAGCGGCGACATGCAGTTGGTCGCCCTTCCCTACCCCGACCTCGCTAGCCTAACACTCCATACAACCCTGCGCTGGTTCCGGCCTCGCCTGGTTTTAGAACTCAGCGATCCCCGCCCGCTCAGCGCGGTCCCCGGCATCCAGCTGGGCACTGCCACCCTCCTCTTGCCCCAGCCCCAGGCCACCCGGCAGGCCCGCACTTTTCTCAAAATGCTCGACTACCACCGCAGCGAAGCCCTGGCCCAAATCCACATCGACCGCCTCGCCCCATTGGCCCCCCCGCGCGGCACCTGAGTCCCCACCCGCCCAGCTTTACAAGGCCCCCGCCCCAGCGTATGATGGGGCTTGGCCCTCCTTCCCATGCAGCTGCGCCCCCTGGTCCTCGCCCTCGCGGTCCTCCTGGACGCCTCCCCCGCCCCGGCCGAACCCCCCAAGGAGTTCCGCCCCGCCGACCGCAGCTGGTGGTCCTTTCAGCCCCTGCGCGCCCCCGCCCTCCCTCAGGTCGCCCACTCCACCTGGCCCCGCTCCCCCGTAGACCACTTCATCCTCGCCAAGCTGGAACAAGTCGGCCTCGCCCCCTCCTCCCAGGCCTCCCGCGCCGTCCTCGCCCGCCGCCTCTCCTTCGACCTCACCGGCCTCGCCCCTTCCCCACAAGAGGTCGCCGCCTTCGCCGACGACCCCTCCCCCGATGCCTGGCCCAAGCTCGTTGACCGCCTGCTCGCCAGCCCCTCCTACGGCGAGCGCCAAGCCAGCTTTTGGCTCGACCTGGTGCGCTACGCCGACAGCGACGGATACAAGGCCGACGACTTCCGCCCCGACGCCTGGCGCTACCGCGACTACGTCATCGCCGCCTACGCCGCCGATAAACCCTACGACCGCTTCCTCAGCGAACAGTTGGCAGGCGACGAACTCTATCCCCTCGACCCCGCCGCCCTCATCGCCACCGGCTACCTCCGCCACGGCATCTACGAATACAACAACCGCGACGCCGTCGGCCAGTGGCGCGCCATCCTCAACGACATCACCGACACCACCGCCGACGTCTTCCTCGGTCTCGGCCTGCAGTGCGCCCGCTGCCACGACCACAAATTCGACCCCCTCCGCCAAACCGACTACTTCCGCCTCCAAGCCTTCTTCGCTCCTCTCAATCCCCGCGACGCCACCCCGGTTCTCCCCGCCGCCGAACTCGCCGCCCACCGCGCCCAGCAAGCCCAGTGGGAGGCCGCCACCGCCGATTGCCGCCGCCGCATCGCCGAAATCCAAGCCCCCACCCGCGACGCCGCCCAGCGCACCGCGGTGGCCGCCTTCCCCCCCGAAACCCAGGCCCTCCTCGCCCTGTCCCCCTCCCAACGCACCCCCTACCAACAACAAATCGCCCAACTCGCCTGGCGCCAAGTGCTTTACGAATGGGACCACATCGACGCCGCCATCAAGGGCGAGGCCAAGGAACAACTCCTCGCCCTCCGCCGCGAACTCGCCGCCTTCGACTCCCTCAAGCCCCCGCCCCTCCCCACCGCCGCCACCGCCACCGACATCGGCCCCATCCCCCCGCCCCTCGCCATCCCCGGCCAGGAGGCCTCCGGCCCCATCCCCCCAGGCTTTCCCGCCCTCCTCGACCCCGCCCCCGCCTCCATCCACCCCCTCCCCAATAGCTCCGGCCGCCGCAGCGCCCTCGCCGCTTGGCTCTCCCTCCCCACCAACCCCCTCACCGCTCGCGTCATGGTCAACCGCGTCTGGCAACAACACTTCGGCAAAGGCCTCACCGCCACCACCAGCGACCTCGGCCGCCTCGGCGATCCCCCCTCCCACCCCGAACTCCTCGACTGGCTCGCCCTCCGCTTCGTCCAAGACGGCTGGAGCCTCAAAAAGCTCCACCGCCTCATCCTCACCAGCGCCACCTGGCAACAGGCTCACCTCCCCGCCGCCCCAGAACCCGCCCACTCCCTCGACCCCGATAACCGCCTCCTCTCCCGCTGGTCCACCCGCCGCCTCGACGCCGAACAAATCCGCGACGCCCTCTTCCAAGCCACCGGCGAACTCATCCGCGACCCCGGCGGCCCCCCCAGCGATGCCTCCCAGCCCCGCCGCGCCATTTACACCAAAGTCCTCCGCAACGCCCCAGATCCCCTCACCGCCCTCTTCGACGCCCCCCAGCATTTCCAAAGCTCCCCCTCCCGCGACACTACCACCACCCCCGCCCAAGCCCTCTTCCTCGCCAATAGCCCCTTCATGGCCGACCGCGCCAACGCCCTGGCCCGCGACCTCGCCTCCCTCCCCCAGCCCGAGGCCCAAGTCGAAGCCGCCTGGTGGCGCATCGCCAACCGCCCCCCCTCCCCAGCCGAGCGCTCCGAATCCCTCGCCTTCCTCGCTGCCGCCGCCCCCCCATCCGCCCTCCCCGATTTCTGCCACGCCCTCCTCAGCTCCAGCGCCTTCCTCTACCTAGAGTAACGCCGACACCCCGCCGAGCAGAAAGCCCGCGGGCGCCGCCCCCGCCCCCCCGCCACCAGCACACTGACCCCGCCCGCAAACGATACACCCGCCGCATCGCTGGCCACGGCAATCATGTACCCCATGCCATCCGCGTCAAAGTGGGGCTGACCCACGGAGTGTGCCGATGCAGAGGATGCGCCATCACCTTGGCAATCCCCCCGAATAATCCTAAAACAGGGAGTTGACTATCTTCATTCGCGAGCGCGAGTTGCTGGCGCGTTAGGCTTTTTCCTCACGCGTTGCGCATTTTGTGGGGACAGAGCGCGGGCACCCCTGCCGGGGTGCCGATGATGCCAAAACGGGGAATCCGGTGGTGAGCGAAGCGACACCACCGGATCCGATTCCCAAGAGGGGCCCGCACCCCGGCTGGGGTGCCAGCGCGGCCGCCCCCCAAAAGCCCACCAGCAAAGCGAAAGCCTCCCGCGCCAGCGCTCCGCGCCCACCGAATACGCTAGCGAACTCACGATTTTAGGATCAAAAGACCCCATTTTATCATGGCCAGGGGACACGCCCAGCGGGCGGGTGCACGCCGAAGGGTGCCCTGAGACGCCCACGACCCGGGAGAGTTTGCTCCTTTTTTCTCCTTTCTGGCGACCGGGGAACGCCGCCTGATTCGACGTTATGGCGCCCCTACAGGGCTTGAATTCCTTTGGTCATGGCATACCCTGGGCTCGCATAGCATACCCCGCAGGGGCGCCAGCTGCGTGCCCCGTTGGTGTGCGGATTCCCAGCCCCATCGGGCGCGGCCTTGAGAGCGCCAACGGCGCGGCCTACGCCAACTCAGGGCAAAGCCCTGGGTTATCCGTCCAAAAAGCGCAGCTAGCCCTGAAGG
>CANHIJ010000047.1 GCA_947460575.1 Verrucomicrobiales bacterium | reverse complement strand
GGGGTCGAAATACAGTGGCGGCGCGGCGACGCTGCAAGCGCCGATGGGGCCGGGGTGGTATACGACGTGGTTTCAGGAGGGGGCGACGACAGTGCGCTACACCTTGGAATTCACAGTGGTGCCGGAGCCTAGCTCGGCGGCTTTGGCGGCGCTGGGGCTGGCCGCGGGGGGACGCCGCCGCCGCCCTTGAGGCGCGCGGGGGAAGCGCGCGGGGGCGCTATTTTCGACAGAGGGCGGGCGGTGGCGGAGTTATGGGGAAGCGGCCGCTTCGGGGTGCCGCATTCAATATATTGTTATGAAATTTCTACCGCTTGTCTTGTGGCTATGGGCTTCTGGTTTGGTGTCCGGCGCGGTCGGCGCCCAGTTGGGGGATGCCGACTTTCCCCAGGCGGCGCCGAGTGCGCGCCACGCGGAAAAAGTGGCGGCGGTCCAATCGGGGGAATATGACCTGGCGTTGATCGGCGACTCTATCACCCACACGATCGGCGAGCTGGGCGGCAAGTACGAGCCGCTGCGGGCGGTGTGGGAGCGCCACTACGCGCCGCGCCGCGCTATCAACCTGGGACATAATGGCTACCGCACCGAGAACCTGTTGTGGAACCTGCAAAAGGGAGAACTGGATTTTGCGCGCTCACCCAAGGTGGCCATGATCCTGGTCGGCACGAACAACTTAGACGATCGGCATTTTTCCAAGGTGCACCGCGCGGAGGAGATTGTGGCGGGCACGCGGGCGATCGTGGACTTGATCAAGCAGCGGCACCCGAGCACGAAGATTTTGGTGCTGCGGATTTTCCCGCGCGGGGGGGATGGAGAAGCGGGGGCGGGCGACAACATTTTTCACGCTTCGGCGGAGGCCCTGGAGACCTGCCGCCGGGCGGGGGAAATGACGGCGCAGCTGGCCGACGGCAAGCAGGTTTTTTGGCTCGACGTGAACGCGGTATTTCTGCGGAGCGACGGCAGCATCAATACGGATTTGATGCCAGACCTGCTGCACCCTAACGCGGCTGGGGCGGAAGCTTGGGCGCAGGCGGTGGGACCGACTTTGGACAAGTTAATGGCGGCGCCGCCGCGGCGGACCCTGGCGGTGGAAAAGCACGCGCTTTGGGAGGGGGAAGCTCCCGTGGGCGGGGGAAAAACGGAGCCCGCCAAGGCCCAAGTGACGGTGTATCGTCCGGAGCGTCCCAATGGGGCCGCCGCGGTGATTTGCCCGGGCGGGGGCTACGGCATGCTCGTCACCGAGACCGAAGGCACTAACATTGGACATTGGCTGAACCGGCACGGGATTACCGGGATCGTATTAGAGTACCGCTTGCCGTCGGGGCGCGCCATGGTGCCGCTGTGGGACGCGCAGCGGGCGCTGCGCTGGGTGCGTTCGCAGGCGGGGGCCTGGGGGCTGGATCCCCACCGGGTGGGAATTATCGGCTTTTCGGCGGGCGGGCACCTCGCCTCCAGCGCCGCGACTCATTTTGACGCGGGGGAGGCGGGGTCGAGCGATTTGGTAGGGAGAGAGAGTTGTCGGCCCGATTTTGCGGTGTTGGTTTATCCGGTGATTTCCATGGGCGAGCGGACCCACGGGGGTTCCAAGGAGAGTTTGCTGGGGAAGCAGCCGACCGCGGAGATGGTGGCATTTTTCTCCAATGAGAAGCAAGTTAGCGCGGAAACGCCGCCCTGTTTTCTGACCCATGCGCGGGACGATGCTACGGTGTCCTCAGACAATAGCAAAATGTTTCACGAAGCGCTTTTGGCGCACCGGGTGGCCAGCGAATACTTGGAGTTTCCCACTGGGGACCACGGTTTTGTGGGCAACTCGGGGCCGCTTTGGGCGGCTTGGCAGGAGGCGGCGGTGAGGTGGTTGGCGGGGCGAAAAATCATTCCATAGCCGCGGGCGGGGGGGATTGACGGCGGGTCACGGCCTGGCCAAGGTAGTGAAGTTGCCGATCCATCCGAGGGCCCGCAGAACCGACTGCGGGCCGCGGGCGGGGCGCTCCTTTCTATCTCATGAAAAAACGACGTCTCGTTCCGATGCTCCTCGCGGCTAGCGGGATGTTGGTGGCTCCGCAGGCCTGGGGGCAATACGCGGATTGGGCGCAGGCGGGGCGGTATTTTTTGCTGACCACGGCGGAGGGTGCGGACTTGCCAGAGGGGGTAGTGCTGGAAGGGTTTCCGGTGCTGGTATCGCTGGCGGCGGAATCTTTTCCATTTGCCGAGGCGGACCCCACGGGGGCCGACTTGCGGGTTTCCGCCGGGGGGCAGGCTTTGTCCTATCAAATAGAGGAGTGGGATCCCGCCGCGGGCCGGGCCAGCCTGTGGGTGCGGGTGCCGGAGATCCGCGGCCAGGCCCAGCAAGAATTGACCCTGCACTGGGGGAAGCCCGGGGCGCGCAGCGAGTCCGATGGGGCGGCGGTTTTTAACGCTTCCAATGGCTATGCTAGCGTGCTGCACCTCGACGATTCCCTGCGCGATGAAGTGGGGACCTTGCGCCCGGTGAATGCGGGGTCTACCGCGGCGGCGGGCCGGGTGGGCGCGGGGCGGCACTTTGCGGAAGGGCAGGGGATTGCCGGAGGCGAGCACATCAAAGGCTATCCCTCGGGCGACCAGGCGTTCTCCTCGGAGGCGTGGTTTCGCAGCGAGACGGCCGGTGCCGCCATCTTTGCCTGGGGCCGTTATGCGACCCGCCTCAATGGCGCCACGGGCGACGGCAACGAGGTCGACCTCATGATCGGTGCCCCGCCGCGGGTTTCCTGGGCGTCCGACGGCCCAGCGGGGGCCTCCTCGGAGGAGGCCATTTCGCTGGGGGAATGGCACCACGCGGCGGCGACTTATGCGGATGGCAAGAGCTGCCTGTATGTGGACGGTCGGCTCCACGGAAGCCGCCAGCAGCGGGCCGCGATGTCGCTGATGGACGACGTCTATATGTATATTGGGGGGATGCGCGGGTCCTATCAATTTGCTGGCGACATCGACGAAGTGCGGGTTTCGCGGGTGGCGCGGTCGGCGGCGTGGATGAAATTGCAATACGAAAACCAGCGGGCCCAGCAGACTTTGGTGGGGCGGCGGGTGGAAGCGGGAAGTGCCTGGGGGGTGGAGCCTGGGGCGGCGGAAATAGTAGAGGGAGGCAGTGCGCGCTTTGCGGCCCAGGCGGGCGGGGCGCTCAAGCTCTATTGGATCCTGCAGCAGGACGGCCGGGAAACCGTGCTCGCGGTCGACCAGGGGTCGTGCCGGGTGGAGGCGGGGCGACTGCTTGGGGACAAGGCGGCGGTGCTGCGGTGCCGGGCGGTTTTTCCAGATGGCGTTAGGACAAAAGAGATGGCCCTGAGCTTCAAGGAGGCGATTCCGGAGCCGATTTTTCGCCTGCGGGCGCCGACGGCCTGGGATGGCCGGACGCGCCTGGAAGTGGTGGCCGAGGTGAGCAACGCCGCGGCTTTAGCCGCCGCGGGCGCGGGGGAATTGGCGTATCGCTGGAAGGTGAGTGGCGGGGCCGTGCTGCAGGCGGAAGCGCCCGGAAAGTTGGTCTTGGAGCGCTCGCAGTATAGCGGTCCGCTGACGGTGACGCTGGGGCTGAGTAATGGCGGGGCGGAAGTCAGCGCGAACGTCCCGTTGGAGGTGCGCCAGCCGGAGCGGGACGCGTGGGTGGTGCGGGTGGCGGGACCGGAGGAGCGGCCGGAGGAGTATCAATTTTATGCGCGCGACGACCACAATCTGGGCACGCTCCACTACCGGGGAGCGCTGGAGGAGTCGGCCGAGGCGGTGTTTGTGCAATTGTTGGCCGAGGGGAAGCCGATTCACCGGGAGGAACAGGTTCCGGGGCCGGGCGGGCGCTACGCTTTTAGCCTGCAATTGAAACCGGGCCTAATCCGCTATGCGGTGGAGTTCGGGGTGCGGCGGCGCGGCCGGGAGGAGGTGCGGCGGCGGGTGGACCACTTGGCCTGCGGGGACGCCTATTTGATTGATGGGCAGTCTAACGCCGAGGCCACGGGACCCAACAATGGGCCCGAGGAAGATCCCCCGGGAGCGGGGCACGAGTGGATCCGCAGCTTTGGCAATCAGCACGCGGGGACTACCCAGGGGGGCTGGGGCCCCGCGGTGCGCACCCGGGTGTGGGGGCGGCCCAACTATGGGGAGCAGCAAATCGGGACCTGGGGCATGGTGCTAGCCCGGCGGTTAGTGGAACGCTACCGCATGCCGATCTGCATTCTCAATGGAGCCTATGGCGGCACCCCAATTTGGCAGCACCAGGTCAACCCGAAAAACCGCTTTGACTCCAGCGGCGCATTTTACCGCAATCCCTACAAGATCTATGGCAGCCTCCTGACGCGGGTCGCGGCAGCCCACCTGACCCACGGCATCCGCAGCATCTTCTGGCACCAGGGGGAGAACGACCAGGGCAGCGGGGCGCCCACGGGCGACTACAATTGGAAATCCTATCAGCAGTATTTTGTGGAGATGGCGGCGGCCTGGAAGCGGGATTATCCTAACGTTTGCAATTACTATGCCTGGCAAATTTGGCCGAGCGCCTGCAGCATGGGAGGCACTCCCGCGGGAGACCACTTGCTCGACGAGCAGCGCACCTTGCCTCGGCTTTTTTCCAACTTGCGGCTGATGTCTTCGCTGGGGATCGCGAGCCCTTCGAGCGGCCGGGGGTTGTGCCACTACGATGAGGCGGGCTATGCGCAGTTGGCGGAGTTGATCAGCCCGCTGGTGGAGCAAGACCACTACGGATTGGTGGCACCGGGGGCGCAGAGCGCTCCTAACGTAGAGCGGGTCCGCTTTGCCAGCGCGGCGCGGGACGAGTTGATCCTCGAGTTTGGCCAGCCCATGGCCTGGAGGGAGGATTCGGGAAAATACTTTCGGCTCGACGGCGCCCCGGCGGCGATTGTGTCGGGGGCTGCGGTGGGCGATGCGCTGCACTTGAAGCTGAAGGGGCGCTCGGAGGCCAAGACGGTGGACTATTTGGCGGGGAAGGATTGGGATGGGACGCCCCAGGGGTTGGTGGAGGGGGCCAACGGCATTGCCGCCCTGACGTTTTGTGAGGTTGTTATAGGGGAATAATCCGCCCGGCCGGGGCCGGGACGTCAGCCTAAGCATTTTCTTTCATGCGGCCCGGCATATTGATTGTTTGCAGAAAGGCTTGGAGCGTGCTTGAACAGGGCCATGATCCAGCCCCTTTCCATCCTCTTAGCTCTTGCCGCCGCGGCCTCGGCGGCGACCCCGCTGCCTCCGGATTTTCGCTTCAAGGCCGAGGTCTTGGCCACCGGGATGACCCAGCCGATGCATTTGCAGCGGCTCGACGACGGCCGGATCTTCTTTTCGGAAATTGCCGGGCGGATCCGCCTGCTCCGGCCTGGGCAGAGCGCGATTGCGGAAGTGGGGGCCATTGAGGTCACTACCGCTAACGAAAACGGCCTGATCGGGATGGCCTTGGATCCGGATTTCCTCCAGAATGGTTGGATCTACCTGATGCACTCGCCTAACGATTATCCAGGGCAGATCCTCAGTCGCTTCACCATCGCCGATGAGAAGCTAGTAGTGGCGAGCCGCAAAGACCTGTTGAAGTGGGAGGAGCAGCGCCTGGAGTGCTGCCACCACGCGGGGACGATCCGCTTTGGTCCAGATGGCTGTTTATACATGTCCACGGGGGACAACACCCACCCGTTTGGCGACTCTGACAGCTACGCTCCACTAGACGAGCGGCCTGACCGCGGGCCTTGGGACGCGCAAAAGTCGGCGGGGAACACCAACGACCTGCGGGGCAAAATCTTGCGGATCCGGCCGACTGCGGAAGGGGGCTATGCGATTCCCGAGGGCAATTTATTTAAGCCGGGAACGCCCCTGACCAAGCCGGAAATTTTTGGCATGGGGTTCCGCAACCCGTGGCGCTTCAACGTCGATTCGAAAACTGGCTTTGTGTACAGCGGCGACGTTGGACCCGACGCGGGAGGTCCCAATGCCACCCGGGGGCCGCAGGGATACGACACCGTGAACCAGGTGCGCCGCGCCGGCAACTACGGTTGGCCCTACGTGCGGGGCCGCGAGGCCTACTTTGAGTTCGACTTCCAGACCCGCACCCCGGGCCCGATCTACGACCCGCTAAAGCCGATCAACGTCAGCCCTAACAACACTGGGGCTAAGGAATTGCCTCCGGTGCAGGACCCCTTGGTGTGGTACCCGAGTGGGGGATCGGATCGATTTCCGGAGTTGGGGTCGGGCGGGCGGACCGCCTGTGCGGGGCCGGTTTTTCATTTTTCGGAGCGTTTTCGGGAGACGGGAGGGTTTCCGGAGGTATTCGACAACTGCCTGTTGATTTACGATTGGCAGCGGCCCTTCCAACACTGGGTGAAATTGGATGGGGACTCCAAGCTGGTGGGGATCTTGCCCTTTACCCAGGCGCTGCGCTTGGCGCAGGGCAAGGACGACGGGAGTGGGCGGATGCAAATTAAGCGGCCGATCGACATGACCTTTGGGTCTGATGGGGCCCTCTATTTATTGGACTACGGCGAGACCTGGGGCGTCAATGCGGATGCCAAGTTGGTGCGGGTGTCCTATCAATGGGGGAACTTGGCGCCGGAGGCTAAATTGGCGGCCCAGAACACCGCGGGGCGCGAGCCGCTTACGGTTAGTTTGAGCAGCGCGGCTTCGTCGGACCGGGATGGTGATGCGTTGACTTGCGAGTGGCGGCTCCATCCGGGCGACAAGTTGCTGGGGACGGAGCGGGAGACAAAGGTGGTCCTGACGGAGCCTGGAGCCTTCACGATTGAGCTGCGCCTAGCGGACGGAAAGGGGGGAGTGGCCACGGCGAATGTGCCGGTGACGGTGGGGAATGCCCCGCCGCAGGTGGTTTTTGAAACTCCGCGGCCAGGCGACTTTTTCAATCCGGGGGAGAAGGTGGTGTGGAAAGTAAAAGTCAGCGATGCCGAGGACGGGGAATCGGCGGCCCAGGCGGAGGCCTTTGGGGCGCGCACTCTGGTGAGCACCACCTGGCAAAAGGGCGGCGTGGCCGATCTGCCTCCGGGGCTAACCTTGATGAAGCAGAGCGACTGTTTTAATTGCCACGCGGTGGAGCAAAAGATCGTGGGCCCGGCGCTTTTGGATATTGCCAACAAATACCGGAACCAGCCGGGGGCTCAGGAGGTGAGCGTCAGCCGGGTGCGCCAGGGCTCAGCTAACGTATGGAGTCCGCTGCCGATGTTGCCCCATCCGCAGCACAGCGACGACGCGCTCAACCAGATGGTGAGTTATATTTACAGCCTGCAAGCCGGGCAGGTGGGCTTAGGGCTGACGCGGGCCCTGACGGGGGAATCGACCGCTCCGGCAGATCCGGAGATCAGCAGCGCAACCTTCGACGCCAGCTTTACGGATGCGGGGCGGGGGAGCGTGCCGCCCATCGTCGGCCAGGCCCAAGTGCAGCTGCGCTCGCGCCGCTTGGAAGCGGAAGGGGCGGCGGCCATCCAGGGCGCGGCGATTTTGCGGTTCGGTCATGCCTCGGGCAAGAAAGGGCTAGGAAGCATCGGGCACGGGCACCAGCTGACCTTCCGGGATCTTCCGCTCGACCAGGCGCGCACCGTCACCTGCCGCGCGGCGGGAGCGGGCAGCGGGGGCACCATCGAAATTCACCAGGACACCGCGGCGGGTAAACTCTTGGCCTCGGTGGTGATTGCGCCGACCGGGGATTGGGACAAGTGGGAAGAGACCACGGTGGCGCTGCCGCCGGGCTTAGGCCGGGGCGACGTCTGCTTGGTTTTCGCCAAGCCCGGAGTGGATGGGGGGATGATGAATCTGGACTGGGTGCGCTTTGGAGAATAGAGTGCCATCGGCTCCATCGGCTGAGGGCGCGGCGCCCTCAAGCCGAGGGGGCCGCGGGGGCAACGGTGTGGCCGGGGACAAAGGTCACGGGAATGGTGAGGGCTTCGCGGTCGGGGCGGCCCTTGGCGAGGGCGGCGGCCCAGCGGCTGATGCGACGCACCAGGAGGTTTTGGTTACTGCTAAAGTGCGATAGGGGGGGGCAGTGCCAGGCCAGTTGGGAATCGCAGCTCCAGCTGATCACGGAGACATCTTCGGGGACACGCAGGCCGCGGCGGGCCAGAAAAGAGAGGAGGCCGACCGACCATTTGGACTTGAGGAGGAGGAAGGCGGTGGGGGGAGTCATGCGGAACATTTCCGTCAGGAGGGCCTCCATGCCCTGGGGGGATTCCTCCCAATGGGGGGCGTTATAGTCGCTCGGAGCGATGCCGTGGCGGGCGAGAGCGGCTTGGAATTGGCGCACGAATTGGTTGCTAGGGCGATGCCAGTGCCTGGGGGTTAGAAGGACGATGCGGCGGTGGCCGAGTTCGATGAGGTGGTCTACGGCTTTGAGGTAGGCGGGCAGAGAGAGGGAGCCCACGCTGGCGAGCGGGAGGCCGAGGCAAGCCCCGCCGAGGGCGAGGCAGGGAACCGGGCTGGTGCTGCACCAGCGCAGCAGTTCGGGACTGCCGGAGAGGACGATCCAGCCGTCGGCCTGGGTTTCCTGCATTTGGCGCAGGATGCGGGGCAGGTGGTCTTTGAGTTCCTTGAGGCTTTTGCGGGCGATGAAGCCGGTGTGGCCTTGGGCTTCCATGGCCCGCAGGATTTCGAGGATGAGGGTTTGTTGATCAGGGTCCTCGTCGGCGAGGCGCTCGCGCAGGAGGAAGCCGATGCGGAGTTGGCGAGTGGCGGTGGATTGGAGAGGGGCGGCGACGCGGCGGCTGCGGCCGTGCCCGTCGGAGGCGAGGAGGCCTTCGGCTTCTAAAAGGTGGAGGGCGGCGCGCAGGGTTTGGCGGGAAACGCCGCTTTCCTGGGCGAGGCGGAGGACGCCGGGCAGTTGGCCTCCCCAGCGGCCGCTGAGGAGGTCGGCGCGCAACTGGGTAGCGGTTTGTTCGGCTAGGGAAAGGCGGCGGACCGAGGGCATGGGGCAGAGTGTGGCGGGGCCGCGGGTGGGCTGCAAAAGCAAAGCCTGAGCTGGCGGGCCTATCTGGGACAAAAAGTGGGCCAGTTTCGCGCGCAAAAAGACTCGTTTGCGGGGCGGTTTTGGGCCAGCAAAAAAGTTTTACTTTAGCCTAAAAATGATGAGCACGCCTGCCGCTGGCCCCAGTCTGATGGAATGGTCTCTGAGCCCCAAGGCGGCGATGCGATCTGCGGGGGCGGCGCTGGCGATCTGCTTGGGGTGGTCCGTTGCGGGGGGGCGCTTGGAGGCTGCGGAGCCTTTTATTCCTTCGGTGCCGGACCAGCAGCCGCAGCCGCCGTTTCCTCCCGTGCCGGCGGGGGCGGGGGTTGCGGTGTTGGTGCCGGGCTTTGTGGTGCGGGAGTTGCCGGTGCGGCTGAGCAATCTCAACAACATTGAGTATGCGCCGGATGGACGCCTTTTTGCGGGGGGCTACGACGGTCGCTTTCACCTCCTGCGGGACCGCGACGGAGATGGCCTGGAGGAGCAGGTGGACACCTTTGCGCCCGCCACCAGCGAGAACTATCCCCTAGGCCTAGCGGTCAAAGACGGCGAGCCCTATGCGGTGCTAGGGGACGAGGTGGTGCGCTTCCGCGACCGCGATGGCGACGGGGTGCCGGAGTTTAGGGAGACGGTGCACAAGGGCTTTGACGATCCCGAATTGGCGGCGGCGCCGTACTTGATGCACCGGCGGGTCGACAGCTCGATGGCGATCAGTTTTGGTCCGGACGGCGCCCTCTATGTGACCATGGGGAATGCGGCGCCGACCAATCCCTATTGGACGGAGCAGGGGGTAGCCCGCTATCAGGTGCAGCGGCGGCGGGGTTGTCTGTTGCGTTTCGGGGGGGACGGCAAGGTGGAGTCCCTGGCCACGGGGCTGCGCTATGTGATGTCCCTGCAGTGGAATGGGGAGGGCGATCTTTTTGGCACGGACCAGGAGGGCGCTACGTGGGTCCCTAACGGGAATCCCTATGATGAATTGAATCACCTCCAGCCGGGTCGGCACTACGGGTTTCCGCCGCAGCATCCGCAATGGCTGCCCGGGGTGGTAGATGAGCCGGCGCTGTGGAACTACGCGCCGCAGCACCAGAGCGCCTGCGGGTTTCGCTTCAATGGCCCTGCGGCGGGGCGCGGGCGCTGCGGGCCGGGGTTTTGGGCCGGGGACGCCCTGGTCACGGGGCAATCCCGAGGAAAGCTAGGGCGGACTACTCTAGCAAAAACCGCAGCGGGCTATGTGGCGCGCAGCGAGACTTTTGCCCGGCTCGGGATGATGCCGGTGGATGTAGCGCTGTCGCCGCGGGGGGATTTGGTCGTCTGCTGCCACAGCGGGGCCCCGGACTGGGGGAACGGACCCCAGGGCGAGGGGAAGCTTTTTAAAATCAGCTTTGAGGGGGCCCAAGGGGGGCCGCCAGTGCTAACCTACGCGGCGACGGCGACCACCACGGCGCTGGTATTTGAGCGGCCCGGAGAGGCTGCGGCCTGGGCGGAGCGCGCGGCCGAGGGGCGCATCGCCTCGGGCCACTACGTTGACGCCGCCGACCGCCGGGAAACCTTTCGCCCAGGCTATGCGGTGGTGGAGCGCCAACAAAAAGAGGTGCCGCGGCCGGTGGCCCTGCGCGGAGCGCGGTTGAGTGCCGACGGCAGCAGTCTTCTGTTAGAGAGTGATCCCCGGAGCGCGGCTTGGCGCTATGCGATTTCCCTGGCGGGACCTGGGGGGGGCTTGGAGGTGGCCCACGACCTGAGCGGGGTCGCGGCCGAGTGGACCGGAGCGGCGGGAGCGGCCTGGCGCGGGTGGTTGCCCCACCCGGATTTTGCGGCGGCTCGCCATTTCACCCGGGGCAGTTCGGGGCACGCGGCACTGTGGGAGAAGTTAGCCTCGCCGGGAACGCTCACCTTGCAGGCGCAGTTGAACCCTTGGCAGATGCTCGTCCCAGCCACCCAGCCGGGATCGCAACTCGACTATGGGCCCGCCCCGGAGACGGTCCAGATCTGCTTTGTTAGCGACGCCGCCGTGACGCTCCGCGTGCCCGGTTTTCCGGTGGAGCGGATCAGCGCCGAGGAGTCGCGGATTACCTTGTCGGGTACGCAGCCGGATGAGTGGCGCGCCTTTATTCTAACATTGAGTACTCCGGCGCGTCGCCTCGACGTCTCGTTCACGACGCCGCGCGACGGGCACCGCCGCCCGCTCGGGGTAGGGCGCTTCCTCATGCCCTTTGCGGTTCCGGCTCCAGCGGAGAGCCCCCGGCCGAGCATCCCCGAAATCGCGGGCGGCAACTGGGAGGCTGGCCACGCACTCTTCCTGGGCAAGGCGGCTTGTGCCACCTGCCATCAATGGCGCGGCGAGGGCGCTCAGGTGGGGCCGGACTTGAGCAATCTGATTCACCGAGACTATGCTAGTGTGCGGCGCGACATCCTCGACCCCAATGCGGCGATCAATCCCGACGCGGTGGGCTACGTGGCGACGGCGCAGGACGGTTCCACGGCGGTGGGGACTCGGGTCGGGGAGAGCTCCAGCGAGCTGCTGCTCGCCCAGCCGGGTGGGGCGGTGGCCCGACTCCCGAAATCCACTCTGGCAAAAATCGAGCCGATGGCGGTTTCGCTGATGCCGGGCGGCCTGGAGCAGGCGCTCACCAAAGAGGAGCTGCGCGACCTCATGACTTTTCTCCTTACATTTGAACCGCGTTAGAAGATCCCCTTTTCCTGCGCCCCTTACTTTTGGCCGCCCTGGCGGCTTTCCGCCCGAAGTTTCCATTCCCGTTCCTCAGCCTTCCCTCCCCCTCCTGTCGATGAGTCTAGCAAATAACACTGAATCCAGCGAATCTAGCGAATTGGTGCCCGAGGTGTCCCCTCACATTATGCCGCAGCGGCATTCCCTGGTGGACCAGACGGTCCAGATCATGAGGCAAATGATGAGCGAGGGGCAGTGGGCGGGGAGCCTGCCGGGCGAGGAGGCCTTGCGCGCGCATTTTGGGATTAGCCGGGTGACGCTGCGCAAAGCCCTGGCACAATTGGGGGCGCAGGGCTGGATTGCCTCTCCGGGGCGAGGCCGCAAACACCTGGTCCTGGGGAGCGCGGGGGCGGCGGCTCCGCTGCGCCCGGCGGAGGGCACCGTGAAATGGATCAGCCCGCACCCGGAGACCGAGCTCGTCTGGAGCACTAGGATCGGCTATGATGAGGTCCGCAAGTCTCTGCTGGCGGCAGGCCAGCGGCTAGAGTGGGTCCATGCTAGCGCCCTGTGGAACGCCCGTCCAGAGGCGCGTTTGGAGCGGATGGTGGAGGAGGTGGGCGTGCTCGGGTGGGTGCTTTTTCGGGCCTCGGCCCAGATGCAGCGCTGGTTTCAGGAGCGCCGACTTCCCTGCATCGTGGTAGGTCCCTGCCACGAGGGCGTGGTGCTTCCTAGCGTACAAGTCGACGTCGAGGCCCTCGGGTACCACCTCGGCTCCGAGGCCGCGCGGCTGGGGCATCGGCACCTCGCTTTTGTGGTCGCTGATCCAAAAATAGCTAGTGCCATGGCCACGTGCAGCGGGTTGACGAAGTCGAATCCGCGGCGCCTCAGCGTCATCGCAGACGACCGCACCGTGCCCGGCCTGCGCCAGGCCCTGCGCGAAGCGATGGCGGATCGGGATGCGCCGACCTTGATAATGGTGGCGGAGGCTTCGGCGGCGCTGCCGGTGTTGGGCATTTTGCGGGAGTTGGATCTGCGGGTGCCGGAGGACGTGTCCTTTGTGGTGCGGGATCACGAGCCGTTTTTGGAGCGGAGCGTGCCTTCGATTTGCCGCTATTCCTATGATTGGATGCGGGTGGGCCGCAGCATCAGTCGGGTGCTCCGCGAGGTCATCGAGGGAGGGGCGGGCAAGGCCATCCAGCGGAAGCTGCTGCCCCATTTTATGGCGGGCGAAACCCTGGGCCGGGCCCGGTCGGAGTGAGGGGGCGCGGTCGGTTGGGGCCGGTCGGCCTGCGCTTGCCTCGGGGCGCGCGGCCTGCTTGCTTGCGCTTGCGGGGCTCCGAGGCCCTAGTGTTTTTTGGGTTGGCCAATTTTCGTGCGATTCACTCCTGACTCCTTTTTTTATGAAAGCGATTTTCCTTATCTGTGCGCTGATGGCTCCTTTTGCGGCGGCGGCGCGGCCCCGGGATGCGGTGCCGCTGGAGGCCTCCCCATGGCCGCGCCATTACCGGATGCACCTGGAGTTTTCCGCCGCTTCTGAGGGGTCCGTTAGGCTGGGCCCGGATGTGGCGGTGGCCCTGCCGGTGGGGGTGGAGCACGACTTGGCCCTGGAGTACCCGGTGGGGGGCCTGCCGGTGCTGCGGGTTTGGACGGGAGGAAAGTTGGTGCGGGGGCCCGAGGAGGTGCCTGGGCTAACAACGGGGGGAGCGAAGAGCTTTCCCGAAGCCAATTTAGACTTCGGGGCGGACTTCACGGCGGAGGTGAAATTCACCACCGCGGGCGAAGGGACCCTATTTTCCAAGTGCCCTCCTGCGGGCGCTTGGGCTCCGGATGCCAAAGCCCTGCTGGTGCGGGACGGGCGGTTGGTCTACGACATTGGTTGGCTAGGGGCGCTGAGCGGGGGGCCGCGGGTGGCCGACGGCAAGCCGCACACCGCGGTCCTGACCCAAATGGGCAGCATGGTCAAATTGCAACTCGACGGCAAGGTAATCGCCGAGCAGGCCAATTTTGCGCGCCCGGACCGGGCGGGGCACATCTTTAAAGTGGGGCGGGCGGCGGACAATTTCGGGGGCGAGTTCAGCGAGGGGGTGCTCGCTGGGGTGCGGGTGTGGGCGCGGGCCCTTGGGGATGCGGAGAGCCGCCTGCTTTTTCAAGCGGATGGGGCGGGAGCCAATACTCCGGACTTTGCCTACCGACCCGCGGGCGGGGGCGAGCGCCCAGCCCTGGTGCTGGCCCCTGGGGTGAGCCTCGCCGAGGGCTGGGTGCAGGCTTTGGAGCGGAGCGACCACGCGGCGCTGGTGGGAGGCTGGAACGGCGCCACCCTGGCCGAAGGCGGCCAAATCTATGCCAGCCTGTGCGTGGCTTGCCACGGCACCAAGGAGCAGCCGGGATCGCTGCCGACGGCGCTGCGCTTTGCCGAGGGGGCCTTTAAAAATGGGGCCGATCCCTACTCCATGTACCATACCCTAACGCATGGATTTGGACAAATGGTGGCCCAGCCGCAGTATACTTCCGCGCAGAAATACGCCGTTATTCAGTACATCCGGGAGACCTTTCTCAAGCCGCACAATCCCTCGCAGTTTACCGAGGTCACGCCGGGCTATGTGGCCTCCCTACCGCGGGGGCTGGCGCGCGCTGAGGCGGAACAGGAGGACCGTTCGCTGCCTCCCTATCAGCGGATGGAATTGGGGCCAGCGCTCTTTTGGACCTATCAAGTGGCCCCGGGAGACATCGCCCAAAAGGGCTTGGCAGTGCGGCTGGACAGCGGCCCGGGCGGAGTCAGCCGCGGCCGCGCTTGGATGACCTATGACCACGACACCATGCGGGTGGCGAGTGCCACTACGGGGAGTTTTGTCGACTGGAAGGGGATCGCCTTTGACGGCAGCCATGGCACGCACACCAGCCTAACGGGCGAGGCGCAGTTTCTCAATCCCCCCGGCCCCGGTTGGGCCTCGCCCGAGGGGCAATGGGAGGACGGGCGCCTGCTGGGCCGCGACGGGCGCCGCTACGGCCCCTTGCCGCGGGAGTGGGCGCGCTTTTTGGGAATGTATGTTCACGGGGACAAGGTCGTGGTGTCAGCCCTGATTGGAGGCGTCAAGGTGCTGGAGTCCCCTAGCTGGATTGACTATGGGGCTACGCCGGTTTTTGTGCGCACGCTCAATGTGGCCGCCGCGGACCGCCCCCGGCTGCTGCGGGTGGCACCGGATTCGGTGAATGTGGAGTTGGTCGGGGCGGGCCGCCTGCGGCGCGATAAGGGGTTTTGGATCGCGGAGTTGCCTGGCGGCGCCCAGGCGCGCCTTTTTATATCTAAAGCGGACGCGCTTTCCCTGGCAGCTTTGGCCAAAACCCAGACCGAGCCGTTGGATTTAGAAAAGCTGACCCAGGGTGGCCCGCCGCGGTGGGGGCAGGAAGTGGTGACGCAATCGGTGGCCGGAGCGGCCGAGGGGGCCTTTGCGGCGGACACTTTTCCGCTGCCCTTGGAGAATCCCTGGCAGAGTTGGCTGCGGCCGGGCGGATTCGACTTCACGCCTGATGGGCAGGCGGCGGTGGTGGCGATGTGGAATGGAGATGTGTGGCGGGTCGAAGGCCTGCGGGCCGCGGCCCCCGCGCCGCTGCGCTGGCGCCGCATTGCTAGCGGTTTGTTCCAACCGCTCGGGGTAAAGTTTCGCGGCGCGGATCTTTTTATTACCTGCCGCGATCAATTGGTCCGCCTGCGCGACCTCAACGGAGATGGGGAGACCGATTTTCTGGAGTGCTACAACGACGATCACCAAGTCACGGAGCACTTCCACGAGTTTGCCATGGGCTTGCAGACCGATGCAGCGGGCAATTTTTACTACGCTAAGTCGGGGCGCCACGCGCTTCCGGCGGTGGTGCCACAGCACGGCACCCTGTTGCGCATCAGCGCCGATGGCAGCCGCACCGACATCCTTGCCACTGGTTTCCGCGCCGCCAACGGGGTCTGCCTAAACCGCGATGGCAGCTTTTTTGTCACGGACCAGGAGGGCTTTTGGACTCCCAAAAACCGCATCAACCGGGTCAAGCCGGGCGGCTTTTATGGAAACCTCTTCGGCTTTACCGACGTGACGGACACTTCCGATGCCGCGATGGAGCAGCCGATGGTCTGGATTACTAACGATAAGGATCGCAGCCCCGCGGAACTCATTGAGGTGCCGAAAAATGCCTGGGGGAATTTGGGTGGTTCTCTGCTGAACCTCAGCTATGGGACCGGGCGGGCATTTATTGTGCCCTACGAGGAGGTCGGCGGCCAGTGGCAGGGGGCGGTCTGTGAGTTGCCTCTGCCGGCTTTTGAGACGGGCATCATGCGCGGGCGCTTTGGCGAAGATGGGGCCCTCTACGCTTGCGGGATGTTTGCCTGGGCGGGCAACGCCACCGGCCCGGGAGGCTTCCATCGCATCCGCCGCTTGGCTAGTCCCGCGCAGCTGCCGGTGGCCGTCCACGCCGCCCGCGGGCAACTCCGGGTGACTTTTAGCGACCCCCTGGAGGCGGCTTCGGTGCAGCCCGGGGCTTTCGCCTTCAAGATCTGGTCCCTCAAGCGCAGCGCTAACTACGGATCTCAGCACTATGGGGAACACGCCCTCGCCATCGCTGCCGCGCAGGTGGCCGCCGATGGACGCACCGTGACCCTCAACATTCCTGACCTCGCCCCGACGCAAAGCTACGAGCTCAAGCTGAAGTTGCGAGGGGCCGATGGCGCGGAAATCGAGCGCAACCTCCACGGAACCCTCCACGCCTTGAGCGCCGAATAGGAGCCCGCCCCTCGGGGGAGGCTGGGGGCCGGGAAGAAGTTGAAATGCCCGGCCCTCGGCGCGGGTATACCTGGGGACATTACCCCTGCGGTCGGCTTGGCGAGCGCGGGCCCCCCCTTGTTTATGATGCGCCGAATCGTTGTTCTCGTCCTCTGGACTCTCATCCCTAACTCTCTAGTTCGGGCCGAGTCCGCCGACTTTTTTGAGCAGCGCATCCGCCCCGTTTTGCACGAGCACTGTCTGGAGTGCCATGGGCCGGAGAAACAGAAAGGCGGCTTGCGGGTGGATTCCCGGGAGGCCCTCCTGCAAGGGGGGGAGTCGGGTCCGGCCATTGTGGTGGGAAACCCCGGCGCCAGTCTCCTCCTCAAGGCCGTGGGCCAACTCGACCCCGATTTGAAAATGCCCCCGGCGCGGGTCGGTCCGGCGCTGGCGGCGGCGGTGCAGGCCGACCTCGCGGCGTGGGTCCAAGCGGGAGCCGCATGGCCCCCCGGGACGGCTCCGGCGGCGCGCCAGGTCAAGGAAGTCTTCCAGTTAGAGGCTCGCAAGCAGCGCCTTCCTTGGATCTGGCAATGCCCGCAGCGCCAGGCTCTGCCGCCGGTGGCGGGGCCGGTCCCGGGAAGCGCGGTCGACCACTTCGTCCTCGCCCGCCTCCAAGCCCAAGGCCTCCGTTTCTCCCCGCCCGCGGATGACCGGACCTGGCTGCGGCGGGTTCACTTTGCCCTAACGGGGCTTCCCCCGCAGCGCGCTGACCTGGCGGCTTTCCTAGCTGACCCGTCGCCGCGGGGCCGGGAGCGGGCGGTGGACGCCCTGCTGGCCTCGCCGCACTTTGGCGAGCGCTGGGCGCGCCACTGGATGGACTTGGTCCGCTATGCGGAATCCCGCGGTCACGAAAGCGACTTCCTCATCGCTAACGCCTGGCGCTACCGCGACTACCTGATCCGAGCCTTCAACGCTGATGTGCCCTACGACCGCTTGGTCGCCGAGCACGTAGCCGGCGATCTCCTGTCGGCTCGGCTCGACCCTGCCAGCGGCGCTAACGAGTCGGTGTTGGGGACCGGCTGGGCCTTTCTCGGAGAGGAAAACCACAGCCCGGTCGACATCCGCCAGGACGAGTGCGAGCGGGTCGACAACAAGGTCGACGTTTTTTCCAAGACCTTCCTGGGTCTGACGGTGGGATGCGCGCGGTGCCACGACCATAAATTTGACGCCATTACCCAGCAGGACTACTACGCATTGAGCGGTTTTGTGTTGGGCTCGCCGTACCGCCAGGTGCGCTTTCAAACCCGAGACGCGGACGCCCGCACCGCGCTCCAGTTGGAGGAGTTGCGGTTCCAGCACGCGGGGAAAATCGCGGCGGCCTTCGCGGCGGCCGCGCGCCCCGGGGTCGAGTCGCTGGCGGCACATTTGATGGCCGCTCAGCGGATAATGCTAGGGGAGAAGCCGGAGTTGGGCGGCTTGGATGCGGCGCGCCTCGCGGCGTGGCAGGAGGAACTCAAGCTGGCCGGGGCGGCCCCAGGGCATCCGCTGCGCGCCTTCAGCCTCTTGGCGGCCGAGCCCGCTCCTCACTTTGCGGATCGCTTGGCCCAGCTTGGGGCCGCCGCGCCAACGCCGCCTGCGGAGTTGCGGGTGGTGGCGGATTTCACCCAGGCGGGACGGACTTTGTGGAAAACGGATGGTCCTTCCTTCGGCACGCGTCCCCTGGGGGCCGGAGAGATGGTGGTGGGCACTCCCGAGCGGCCCATCGCCCGGATCCTTCCGCGCGGCGCCGCGACCCGCGACCCGTTTTGGAACCGCTTGGCGGTTAGTCCCGGAAATGAGTCCGACTCCGGCTCCCTAGCGGCGGAAGCCCGGGCGGGCCGCACTCTCCTCGTTCCTAAATTTAAGTTAGAATCGGGCCGCCTCCACTATCTAATTAGGGGTCGGGTCCAAGTCTATGCGGGGGTGGATTCCCACATCATGCTCGCGGGGCCGCTCCACGGCGGCCTGATGGCGACGTTTGATCGGGGAGCCGATGCCGCTTGGGTGAGCCACGACCTGAGCGCCTACGCCGGGCACCGCTTGCATTTGGAGTTCTCCGCGCTGGGCGACAGCCCGCTTGAGGTTCTGCAGGTGGTGGAGGCCGCGGAGGTTCCGACCTGGGGGACCGCGGCCCCGTGGCCGCTGCCGCGCGGGGCGGCTAGCTTGCTCGAAGTGGCGCAGCGCTTGCAGGCCGACTGCGCCGCCGCCCTCGATGCCCTAGCCTCTGGGGGCAGGGGCCTACCCGCGCCGCAGGCTCTCCTAGCTGATTGGTTGGTGCCGCGCCCACTTTTGACTGGCTACGCTCCGGCGGCGGTGGCGGCCGCGGCGGCCGAATTTTTTCAGGCGCGCGAGGCGCTGGCGGCCAAGGTGCGCTGGGATTCTCCGACCGCGGTTTCCTGGGGCGACGTCGGCGGGGTCGATGAAGCGGTTTTGCTGCGGGGCAAGCCGGGGCGCCCCGGGGCGCTCGCTCCCCGCGGGCTGCCGGTGGCCTTGGGCGGGCCGCGCATCGCGACGGTGGCGACGAGCGGCCGGGAGGAATTGGCGGCCCAGCTGACCGACCCGCAAAATCCGCTGGTGGCGCGGGTTATGGTCAATCGTGCCTGGCACCACCTCTTTGGCCGGGGCATCGTTCCCACGGTGGACAACTTTGGCTACCTCGGCGAGCGCCCGAGTCATCCGGAATTGCTCGACCACCTTGCCTGGCAATTTGTGCACGAAGATGCCTGGTCACTCAAACGCCTGCTCCGGCGGCTCGCTTTGAGCCAAGTTTTCGCCCAGTCCAGCCACACTGGCGACGCGGGCGCGGAGTTGATCGACCCCACTAACCGATGGCTCCACCGCATGCCGGTGCGCCGCCTCGAAGGCGAGGCCATTCGCGATGCGTTGCTAGCGGTATCGGGTCGCCTTGACCCCGCGGTGGGCGGCCCGCCGATTCCGGTGCAGCTGACGGAGTTTATTGTGGGGCGGGGCCGCCCGGACGCGAGCGGGCCGCTCGACGGGGCGGGGCGCCGCAGCCTTTACCTGGGGGCGCGGCGCAATTTTCTCTCGACGATGATGATGGCCTTTGATTTGCCGACGCCCTTTAGCACGGTGGGTCGCCGCAACGTCACGAACGTTCCGGCGCAGTCGCTGGTGATGATGAACGATCCCCTGGTGGCGGAGCAGGCGGCGCGGTGGGCGGCGCGCATGTGCCAGGAGTTGCCTGAAGCCGATTTCGCGCCGCGGATCGCCTGGCTGTGCGAAACGGCTTGGGCGCGCCCGCCCACTGGGGAGGAAGCAGAATTGGCGCGCCAATCCCTAGCGGAAATTGTAGCCTTGCGGCCCGGCGAGCCGGAAGTGGTGCCCTGGGCCGAACTGGGCCACGCCCTGCTCAACGCCAACGACTTTATCTACCTCAAATGACTGCCTTTTCCTCCCTCCCGCGGCCCGGGATTTCGCGCCGCGCTCTGCTCAGTCAGGCGGCCAACGGTTTTGGGGCGGTGGCCCTCTCGGCCCTGCTCGGGCAGGAGGCCCAAGCGGCGGCGGCGCCGGGTCAGGCGCGCGCCCCGCACGCCGCCGCCAAGGCCCGCAGCGTCATCTTCCTCTTCATGGAGGGCGCCATTTCCCAGGTGGATAGCTTCGACTACAAGCCAATGTTAGAGAAGCACCACGGCCGCAATCCGCGGGAGGTCATGGGTCGCTTAGAAAAGACCCAGTTTGCCGATGTCGGCACCGTCATGAAATCCCCCTGGGCCTTCCGGCAGCGCGGCCAAAGCGGGCTGTGGATGAGCGACCTCTTCCCCTGCCTAGCCGAGCGCGCCGATGACCTCTGCGTGGTCAACTCCCTGACTTCGACCTTCCCTGAGCACACTAGTGCTAACTACTTTCTGCACAGCGGGCTGGGACTGCAGGGGCGCCCCAGCATGGGATCGTGGATTTCCTATGGGCTGGGCAGCGTCAACGACAACTTGCCCGGCTTTGTGGTCCTCAATGGGGGGCAGATTCCGTCGGGCGGGCTGGATTGCTTCGGCAGCGGTTTTCTCCCCGCCAGTTTTCAGGGTTCCCTGCTCAACGCCAACGGCACGCCCCTAGCTAATATTGTGCCGGGGGAAAAGGTGCCCGCTCAGCAAGGGGTGAAGCGCCTCCTCGCGGAGCGGCTCAATCGCCTCAGCCTAGCGGAATCCGGGGGGAGTGACGCCCTGGAGAGCGCCATCGCCAACGCCGAGTTGGCGGCTCGCATGCAGGCCACCGTGCCCGACCTCTTGGAACTCGCCGAGGAATCGGCGGCAACGCGCCAACTCTATGGATTGGAGGCGGCGGACCCGCACACCCGCACTTACGGGCGGCAATGCCTCATCGCCCGGCGCTTGGTCGAGCGCGGCGTCCGTTTCATTGAGCTGACGATCCCCATGGTGGATGGCTATGCGCGCTGGGATGCCCACGGGGACCTCGCTAAAAACCATGGCATCAACGCCCGGGCGGTCGACCAGCCGATCGCGGGCTTGCTCGCCGACCTCAAGCAGCGTGGTTTGCTCGATTCCACTCTGGTGCTCTTCGCGGGGGAATTCGGCCGGACGCCTTTTTCACAGGGTTCCGGGGGGCGCGACCACAATGAATTTGGTTTTAGTGCGTGGATGGCGGGCGGGGGCGTCCGTCCGGGCCAGGCCTATGGAGCCACGGATGAATGGGGTTACCGCGCGGCGGTAAATCCATTGGAAATGCACGACCTCCACGCCACCTTGCTGCACCTACTCGGCCTCAATCACGAAAAGCTGACCTACCGCTTTGGCGGGCGCGATATTCGCCTCACCGACGTGCACGGCAACGTCATCCCCGGCTTGCTCGCCTAATTTTTGATAGCCTCAATTACCCTAATTTTTATGAAAAAACGAACTGTCCTCCTTTCTGCTCCCCTTTTGTTTAGTTTGACCGCGCTGTCGGCCGCGGCGGCGGAGGCCCCAGCGGCGCGGAAGCATTCCTATTTGGTGATGGGCGCCAAGACCGCTATCATTGGCGAGGACGGGGCCGCCTTGTGGGAATATCAGGGCGGCAGCCGGGACGGATTTGTCCTCCCGAGCGGCAACATTTTGCTGGCCTTCAGCGACCGCGTCGAGGAGGTGACTCGCCGCGGTGAGGTCGTGTTTTCCTATAAAAAGAGCGCGGAAAACAGCGAGATTGGCACCACGCAACGCCTCTATAATGGAAACACCCTAGTCACGGAATTGGGCGCCAAGCCGCGCCTGTTGGAGGTCGCACCCACGGGCACCATCGCCCGCGAATGCCCCCTCCAGCCGGAAACCGACAACGCCCACATGCAAACCCGCATGGCGCGGCAATTGAAAAACGGCAACTACCTGGTGCCCCACCTCTTGGCCTTCGCCATCAAGGAATACACCCCGGACGGAAAAGTAGTGGCCACCTTGCCGACCGACGCCGCCGCATTGGGGGGGCGTCCGGCGGAAAATTGGCCCTTTACGGCGATCCGCCTGGACAATGGTAACACTCTCACGACCCTAACGCACGGCAACAAAGTGGTCGAGTTCAATCCTCAAGGCGAAGTGGTTTGGAAGGTGGTCAACGAGGATGTCAAAGGGCTCTTTCACGACCCTTGTGGCGCGCAGCGCCTGGCCAATGGGAATACTGTGATCGGAAGCCATGCCGCGAGCAGTGGGATTTCGATGGTCGAGCTCAACCCGGCCAAGGAAATCGTCTGGACGAGCGACCACCCCCTGGCGGCGGGGGTGCACCACTTTCAAATTCTCACCACCAATGGCCAGGCCGAGCCCGGGGTGCCATTGAAATAAAGTGCTAACTTTGGCCGCGCGCCTCTGGTCCGTTTCCCCCCTGCACCCGATGCTCTCGCTGCTCTCACCTCTGCGCTTAGTTTGCTCCTGGCTCGTGCTGTGGGGCGGACTGGCCGGGGCCGGGGCGGCGGGCGGGACGGCTCGTTATGAGCAAAGTGTTAAGCCGCTGCTGCGGCAGCGCTGCGTGGCGTGCCATGGCGCGCTCAAGCAGAAAGGGGGATTGCGCCTGGATACCGCGGCGGGGCTGCGGCGCGGGGGCGAGACCGGCCCGGCGGCCCAGCCGGGCGATTCCGCCGACAGCCTTCTTTTGCAGCGCATCGCCGCGGAGGACCCCGATGAGCGCATGCCGCCGCCGCACGAGGGCGAGCCCTTCACCGCGGGCCAGCGGCAGGTGTTGCAGGAGTGGATTGAAGCCGGGATGCCCGCCCCCGCGGACGAGGTGCCTGAGGCCGACCCGCGCCAACACTGGTCCTTTGGGGCCGTGCCGCCTCCGATTTTGCCGCCTGCCATCCAGGCTAGAGGGGGCAATCCGATCGATGCCTTTCTGGGATCCTATCAGGAAGCCAAGGGCCTGATCCCGCAGGGGGAGGCCCCTCGCGAACTGCTCTTGCGGCGCCTTTACATTGATTTGGTGGGGCTGCCGCCCAGCGAGGAGGAGATCGCGCAAGCGGCGGCGCTGGCTCCGGAGGCTTGGTATGAAATCACCGTGGATCAGCTGTTAGCGGACCCGCGGCACGGGGAGCGCTGGGGGCGGCATTGGATGGACGTCTGGCGCTACAGCGACTGGTGGGGCCTGGGCGACCAGCTGCGCAATAGCCAAAAGCACATGTGGCACTGGCGCGATTGGATCGTGGAGTCGCTCAATGCGGATACCCCCTACGACGAAATGGTGCGGCTCATGTTGGCGGCTGACGAACTGCACCCGGGAGACCTGGGGAAACTGCGGGCCACGGGCTTTTTGGCGCGCAACTTTTTCCTCTTTAATCGGGGGCCCTGGATGGAGGAAACCGTGGAGCACGTCGGCAAAGGGTTTTTGGGACTAACGTTCAATTGCGCGAAGTGCCACGACCACAAATACGACCCGATTTCGCAGGTCGATTACTACCGAATGCGGGCTTTCTTTGAGCCCTATCAGGTTCGCTTGGATGTCGTTCCCGGGGAGATCGACTTGGATCGGGACGGCATTGCGCGGGTCTACGATGGGGCGCTGGAGGCGCCGACCTATCTATTCCATCGCGGGGACGAGAGCAAGCCTGACAAATCAAAGGTGATCGCGCCGGGCGTGCCCGCGTTGCTGCAATTCGGCGCTCTGGAGGTGGCGCCGGTAGATTTGCCGCCTGCCGCCTGGCAGCCGGAGCGGCAGCCCTGGGTGATGGCGGCGCACGTTGCGGCGGCTCAACGCCGGGTGGAGTCGGCCTCCGCCGCGCTACGGGTCGCGGAGGAGGGGCGGGTGGCGGCTGAGCTCAAGGTGGCGGCCCGGGCGCCGACCGCGGTAGTGCCGGAGGCCCCGGATTTGCTGCGAGAAGACTTTGCCGCAGGGGTGGTCCCGCCGTGGCCGCAGCAGGGCGGGGCGTGGTGCGCCAAGGCGGGGCGCTTGGAACAGGTTCGGGCCGAGGCTGCCTCGGCGAGCTTGGGGCTGCTGGCGGAAGCGCCGCCCGATTTTCAGGCCGCGCTGCGCTTTACCCTGATGGGCGGGGGGAAATATCGCAGCGTGGGCTTTTGTTTTGAGGGAAAGGCGGGGGAGGCGGAGGCCGAGGGCGCTCTTTTTGCTTACGTTAGCGCGTTCGCCGAAGGTCCTAAGTTGCAGGTGGCGCTGCGGCGCGGGGCGGCTTGGGAGTACCCTGCCGAGGCGCTGCGGCCGTGTGCGGTCGATCCGGCGCGGGAGCACCTGTTGCAGCTGCGGGTGCGGGGCAATTTGCTCAACGTCTCGCTCGATGGCGGTCCGCCCTTGGCGTGGCGCTTGCCGCAGGCGCGCCGGGGCGGGGACCTGCGCTTGGCGGTCTTTGATGCCGCGGCCGCTTTTCATGAAGTGCGGGTTTCACCCTTGGTGGCGGAGGTGGTGCTGCGGGAGCCGGGCCAGCCGGACGAGGATGCGGCTCTGCGGCTGGCGCAGGCCGAGCAGGCCCTAGCGGCGGCGGAGCTGGCCCAGGCGGCGGCGGAATTGAAAGGGGTAGAGGACCGGAGCGCGGCCATGGCGGCGGCCTGGGAGCAGTCTCCTAGCGAATCTAAACTGCGGGTGGCCGCGGTGCAGGGCGAGCGAGCAGTGGCCCTAGCGAAGGCCCTTCGCGCCGTGGCCGAGGTGGAAAAGCGCCTGGCGCAGCCGAGCGCCGGAGACCCGGGGGCGCTGGCCCGAGAGCGGCAAGGGGCGCGGGAGGCCGCGGCGCAGGCGCGGGCGGCGGCGCAGGAACCGGTGGCGCCAGAGGCGAGCTTTGCCCCGCTCTACGGGGCCAAGGGCACGCCGACCCGCTTTCTCTCCTCCGCGGGCGATGACCCCGCGCGGCCATTTCCGGCCCAGAGCACCGGGCGGCGGCGGGCTCTCGCGGAATGGATTACGGATCGCCGCAATCCCTTGACCGCCCGGGTCGCGGTCAATCACCTGTGGCTGCGCCATCTCGGGACTCCGCTGGTGCCTAACTCTTTTGATTTTGGCCGCAAAGGGGCGGCCCCAGTCCACCTGGGGCTGCTCGATTGGCTGGCGGGGGAATTGATGGAGCACGGGTGGAGCATGAAGCACCTCCACCGGCTCATCGTGACCTCGGCGGTTTATCGCCGTTCCTCCTCCCTGGGTGGGGGAGAAGCTACGGCGGTGCGCGATCCTGACAATATTGGCTACTGGCGCCGCCCCACCGGGCGCCTGGAGGCTCCGGTGTTGCGGGATGCGCTGTTGGCCCTGGGGGGAGCATTGGATCTGCGGGCGGGCGGCCCGCCGGTGCTCCCGGCGGACCAGGAAACCTCCCAGCGCCGCAGTCTTTATTTTTTCCACTCCAACAACGAGCGCAACCTCTTCCTGACTACTTTTGACGAGGCCGCCGTGAAGGAATGTTATGCGAGGGACCAAAGTATCGTGCCCCAGCAGGCCCTGGCGCTGTCTAACAGTCGGCTGGTGCAGCAGGCCTCACGGCAAATCGCGGCCCGGCTGGGGGCGGCTGCGGGGGGCGAGGAAGATTTCATACGGCGGGCCTGGCGCCTGCTCCTGGGGAGCGCGGTGGGGCCCGAGGAACTAGCGGCCTGCGCCCAGGCCTTAGCGACTTGGCGGGCCGAGGAACCCGCGGGGGAAGCGGTGGCGGCGGCGCGCGCTAACCTGGTGTGGGCCCTGCTCAACCACAACGATTTTGTGACCCTTCGTTAAACCATGAAACCCGCCCCCCTGCGCCTGCGGCGCCGCACTTTTCTAGCCGATATGGGACTAGGCTTTACCGGCCTCGCCCTGGGAGCCATGTTGCAGCGCGACGGGGTGGCCCGCGCGGGGGAGGGGAGTCTTCCGAGTGGTCGACCGCACTTTGCGCCCCGGGCCAAGAGCGTCATCTGGCTCTTTATGAATGGCGGAGTTAGCCACGTAGAGAGCTTTGACCCCAAGCCGATGCTGACCAAGTACGGCGGCAAGACCATTGCCGAAACGCCCTTCGCGGCGGCGCAAGATCCGGCCAAGCTAGCGCTGGAGCGGCTCCTGGTGCCGGACGCCAACGGCAACCAGCGCCATACCCTGTATCCCTTGCAGGTGGGCTTTCGTCAGCATGGGCAGAGCGGGATCGAGGTCAGCGACTGGTTTCCCCACATCGCGCGCCAAGTGGATCGCCTCGCGGTGGTGCGCTCCCTTTATACCACGGATAGCAACCACGGGGCCCAGGCGCAGTTTCACACCGGGCGCAACATGTTGGATGGAGAATTTCCCACGCTGGGGGCTTGGGTCCACTACGGTTTGGGCAGCCTCAACGACAACTTGCCGCAGTTTATTTCGATGGGGACCCGCGAATACTGGAACAAGAAAGATGGCCACTATCTGGGGCCCGCGCACGACGCGGTGCCGCTCCGGATCGACCCCGCTAATCCGCTCGACTACGGCCAATCCAGTGGCCTGGTCACGGCCCGGGCGCAGCACGTGGGGATGGATTTGGTGCGGCAACTCAATCGGCTGCGGGGGGTGGAGTATCCGGGGGACGCGGCCCTAGCGGCACGGGTTGCCTCCTATGAACTCGCCTATCGCATGCAGCGCTCGGTGCCCGAGGTCATGGATTTTTCCCAGGAGTCGGAAAAAACCAAGGAGAGCTACGGTCTTAACCTAGCGCCTTGTCGCGAGTTTGGTGGGCAGTTGTTGGCGGCGCGGCGGCTCGTCGAGCGCGGGGTTCGCTTTATTCAGATTCAGCATGGCGGGGGCGGGGCGGGGGCCTGGGACGCCCACGGCGGACTCAAGGAAAATCACGCCCGGCTCGCTTTGGCGGTCGACCAGCCGATTGGCGCCCTGCTCGAGGACTTGAGCCAACGAGGCTTGCTCGAAGAGACTCTGGTGGTTTTTGCGAGTGAATTTGGGCGCACTCCGGGTTCGCAGGGGAGCGATGGGCGCGACCACCATATTTACGGCTTTAGCGCCTGGATGGCGGGCGGGGGCTTGAAGGGCGGGGTGGTCCACGGGGCCACCGACGAGATTGGCTTTCACGCGGTGGCGGACCGGCATTATGTCACTGACATCCACGCCACCATTCTCCACCAGTTAGGCCTCGACTCGCGGGCCCTGGAGATTCCCGGGCGGAAGCGGCTCGAAATCGACCACGGCAAAGTGATTCCGCAGATCATCGCGTGACGGCAGAGGGCTTCGGCCGCGCAGGGTCCCCGGCGCGCGGGGGGTTAATCGAGGGGGACGAGGCGGCGCTGGCGGTGTTGGAAGCGGGCGAGGTGGGTGAAGCCGGACTCGGCGGCGAGGGCGAGGGCCTGGGGGAAGGCGCGGCCGACTTCTTCGGGGGCGTGGGCGTCGGAGTTGATGGTGAGGGGCAGTCCGGCGGCGGCGGCAAGGCGGAGGAAGTCGGGAGCGGGGTAGCATTCGGCGACGGGTTTGAAGAGGCCAGCGGTGTTGATTTCGATGGCGACGTTGCCATCGAGGCAGGCCTGGATGGCGGGTTCGTAGTAGCGGTGGAGGTCGCCGGGCGGGCGGTGGCCGAATTTTTTGATGAGGTCGGGGTGGGCCATGATATCAAAGCAGCCGGAGCGGGCGGCTTGGGCGAAGAGGGGCCAATAGCGGTCCCAGGCCTCGGCGGTGCCGCAGGTGGAAAAGTGGGCGATTTCGGCGGGATTGTCGAAGTTCCAGGGGCCGAGGTAGTGGACGCTGCCGATGAGGTAGTCCCAGGGGGCGCGCTGGGCGAGGGCGTCGATCCAGGCTTGGCCGCCCTCGAGCCAATCGACTTCGAGGCCGAGGCGAATGGGCAGGGTGGGGCAGGCGGCGCGCGCGGCGTCCACGGAGTCTAGGTAGAGGGGGAATTCGTGGTCGAGCATGCGCCAGTCGTCAAAGAATTGGGGCATGGGGCTGTGGTCGGAGAAGCCGATTTCGGGGAGGCCGAGGGCGAGGGCGCGGCGGGCGTAGGCTTCGGGCGCGCCAGTGGCGTGGCGGCAAAGGGGAGTGTGGAGGTGATAGTCGGCGGGCATGGGGAGGAAGCGGGGCCGCGGAGCTGGGGAGGCGGGACGAGGAGAGAAGGCGGGACGAGGAGAGAAGGAGGAGGCGAGGGGCGCGGCTAGGGGGCGAGGGCGTGGTTGGTGCCGCAGGCACCTTTTTGGACGAGGCCGGGGAGGGGTTCGAGGGTGAGGGGCTGGAGGTGGTCGAGGGAGTCGCGGCAGATGCCGAAGAAGTCGTCGCGGCTGCGGGCGCGGCGGATGCGGTCGAGGAATGTGCCGTCGCCGGGGACGCCGGCGCCGATGAAATTAAGATAACGCTTCATGGAGTGAACGTGGGGGATATCGGCGGAGTCGGGGAGCCAGGTTTCGTCCCAAATTTCCTGAATGTAGGCGAGGAGGTCGCGTCCGGTGGGGAGGACGACTGGCTGGTGGGCGCGGTGTTGGCGGATTTGTTGGAAGATCCAGGGATTGCG
>CANHIJ010000046.1 GCA_947460575.1 Verrucomicrobiales bacterium | reverse complement strand
GTTGGCGCAAGTAGGCCGCGCTCTGCCGGATGCTGCTCAGCGGATCTGGCGACTGGTCCTGCTCGACGTGGCAATAGATCACGCCCGCCGCCTTGGCCGCCTTGAGCACCGGTGCGGTGGGTATGATGCCGTCGCCCAATTCCTGGAACGCATCCGCGGGCACGCTCCCAAAGTTGGGCAGGCTCATCCCGCCCTTCAAGTCCTTCAGGTGCACCTGGGTGACTCGCCCGGCAAGCTTCTGCAGCAAAGCCACCGGATCCTGCCCTCCCACCTTGACCCAAAAGAGGTCTAGTTCGAATTTCATGTCCGAGGAAAACTCCTCTACAAAAATGTCGAAGCCGGTTTTCCCACCCTCCAGGGGTTTAAATTCGAAATTGTGGTTGTGATAGGCGAGCTGGATCCCCGCTTCCCTAGCCTTGGCTGCGGCCTTGTTGGCATTGGCCGCGGTGCGCTGATAAGCGGCCACCGACCCGCGGTTGGCCTCCGCGAGGAAGGGGATCACGAGGTGCTCCAAGCGGGTGGCCCGCGCCTTTTCTAAAATACGCATGAAGTCCGACAAGCCCGCATCCTTGGGGTTGACCACGCAATCCCACTCAAAGTGCGAGGAGTGCAGTGCCAAGCCCGCCTCCCGCGCCGCCCGGATCATGGGATCGCAATTCGGAAATCCATACATCTCGCCCTGCTGATAGCCCGCCGCCGCGACTGCCTTCAGCGCGGCTCCAGCATCCGCTTTGATCTCGTTGCGCAGCGTATAGAGCTGCAACCCCAGCTGCTTCGGATAGCTCGCTCCCTCTGCGGCCCAAAGCCGGGAAGCGCCCCCCAGGGACACGGAACAAGCAGCGGTGCGGCGGAGAAAGTGGCGGCGGTTCATTTCCTCTTCCTGTACCCCAAAGCCTCCCGCCTGCCAAGCCCCGCGCCACATTTTCGCCCGCCCCCCGCGCCCCCACCTCCCCCCAGCGACCCCAAGTCCCGGTTGCACCCACCCAGCCGCGACCCTAAAAATCACGCGCTCCCGGCCCGGCCCGCTCTGCCGCCCGCTCCCCGCCCGCGGTCACCGCTCCTCCCCAGCAACCATTTCCTAGCCTCCTTTCATGAATACCGCCCTGCTCCAATCCGCCGCCAATCAAGCCCGTGGCCTCGCCATGGACGCCGTCCACAAGTGCAACTCCGGCCACCTCGGACTGCCCCTCGGCGCCGCGGATATCGGCGCCGTGCTCTTCGGCGAATCCCTCGTCTGCGACCCCGCCGACCCCCTCTGGCTCAACCGCGACCGCTTCATCCTCTCGGCCGGCCACGGCTCCATGTTCCTTTACGCCTGGCTCCACCTCTCCGGCTACGACCTCCCCATGGATCAGGTCGCCCAGTTCCGCGCGCTCCACAGCACGACCCCAGGCCACCCCGAATTCCACGAAACCCCCGGCGTCGAAAGCACCACCGGCCCCCTCGGCCAAGGCGTCGGCAACGCCGTCGGCTATGCCCTCTCCGGCAAAATGGCCGCCGGAAAATACAACACCGCCGAGCACCCTATCATCGACCACCACGTCATCGCCCTCGCCGGCGACGGCTGCCTCCAAGAAGGCGTGGCCCGCGAATCCGTGGCCTTCGCCGCCCACAGCGGACTCGATAACCTCATCCTCATTTTCGACTCCAACGACGTCACCCTCGACGCCATGGCCAAGGTGACGCAAAGCGAGGACACCCATGCCCTCTTCCTCGCCCTCGGCTGGGACGTCTGCACCATCGACGGCCACGACCTCGCCGCCATCCACGGCGCCCTCGAAACCGCCAAGCGCACCCACAACGGCAAGCCCAAACTCATCATCGCCAAAACCGTTATCGGCAAAGGCATCCCCGAAGTCGCCGGAACCGCCAAGGGCCACGGCGAAGGCGGCGCCAAATTCGCCGAAGCCGCCAAACAAGGCCTCGGCCTCCCCGCCGATTCCCCCTTCTACGTCAGCGCCGAAGTCAGCGCCTACTTTGCCGAACGCAAGGCCGCCCACGCCGCCGCCCATGCCGCCTGGACGGCCCAATTCCAAGCCTGGTCTGCCGCCAACCCCGCCCTCGCCGCCGAACTCGCCGCCGCCCGCGCCCACGCCCTCACCCCCGAGGCCCTCCTCCAAGCGATCCCCGAGTACCCCCTCGAAGGCAAATCCGCCACGCGCAACTGCGGCGGCGAAATCCTCAACCACCTGGCCGCCGCCGTTCCCTACCTCATCACCGGCTCCGCCGACCTCTTCGGCTCTACCAAAAATTACCTCAAGGACGGCGGCGACTTCAGCGCCGCCAACCCCACCGGCCGCAATATCTGGTTCGGCATCCGCGAGCACGCTATGGGTGCCATTTGCAACGGCATCGCCTACGACGGCCTCTTTCTCCCCAGCGGCGCCACCTTCCTCGTCTTCGCCGACTACTGCCGCCCGAGCATTCGCCTAGCCGCTCTCGCCAAACTCCCCGTCACCTATATCTTCACCCACGACTCCGTCGGCGTCGGCGAAGACGGCCCCACCCACCAACCGGTCGAAACCGTCAGCGCCCTGCGCCTCATCCCTAACCTCGACGTCTTCCGCCCCGCCGATGTCGAGGAAACTGCCGCCGCTTTCGCCGCCGCTTTCAGCCGCCCCGACGGCCCCACCCTCCTCGCCCTCAGCCGCCAGGACCTCCCCATCCTCGGCTTCGCCTCCGCCGCCGCCCGCCGCGAAGGCACCCTCAAAGGCGGCTACATCCTCGTCCGCGAAACCGCCCCCCTCGAAGCCATCGTCATCAGCACCGGCTCCGAAGTCCAGTGGGCCCTCCAAGGCGCCCAAGGCCACCCCGGCGTTCGCGTTGTCTCCCTCCCCTGCTTCGAACGCTTCGACCGCCAAGACCCCGCCTACCGCGAAGCCGTCCTCCCCGCCGACTGCTCCAAACGCGTCGCCATCGAAGCCGGCGTCTCCGGCCTCTGGTGGAAGTACGTCGGCACCCACGGCAAAATCATCGCCATCGACCGCTTCGGCATCAGCGCTCCAGGCAACACCGTCTTCCAAGAACTCGGCATCACCGCCGCCGCCGTCTCTCAGGCCCTAGCGTAATTTCACACTCCCGCGGCCCGCCCGCTCGCCCGCCGCCCCCGCCGCCAGCGGGGGCTCTCGGGCGATTTCGCCCCATTTCCGATGGGCATTTGCCAAATGGAAAATCCGTGCGATAGGTCCCGCCCCTTTGCTCTCCGGCCTGTCGCTGCGTGGTTCTCCTTTCTGCCGTCGGACGCGAAATCTCCCTAACTCGTCCCGTCATGAACACTCGCATCCGCAACATCGCTATCATCGCCCACGTCGACCACGGCAAAACCACCTTGGTGGACAAACTGCTCCGCGCCGGCGGTGCCTTCCGCGACAACCAAGTCGTCGCCGAGCGCTCCATGGACAGCATGGACCTTGAAAAAGAAAAGGGCATCACCATCCGCTCCAAAAATACCTCTGTCCACTGGGGCGACCGCATCATCAATATCGTCGACACCCCGGGCCACGCCGACTTTGGCGCCGAAGTCGAGCGCGTCATGAAAATGGTCGATGGCGTCCTCCTCGTCGTCGATGCCTACGACGGCCCCCAGGCTCAAACCCGCTTCGTCCTCCGCAAGGCCCTCCAGGAAAACCTCAAGGTTATCCTCGTCATTAACAAGATCGACCGCCCCCACTCGGAGCCGGCCGCCATGCACGACAAGGTCCTTGAACTCCTCATCGAACTCGACGCCAACGACGACCAGTTCAACGCCCCCACCTTCTACGGCTCCGCCCGCGACGGCTTCTTCAAGGCCAATCTCTCCGACGAAAACGTCGACATGATCCCCCTCCTCCAGGGCATCTGGGATCACATCCCCGCTCCCGCGGTCGATCCCGACGGACCCTTCCGCATGTTGGCCTCCAACATCGCGTGGGACGACTACGTCGGCCGCGTCGCCATGGGCAAGGTCCTCAGCGGCAAAATCAGCAAGGGCGACCCCGTCTTCCTCTACCGCAAGGACGGCTCCAAGGTCCGCGCCAAGGTCAGCCGCATCTTCGAATACGCCGCCCTCCAAACCTCCTTCGCCGAAGAAGCCGTCGCCGGTAACATCGTCGGCATCGCCGGCTTCGAGGACGTCGACATCGGCGAAACCCTTTCTTCTAACGAAGAAGACGTCGCCATTCCCTTCGTCGACATCGACCCTCCCACCGTGAGCATGGAGTTCAGCGTCAACGACAGCCCCGGCGCCGGCAAAGAAGGCAAATACGTCACCAGCCGCCAAATCCGCGACCGCCTCATGAAGGAGATGAAGTCCAACATCTCCATCTTCGTCACCGATGGCGAACTCTCCGGCGTCTTCAACGTCAGCGCCCGCGGCGCCATGCAAATCGCCGTCCTCGTGGAACAAATGCGCCGCGAAGGCTTCGAACTCCTTGTTAGTCGCCCTAACGTCATTACCAAGAAGGACGAAAACGGCACCACCTGCGAACCCTTCGAGACTCTCTACATCGAAGTCCCCGAAGAATACGTCAACGGGGTCCTCAAGCGCATCAACGACCGCCGCGGCGTCCTCGTCAACATGACCGCCCACAAGACCAGCAGCTTCATTGAGGCCGAAATCAGCACCCGCGGCCTCATCGGCTTCGAGTACGACCTCATGAACCTCACCAGCGGCCACGGCGTGATGAGCCACCTCTTCAAGCACTACGCCCCTTGGGCTGGCAGCATCGTCACCCGCACCAGCGGCACTTTGGTCAGCATGGAAACCGGCGAGGCCACCCCCTACAGCCTCGACGTGGTGCAAACCCGCGGCAAACTCTTCGTCGGCCCCGGCGACATCGTCTACGCCGGTATGTTGGTAGGCGAAAACCCCCGCGCCGACGACCTCCCCGTCAACCCCTGCAAGGCCAAGCAACTCACCAACTTCCGCACTACCGGCGCCGACAAAACTACCGGCCTAACTCCCCCGATCCGCTTCAGCTTGGAGCGCGCTATCGAGTACATCCAGGCCGACGAACTCGTCGAAGCCACTCCCAAAAATATCCGCCTGCGCAAGCGCATCCTCGACTCTGGGGAACGCCGCCGCGTCCAAAAGCGCGAAGACGCCCTCAGTTCCTAGCCGCCCCCAGGTCGCTCCCGCGCTCCCCTCTCACTCCCCCCAGGGGCGCCTCCCGGCGCCGCTGGGGGGTTTTTCGTTTCCCTATCCCGCACCCCCCGCCAAGCGCGCCCGCAGCTTGCCCGCCAAAATCGGATTGGTTTCCAATTCTTCCGTCAGCAGCGTCAGCACCTCCAAAGTCTGCGAGGAAATGTGGTGCTCCATCCCCTCCACGTCCCGGTAAATCGTCTCCTCATCAATCCCAAAACCCCGCAGCAAGCGCGTCAAAATCTCGTGCCGCTCAATGATGTGGCACGCCACCGCCCGCCCCTTCTCCGTCAAAATGAGCCCGCGGTATTTCTCGTATACCACAAAGCCCTCCCCATCCATCCGCTGAATCATGGCCGACACGCTGGCCTGGGAAACCCCCAAGTTGGCCGCGATGTCCACCGCCCGCGCGTACCCCTTGGCCTCAATCAGTTGGTGGATCTGCTCCAGGTAGTCCTGGACGGCAGTGGTGGTTTGCGGCGGATGGGGCACTCCTTTCAATTTAGCTGGGGCCCGCCGCTTCCTCAATCCCAAAGAACTTAGCCTGGGCTAAGATTATGAATTGCCATGAACTGAAGGCGCTCTATGTTGGGCCTTGTGATGGCTCTCCTGTTTCCCTTCCTGCGAACTGCGGGTGCCGCGCGGGCCGCCCTTCTCGCGGCCGCGGGCCTCCTCCTCCTCCTCAGCTGCCGCCCCGCGGCCGCCCCCCAGGCCGCCCGCCCCAAGGTCCTCACCAGTTTTACGATCCTCGCCGACATGGCCCGCGAAGTCGCCGGCGACGCCGCGGAAGTCACCTCCCTGACGAAACCCGGTGCCGAAATCCACGGCTACGAACCCACCCCCAAGGACCTCGTTAGGGCCCAGCAGGCCGACCTGGTGCTCTGCAACGGCCTCCACCTTGAAGCCTGGTTCGCCCGCTTTTTCCAACAACTCCAGGGCGTCCCCTCCGCCGTGCTCAGCGACGGCATCGCCCCCATCGACATTTCCGATGGCCCCTACCGCGGCAAGCCCAACCCCCACGCCTGGATGTCCCCCGCCCACGCCCTCACCTACGTCGAAAACATCCGCCGCGCCCTCGCCGGAATCGATCCCGCCCACGCCGCCACCTACGCCGCCAACGCCGCCGCCTACCGCGCCAAAATCGTCGCCCTCGACGAATCCGTCCGCCAAAAACTCGCCGCCCTCCCCCCGGCGCAGCGCTGGCTCGTCACCAGCGAAGGCGCCTTTGCCTACCTCTGCCAACACTATCAACTACAAGCCCTCTTCCTCTGGCCGATCAACGCCGACGCCCAGGGCACGCCCCAACAAGTCCGCGAAGTCATCGACCGCGTGCGCGCCCACCAGGTCCCCGTGGTCTTCTCCGAAAGCACCATCAGCCCCGAGCCCATCAAACAGGTCGCCCGCGAAACCGGGGCCCGCTACGGCGGCGTGCTCTACGTCGACTCCCTAACGGACGAATCGGGCCCCGCTCCCACCTACCTCAAACTGCTCGAGCGCAACGCCGCCACGCTGCTCCGCGGATTTTCCCTTGCCCCATGAGCCCTGCCCCCCGCGCCCCCGCCGCCCCCCTAACCCTGGAACTACAGGGCCTCGGGGTGCGCTACCCCACCGGCCAGCAGGCCCTCCAGAACGCCTCCCTGAGCCTTCAGGGCGGCACCATCTGCGCCCTCGTGGGCATGAACGGCAGTGGCAAGTCCACCCTCTTCAAAGCTATCATGGGCTTCGTCCGCCCCCAGTCTGGTCGCGTCGCCATCAATGGCCAACCCATCGCCGCCGCCCTCCGCCAACAACTCGTGGCCTACGTCCCCCAGGCCGAAGAAGTCGATTGGCAATTCCCCGTCAGCGTCGCCGACGTCGCCATGATGGGCCGCTACGGGGCCATGAATTTCCTCCGCCAACCCCGCGCCGCCGACCGCGCCGCCGTCGCCGATAGCCTGCACCGCCTCGGACTAACGGAGTTTCGCGACCGCCAAATCGGCGAACTCAGCGGCGGCCAAAAAAAGCGGGTCTTCCTGGCCCGCGCCCTGGCCCAAGGCGGGCGCCTCCTCCTCCTCGACGAACCCTTTACCGGGGTCGACCTCCACACCGAGGAAGCCATCATGCAACTGCTCCGCGAACTCCGCGCCGCCGGGGCCATCATCCTGGTCTCGACGCACAACTTGGGCAGCGTGCCCCAATTCTGTGACCAAGTCGCCCTCATCAAGGGCACCGTGGTGGCCTGCGGCCCCACCGCGGACGTCTTCACCGAAACCAACCTCCAGGCCACCTTCGGCGAAGCCCTTCGCCAGTCCCGCCCCGCGCCCGCCTTTTCCCCAAGCACCGGCGCCCCATCGGCCCACTGGCTCAGCGACGGCGAGCGCCCCGCCGCTTTCCTCCAGGATGGCCACTTGGCAGAGCCGACTCCTAACCCGGAGCCCCCCACGCCCGCTCCCTGAGCTCGGCAGGTCCTACCCTTCGGGGTGCCCGCGCCTCACTTCATTATATCGGAGATGAGCCGCTGCTCCCCCGGCCGGAGCGCCACCTTCGCGAGGCGTTGGGCGATCTCCTCAGCTTCGATAGTACGGTGATTGGCCTGCAAAACCGCCGCGTAAACCGCCTGCCATCCCGGCCGAACCCGCTCCCACGGCACCTCGTCCCGCTCCAGCAAAGCCAGGGCATCGCCCGGGCGCGCTTCGCTCAAGTGGGCCAGCGCCGCCGTCACCCGAAACGATAGGAACCAAGGGCTCTGCTTTTCCAGCTGCAGCACCATCGGCACATCCTCCGCGCTGGGGTCTCGATCCAACAGCCGCAAATAGGCCAGGTCGCTGCGGGCCTGGTCGCACTGCGGCCACAGCTGCAAGACCCCCTCCAAGGCCTTGATCAATTCCTCGCTGCTCTGCGCCTGCGAATCCAGGCAGCGCACCATGCCCAAGCGGGCGCTCAGCCCCGAAACGGGATCGTTTTTGATCCGGGTAAAAAAGGTCAGGGCGATATCCAAGGCCCCCGCGCGCTCTAAATTATCCGCTGCTCCCAACACCTCTTTGGGCGCCGCCCGCGCTATTGCTTTATCCAAATCGGCAAGCCGCTGGGCCAGCGCCACCTCGTCCGGCGGGGCCTGTCGCTGGATGCGGTAGAGAAACAATTGCCGCAAGTGCTCTGCTAGAGGCTGATCCGGTTTTTCCAGTTCCTCGACCGCCCGGTCGAATTCGCGCCGCGCAAATAAGGCGTCCATGCGCACCGTAAACCAGGAGGCCTGGCCCTCCAGCTCCGGGTTGGCCAGGCAAATGTCCAGGGTTTCCTGGTACTGCCCATTTTCATTGAACCACCGCGCGATGGCCAAGCGCTGGTCCACTGGAGCCGCCTTGGCCTGCTCCACCAGCGACCCCACCAAGGCCTCCTGGCGCTGCGGAAAGGCCTTCAACTCTACCGATACCGCCGCCAATTCATAACCCCCCGCCGCCGCCGGGTCCGTCTTCTCCACCGCCGCGGCCAATTCCAAAAACCCGCTGCGCAACAATTCCGCCCGTACCGGCGTCAACAAGTTGGCACGCTTCGGATGCAACATCAATCCCGCCAACAGGCGCGTCGCCTCCCCCCGCAGCTCCAAGGGCGCCGTGGGACTGTAGGCCACCCCCGAAAGGCGCCGCAGCGGCTCCGCCGCCACCGACTCCGCCATTCCCGCATCGCCCGCTCCATTCATGATCATGCGCGATAGCGCCACCTCCAAGGACGCTGCCTCCGGGCCGTTGGCCGACATATCCAGCGCCAGGCGCAGTCGCTCCTCCCCCTCCTGCGCCTGCCCTCGGCTTCCCATCCAAACCGCGCTCAATCGCAGCTGCAGCGCCGAAAGCTTTTCCACCTCGCTCTCCGACCACGCCTTCAGCTCCGCCGTCAACGCCAATTCCGGGTGCCCCCAATCCATCGCCAAGCGGCAAATCCGCTCCCGCTCAGCCGCCCCCGCCGCCCCAATCTTGACCAACTGCCGCAGGGCGTAAATCGCCATGATGTCGCGCCGCCCTTCGCAAAAATCCGCCATCCCCCGCATCACCACAGCATCCAAAGGCGCCAAAATCGCTGCCTTGTCCAGCAGCGCCGAAGCCTTCTCCATCTGCCCCTGAGCGCTCGCCTCCAGCGCCTGCCCGACCAATCCCCTCGCCCGCCACCCTTTGATGATCTGATAATCCCGCGCCCCGCGCCACTTCCCATACCCTCCCAACAGCACCGCCAAAATCAACAGCAGGCGCCATCCCCGCATCCAGCGCTGCCCCAAACTCAACTCCTCAGTCGGCTCCCACGGGTCTTCTCGGGCGACATTGCCCTTCCTTTTTGCCCCAGTTTTCGAGGCCACGACCTTTTGGGCCCCGCGGTCCCCCGCGACGGCCTCGGCGGGCGGCGGCACTGTAACCTGCTGCGGAATCGCCGCCATATCCGAAGTCCAGGCGTCATCCTGGGAAATGCGCTTTTTAAACATAAGGGGGTCGAGAGAAAACTTCCAGGCCAGCCCCGGAGGGCAATCAAGCATTCCACTCTTTCGGGACCACGGCCAGCGTTTCCTTCCAAAGAATTTCCGCCCCCTCCTCCCAAAAAGCGGGGAGGGCAGGATCCCTCCTGCCCTCCCCTATCCTAATGATCCAAGATACCCAAAAAAACTCAGGCCGCCTTCTTCTTTTTAGACGCACCCGACTTCGCCGGGGCCTCCGCTTTGAAGGTGCCCTTGAGGAACGGCTCGCCATAAACCTTGTCGAACGACTTCAAGATCTTGAACTGGCCTTCCTTGGAGGTCTCTCCAATATAGACATTCTTCGTCAGGTGGTGATTCTTCTGCATCGTCACCGTCCCGCCGGGGCCCGCGAAGCTGATCTTGCCGGATTCCAACACCTTGCGCACCTTGTCCACGTCAAAGGATTTGGCCTCCTCTACCGCCTTTTTCCACAGGTACACTCCATTGTAGGAGAGCACCATCGGGGAGCAAGTGACCCGGCCTTCCTTCTGGATGCCGGGCACCTCCGTGGTCTTGAGCCAGCTCATGAAGTCGCCGATGAACTTGGTGTTGGCGGGCGACTCGATGGACTGGAAATAGGTCCAGCATCCCAGCTGCCCCACCAACTGCTCGGCTGGCAAGCCGCGGAATTCGTCTTCCGAGATGGAGAACGAAACCACCGGGCAATCCTCCGCCGTCAGGCCCGCCGCCGCGTACTCCTTGAAGAAGGGCACGTTGGTGTCACCGTTGAGGGTGGAAATCACGCAGGCGTCCCCGCTAGCGGAAAACTTCTTGATTTCGGCCACAATCTGTTGGTAGTCGGTGTGCCCAAAGGGAGTGTACTTCCCGGCGCTGATAACCTTGCCGGTCTTGTCCTTGCTCAAGCCGCCGCCGATGTTGGCCACCGGCACCCCTTTGCTGAGGAGATACTCCAACAGCACCAAGTTGGTCGTCTGCGGATAGACGTAGTCCGATCCCAGCAAATAGAATTTCTTCTTTCCTTCTCCCAACAGATAGTCGACCGCAGGCGTGGCCTGCTGCCCGACCGCTTCCGCGGTGTAGAAGATGTTCTTGGAGAGCTCCTCGCCCTCATATTGCACCGGGTAAAACAACAGGCCGTTGTTCTTCTCATAGACTGGCAACACCGACTTCCGGCTCACCGAGGTCCAGCACCCAAAGGTCACCGCCGTCTTGTCGACTTCCAGCAACTGCTTGGCTTTCTCCGCAAACAGCGGCCAATTCGAGGCCCCGTCTACCACCACCGGCTCGATCTGCTTGCCCAGCACGCCGCCCGCCTGGTTGATCTCGTCAAAGGTGAAAAGCAACACGTCCCGCAGCGAGGTTTCGCTAATCGCCATGGTGCCGCTCAAGGAGTGCAGCACCCCCACTTTCACCGTCTCCGCCGCCCGCAGCGGAGCGCTCAGAAAGGTCGCCGCTACACCCAAGGTCGCGGCTACTTGATACAGTTTTGTTTTGGTCATAGGTTCCTTAAAAAATTAGTAAAGATTGAGGCTTGGCATCAATGCTAGAAGCTCAGCCCGAGGCCGACCGTACCTGTCAGGAAGTCTTCGTCGACGTTGGTCGGGAAGACGCTGCCCTCGGTGTGGTAATAGGTGAGACCCGCATTGAGGGCCCACTTGCCAGGGAGGAAGGAAATCGGCACCGAGGCCGAAACCCCCGCCGAAGCAAAGGAAAAGCCTCCGTCGCCGCCGTGGTACCCTTCGGTGTCAGCCGCCACTTGGATCGGGAAGGTCAGGGAAACCGGCCCCGCCTTGGTTCCAGGGGCAATCCCCAAGACTGTGACCAAACCGGTGTCAAAGGGCTCCGCCCCGTCGACCCGGCCGTGCAACATCAAGCTAGGATTGATCAGGCCGTCCGCGTAGGCGATTTTGAAGTCCACAATGCGCTCCGACTGGGAGGCGTACATCCACTCCTGATACATCAGGGTGAAGGACCAGGCCCCCGTGCTGTAGCCCAGGCCAGTCCAGACGTCGACTTCCTGCACCGCGTCGCCAATGTTGGAAGCCGCGTTGCTGTTCACATCCCACCAGGTCCCCAAAAGGGCCTTGAAGCCGCCGCCGAGGTCAAAGGCCAGTTCAATGCTCGGGTTGAAGGTGGCCTTGTCGCCAAAATCCGTGCCTGCGCCCCAGATGTCCTGGCCGTAAGACACAAAGTGCGTGTTGTAGTTGAGATTGAGGGTGCCAGTCACCACCGACGCCGCCGGTGTCGGCGCAGCAACCGCCATTTTGCCGCTGGGCTCAGGGGTAGTGCCGGCTTTGGCGGCAACGCTGCCAAGGGCTAGGGCTGCCAGACTGGAGAATGCAGTGATCTTAGGGAACTTCATGGATGGTTTTGATGTGTGTTGATGCAATAGAGGCCCGGAGGATCCGCAACCTCGATCCTCTCAAAGCAATCCCCGTTCCATAAAAGGCCCTATCTTCGCATATGAATTTCTTTCACTCTAAGAACCCGAATATGAATCACGCGACAGCTCAATGCATCCCCGCCCCGCCCGACCCCACGTGTGGCCTGATCACAAAAAAAGCCGGAGCAACCGCTAGGTTGCTCCGGCCCTGAGCCAGGAATTCCTCTGGCGAGAAACCTCAGTGCTCGTACCCGCCCTCGCCGTGCTCGGCAAGATCCAGTCCGCTCTCCTCAATGTCCTGATTGACTCGCAACCCAATGGTCCATTTGAGGAGATAGGCGATCGCCGCGGTGGCGACCACGCTCCAAACCACGGTGATCCCCACCGCCTTGAGTTGCTCCATCAGGAGGCCCTGCTTGAGCCCCGCGACCACCGCGTTGGCCTTTTCATCGGCAAAGACCCCCGTCAGGATGGCTCCCAGGGTCCCGCCCACCCCGTGAATCCCAAAGGTATCCAGCGCGTCGTCGTAGCCCAGGGCCCGCTTCAGGACGGACACCGCAAAATAGGGCACCACCGCCGCCAAGACCCCAATCAGCACCGCCGAGTTCAAGGTCACAAAGCCCGCCCCAGGGGTGATCACCACCAGGCCCGCCACAATCCCAGAACAGAAGCCGAGCACGCTCGGCTTGCCGCGGGTCACCCACTCGATGCCCGCCCAGACAAAGCCCGCGACCGCCGCCGCCAGCGTCGTAGTCCCAAAGGCAATCGAGGCAATCGCATCCGCCCCCAGCGCCGAGCCAGCGTTAAATCCATACCAACCGACGTACAACATCCCGGTTCCCACCATGCAGAGCACCATGCTGTGCGGCGCCATCGGCTCTTTGCCGAACCCCTTGCGCTTGCCCAATATAATGCACAGCACCAGGGCGCTCCACCCCGAAGTCATGTGCACCACCGTGCCGCCCGCAAAGTCGATTGCCTTGATGCCCGCCGCCGGGTTCAGCGGCCCGCACATGTAGCCCGAAGTGCTCCACACCATGTGCGCAAAAGGAAAGTACACCGCAAACATCCACAGCGCCACAAAGGCCATCACCGAGATAAACTTCATGCGCTCCGCAATGGCCCCAATGATCAGCGCCGGGGTGATGATCGCAAAGGTCAGCTGGAACATGCACCACATCACGTCTGAGATCCAGTGGTAGCCGGCCCCGACATTGCCTGCTTCCACCCCCTTAAGAAAGGCAAAGCTCAAGTCCCCAATGAAGGCATTGCCCACTCCAAAGGACAAGCTATAGCCGCAGGCCCACCACAATATGGTAACCAACCCCGCGATGCCCATGCACTGCGCCAACACGCTGAGCACGTTTTTCTTCCGCACCAAGCCGCCATAAAACAGCGCCAACCCAGGCAGCGTCATGAACAGCACCAGCGCCGTGCTCACCATCTGCCAAGCATTGTGCCCCGGCCCCGGGCCCGCCACCTTGGAGGTCCCCGCCGCCGTCACCCGCGCGGTGTTGTTCATGTAGGCCTCAATGTCCCCCAGGCGCTCCTCCACCGTGGGGCCCGCCGGTGCCGCCGGTGCCGCCGGTGCCACCTCCGCTGCCGGTGCTTCCGCGGCTACCGGAGCCTCCGCGGCTGCCGGAGCCTCCGCGGCCCCGTCCTGCGCTCCCACCACGGGCGCCCAAGCCCCCAGCGCCAACAAAACGATAAATGCAGCTATTTTTTTCATAGGTTTTATTTTGTTTGTTAAATTAAAATAACTCAAATCGCGGCGTCGTCCCGCTCCTGCGTCCGGATGCGCACCGCCGACTCCACCGCCGAGACAAACACTTTGCCGTCCCCAATCTTGCCGGTTTTGGCCGCCTTGACGATCGCGCCCAAGGCCGCCTCCACCCGGTCGGAGGCGACCACGACCTCAATCTTGACCTTGGGCAGAAAATCCACCGTGTACTCGCTGCCCCGGTAAATCTCGGTGTGCCCCTTTTGGCGCCCAAATCCTTTGACTTCGGTCACGGTCATGCCCTCAAACCCCACTTCGTGCAGGGCTTCCTTCACGTCTTCCAGCTTGAACGGCTTAATGATGGCTTCGACTTTTTTCATAAATATAGATGGTGAGAAATGCACCGCGACCTCCCCTATCCCGGGGTGCCGCGGCGGATCGTGCAATTTGCCTACAAGCAAAGGTCGTGCCAATTTTGTACAATGCCCGCGGGCGGCCCGCAAAAATACCCTGGCGCCCCTGCGCAAAATCGTAGCCGAAAGACGCAGATTATCCTGGATCCCCCGCAAAATACCCGCCAGATTCGGCGCTTTATCTCATACCGCCGATCCCGGCTTCCCTCCCCATGAGCGCAAAAACAAAAATCAACGTCGCCATCGTCGGCCTCGGCTTCGGCGCCGAATTCATCCCCATCTACCAACTCCACCCCCGGGCCAACATGTACGCCATCTGCCAGCGCTCCCAGGACAAGCTGGACGCGGTGGGCGAAACCTTCGGCGTCGCCAAGCGCTACACCGATTTCCACGAGCTCCTTCAAGACCCCAAGGTGGACGCCGTCCACATCAACTCCCCCATCCCCGACCACGGCTGGCAAACCATCGCCGCCCTCAAAGCCGGCAAACACGTCTGCTGCACCGTCCCCATGGCCACCAGCATCGATGAGTGCAAGGAAATCGTAGCCCTCGTCAAAAAAACCGGCCTCAAATACATGATGGCCGAAACCGTGGTCTACGCCCGCGAGTTTCTCTACATGAAGGAACTCCGCGACAAGGGAGCCCTCGGAAAAATCCAATTCCTCCAGGCCAGCCACCAGCAAGACATGGACGGCTGGCCAAATTACTGGCCCGGCCTGCCCCCCATGTGGTACGCCACCCACTGCGTGGGCCCCGTCGCCGCCCTCGCTGGAGCCGACGCCGAATACGTCAGCTGCTTCGGCTCCGGCACCGTCCGCCCCGAACTCCAACAACACTACGGTTCCCCCTTCGCCGTCGAAACCGCCCACATCAAATTCAAGGACAGCGACCTCAGCGCCCGCGTCATCCGCAGCCTCTTTGACACCGCCCGCCAATACCGCGAAAGCATCGACATCTACGGCAACAAGGCCTCGGTCGAGTGGCCCCTCGTCGAAAATGAGCCCTTGGTAATGCACACCGCCAAGCTTCCCGAATCCAAAATTCCCCGCAAGGTGGTGGCCCCAGACTACGCCAAGTACCTCCCCAAACCCATCCGCCCCTTCACTACCGGCGGCGTCTACGGCAAAGGCAAAAAGGGCCACCTCAGCTTCACCCAGGGCGCCGGCCACGGCGGCAGCCACCCCCACCTGGTCCACGAATTCGTCAGCGCTCTCGCCGACGGCCGCGAGCCCTTCCCCAACGCCCGCCAGTCCGCCAACTGGACCTGCGTCGGCCTCTGCGCCCACGAATCCGCCCTCGCCGGCGGCAAAATCGTCAAGCTCCCCGCCTTCACCCAATCCTAAAGCGCCTCCGGCCCGGACTCCCCTCCCGCGCTGGCGTGCTCAAAGTGAGGCGGCCGATCCGTCCCGCCATGCCCCGCCCTCCCAAAGTCGCCCTTCTCATCGAGACCTCTAACGCCTATGCGCGGGGGCTGCTCCACGGCATCTACAACTGGATCCGGGAAAACCAACCCTGGTCGATCTACCTCGCCGAACACGGGCGCGGCGACCACGCGCCCGCCTGGCTCGAAACCTGGGACGGCGACGGCATCATCGCCCGCATCGAAAATCCTACCATCGCCGCCACCCTAGCGAAACTCTCGCAGCCCATCGTCGACGTCAGCGCCGCCCGCCTCCTCCCCCACCTGCCCTACTGCGAAACCGACGAGCCCAGCAATGCCCAGCTCGCCGCCAGCCACCTCCTGGAGCGCGGCTTCCGCCACTTCGGCTACTGTGGCGACGCCCGCTTCCCCTGGTCCCAGCAGCGCGGCGAGGCCTTTCGCGCCGCCATCCTCGCCGCCGGAGCCACCCTCTCGGACTTCCACCCCCCCGCCGAACTCGACCCTGAAGACGACGCCATGACCGAGGCCATCGGACAATGGGTCGCCGAACTGCCCCAGCCCGCCGCGGTTTTTTGCTGCTACGACCTGCGCGGCCGCCAGGTCCTCGACGCCTGCCGACGGCGCGATATCCACGTCCCCGACAACATCGCGGTCCTCAGCAGCGACAACGATGAACTGCTCTGCAACCTCTGCCACCCCCCCCTCTCGAGCATCATCCTCAACAGCCAGCGCACCGGCTACGAAGCCGCGGCCCTCCTCCACCGCATGATGAGCGGCGCCATCGTCGGCCCCGAGGAACACCGCATTCCTCCCCTCGGCATCGCCACCCGCCAGTCCACCGACGTCCTCGCCGTCGAGGACCCTCCCGTCGCCCACGCGGTGCGCTTCATCCGCAGCCACGCCTGTCAGGGCATCTGCGTCGACGACGTCGTCAAGGACTCCGGCCTCTCCCGCCGCATGCTAGAAAATCGCTTCAAGCGCCTCCTCGGCCGCAGTCCCCACGAAGAAATCGTCCGCGTCCAAATCCTCCGCGTCAAAGAATTGCTCGGCGAAACCGATCTCCCCCTATCCGAAATCGCGGAGCGCGCCGGATTCCGCTACGTGGAATACCTCAGCGCCGTCTTCAAAAGCAAGATGGGCCAGCCCCCCGGAGCCTACCGCAACGAGCACCGCCCCCGCGCCGCCGGTCGGCGGCGCCCCTAACGAACGAGATTGCTAACACTCCCCGCCCGCGGGCCCACCTCCCCCGTCCGCGAGCCCCTAGCGATGGCGCCAGGGCCCGCCGCCGCCACGCCTCAGCGCTTCACCGGCGCCAACAACAAGGCGTGCCCAAAGCTCCCCTTCTCCAAGTGCCACTTTCCGCGAGCCCCCGCGGGCAGGGCTTGCGCGGCCACCATTTCTTTCCCGTTTTCGCTCGCGGAAACTTGGCCCCCGCGCACCGAAACCTGCACCCGCCCGGTCACGGCGCGCTCCGGTAAGCCCAATCCCTCCACCAAGGCGGCCAGCGGCAGGCTGCTTCCGAGGTCAGCCATGGCGATGAAATCCCCCTCGGGCAAGGCCACCACTTCGCGGGCAGTTAGGTAGTCGGCCGCCATTTCCTCCGGCAAGAGGGGGGCAATATGCTTCGCCGCCAAGTCGGGGTCAGGGGCCAATTCCTGCAGGCGCATGCGGCGGAATTCCACCGGTGCCCCCTCGCTTTCAAAGCTGATGTACCCCTTCCGCGGCGAGGCCCGGTAGAGCGAGGACGCTAACTGCCCGTTGACCTCATTTTGAATCACGCCGTCCACGCTGGTGATGCGGATGCGGTTCCACTCCCCGGTGGCGCTGCCATTAAACTTGATCGGCATGGAGCGGTGCCCGCAGTCGTGGGAAACCCCAAAGCGGGGGTCGGGAATGCCGACCGAGGTGCTCCCCGGCATGGTGAAGGTGTCGCCGTGGCTCGTGTACCACGACCCGTTGCCCAAGTTGCAGACTTGAATCTCGTGGCCCTCATTCGGATAGGGACCGCCCGGCTTCGGATAGGCGCTGTGCGCGATGATCAGCCCGGAATTGCCGCTCGTGCCGGGCCCGCCGCCCGCGCTGGGAGCCTCGGTGAGGTGCCTCCACTCGTACTCCAAGATATAGTTTTCATACGCCTTGAGGGAGCGAATCAACCCCGTCGGCCCCCGCCCAATGCGCAGCACGATCCCGCCCGGCTGCCCCGCGTCCGGCTGCACCGACAGCAGGGGCGACTTGATCGACATGCTCATGCCGGTCCAGCGCGCCTCCAGGGACCCCGCTAGGAGCGACTCCCATTTGCCCTCCGGCGGCAGCGGCGGGGGAAATTTCCCGTCCACCGGCTCGGCCGCGGAACTATTACCAGGGAAAAGGAAAGCCGCCGCGGCGGCGCACAGGGAGGCAAAATAAAAGCGGGGCGTGGCCATAAATTATCCCCCAACTTGCCACGGGGCGACCAGGTTTGTCCACCTGCCTTTGCCGCCGCCGCCCCCATCAGGTAAAACGCATCACCTTGGCGAGAAAGCGCTGCGTAAAGGCCGCCCGCGGCTGCCCAAACACCGCCGCGGGCAACCCGCTCTCTAAAATCTTCCCCTCCGCGATCACCGCCACCTGGTCCGCCACCGCGCGGGCAAAGCCCATCTCGTGCGTGCTCAAAATGATGTGCTGGCCCGCCGCCGCCAATTCCTGAATCAATTCCAATACTTCCGCCGTCATCTCCGGGTCCAGCGCCGAAGTCGGTTCGTCCAAAAGCAAAATCTCCGGCCCCGGGGCGATGGCCCGGGCCAGGCCCGCCCGCTGCTGCTGGCCGCCCGACATCTGCGCCGGAAGTTTGTCCCCGTGGGCTTGCAGCCCAAAGCGCTCCAAGCAGCGCCGCGCCACTTCCTCCGCCTCCTCCGGGCTCCGGCCGTGCACCTTTTCCAGCGGCAGGGTGATGTTGCGCCGCGCTGTGAGGTGCGGAAAGAGGTTGAATTGCTGAAAAAGAAACCCATTGCGCCGCCGCCAGGCCAACAGCTCCGCCGGGTCCTCCCCCAGCGCCGTCCCATTGATCTCCAGGCTCCCCGACGTAGCCAGGTCCAGCCCCCCGCACAGCCGCAAAAAGGTGCTCTTGCCCCCCCCAGACGGACCGATCAATACTAACACCCTAGCATCCACCTGGAGCGAAAGCCCATCCAAGGCCTGGACGGCACCGTAGGCGCGGGTCAGAGTGTCGGCGTGCAGCTTCATATCTAAAATTTAGTTAGCAGTGGCCGCGGCAAAGCGGCGCTCCAGCCAGTGGGAGAACCCCGCGATCGGCAGCGTCAGCAACAAGTATCCCACCGCGAGAGGCAAAAAGGCCTCCACGCCCAAATAGGTGGCCGCATAAAAGGCCCGCGCCTGATAGGTGAATTCATTGACTCCAATCACGCTCAGCAGCGAGGAGTCCTTCACCAGAGAAACGAACTGCCCCGCCAATGCCGGCAGCACCCGCCGCAGCGCCTGCGGAAACACCACGTACCGCATCACTTGCCAGCGATCGAACCCCACCGCCCGCGCCGAGTCCAACTGCGCCTGGGGAATGCTTTCCAGCCCGCCCCGCAAAATCTCCGTCAGATAGGCCCCAGTGAAAATCGAAAGCAACAGGATCCCCGCAAACAGCTTGTCCCCCAGGTTCACCCGATCCAGGGCCTCGGCCAAAAAGCGATTGTTTAAAACCACATAAAACCCAATCAGCAACAAACTGAGCAGCGGCATCCCGCGCACCAATTCCACCAAGCCCTGCGTAAACCAGCGCAACGACCGCAGCCCGCTGCGCTGCCCCGCCACCAGCACCCCCGCCACCGCGCAAGATCCCACCAGCGCCCCCACCGAGACCACCAGGGTCGTCCCCCAGCCCCGCCACAGGGACTCCCGATACTTCCATAGCGCCGCCCCGCTGCGCGCGGTTTCCAGCTCCGAAAGCACCATCCACACCCCCGCGCAGGTCAAGGCCGTCAGCAACAGCGCCGCCAGCAGTTCAGCTAGGAGAGATCCGGATCGAGAGGCATGCATAGATTGAGGCTCAGCCATAGCACGGTCCCTTCAGCGCGGCGGAGGAAAACGCGCCCATTTTCAAACCGCCACCTCCTCCAGCAGGACGTGCTCCAATTGGCCGCTCCCCGTCTCGTAAATGCCCAACGACGGCCGCCCCCAGCGCCCCATCAGCTCCCCCGGGTTGGCCCACAAGGTGCGCCCGATCTGCTGCCGCGACGCTCGATGGTTGTGCCCGCTGAACACCGCATCGTAGGCCTGGCTCTCCGCCAGGCGAAGCCCAATTTCTGGATAGTGGTGCAGCGCGATCTTTCGCCCATCCACTTCCAACTCCGCCAGCGGCACGTGCAAGGTCACCTGCGGATAGCGCGCCGCCACCTGGCAAAGCAAAAAAACATCCCCGTCGTTGTTACCCAAAACCGCGTCCACCGGCCCCGCAAAGCCATCCGCCAGCGCCGCCAAGCTGAACGGCGCACAGAAATCCCCCAAGAAAAATAGCCGCTCCGCCCCCTCCCGCCGCACCACCTCCAGGGCCCGCGCTAGATTCTCCAAGTGGTCGTGACAGTCGCTCAGCACCGCGATTTTCATCTCTCATCCAAGCCCCGGCTCCCCCTCCCTGGCAAGCGCAGAAGCACTTCCTAGCCCAACCCCAAGCTGGCCATGACCGCCCCCAGTTCCGCAATTTTGCTCTCCTCCATGGCAATCATGGGCAGCCGCAATCCCCCCGCCATGTGCCCCCGCAGCGCCATCGCCGCCTTGATCGGAACCGGATTGCTATCCAACTTCATCAGGCTGCTGAGCAGCGGATAGTACCGCTGGTGCAAGTCCCGCGCCCCCGGCAGGTCGTCGGCCAGCGCCGCGTTGACCAAGTCGCTCATCTGGCGCGGAATCAGGTTAGAAGCCACGCTGATGACCCCCGCCGCCCCCACCGCGATGAACGGCAGCGTCAGCGAATCGTCCCCGCTCAGAATCGTAAAACCCCGCGGCACCGCCGCCACCAACTGGTTCACCCGCTCCACACTGCCTCCCGCTTCCTTGAGGCACACCACGTTGGCGCAGGCCGCCGCCAGGCGCACCGTCACTTCTACGGGAATGTCGATCCCGCAGCGCCCCGGCACGCTGTACAAGATAACTTTGCACTTGGTGCTGTCGGCCACCGCTTTGAAGTGCTGAAAAAGGCCCTCCGCAGATGGTTTGTTGTAGTACGGCGCCACCTGCAGCACTCCCTCGCAGCCCGCCGCCTCCGCAGAGGCCGTCAATTCAATGGCTTCATCCGTGCTGTTGGCCCCGGTGCCCCCGATGACCGGCCCCCGCCCCCGGGCGCACTCCACCGCCAAGCGGATGACCCGCTTGTGCTCCTCATAGGATAGGGTCGGAGATTCCCCCGTGGTCCCGACCGGCACAATGCCAGTCACCCCTTGGTCAAATTGGAAATCGATGAGCCGACGAAAAGCCGCCTCGTCGATAGATCCGTCAGCAAAAAAGGGCGTGACGAGGGCTGTGAAGGTGCCGCGATACATGTTATAAAAAAAGAGAGTGACTAGTGAATTTCAAAAAAGCGGTCGGCCTAAATCGCCATACAGCCCTGGAAGACCATTTCCGCGGGACCAGTGAGGGTGACCTCCCGGAAGGCCTCGCCCTCGCGCCGGAAGCCAATCTCAAGCGTGTCTCCGCTGCGCACGTCCACCGAAATCGGGGCCGGGTGCCCGGTGCGCAGGTGGTGCAAAATGGCGCAGGCCACCGTGCCCGTACCGCAGGCAAGGGTCTCGTCCTCAACCCCGCGCTCATAGGTGCGGATCGCGATGTGGCTCGCGCCGAGCCGGTGCACAAAATTGGCGTTGGCCCCCTGGGGCGCAAAGGCTTCGTGAAACCGCAGGGCCGCCCCCCATTCCTTGACCGGGACCTCCCCAATGTCGCCCACAAACACCACCGCGTGCGGCACCCCCGTATTCAGATAGTGCACCTCCAGCGGAACTCCCGCCACCTCCAGCGCCAGATCCTGCCGCAGCCCGTGCGGCGGGCTCATCTGGAGCTGCACTAAATCCCCGTGAAACGTGGCCCCGATGACCCCCGCAGGCGTCTCAAAGCTGACCCGCTCCAAGGCAAAACCCTGCAAAAAATTTGCGAAGCGCGCAAAACAGCGCGCCCCATTGCCGCACATCTCTGCCTCCCCTCCGTCCGCATTGTAGTAGCGCATCCGAAAGTCCGCCCCCTGCTGCGCCGCCTCCACCGCCAACAACCCATCCGCCCCCACCCCGCGGTGGCGGTCGCAAAGCCGCGCCACCTGCGCCTGGCTCAAGGCCCAGCGGCCATCGCGGTTGTCAACGACTACAAAGTCGTTGCCCGCGCCGTTCATTTTCCAAAATGCAATCTCCATGGTGTGCAGCTATGGCGATTAAACGGACTTCACGGCCTCAACAAGCGGTTTCACAAACGCCGCCAGCTCCGCCTGCGCCGATGCCGTCCCCCCCCACGTCTGGATGACCTTGACGATGGCGCTCCCCACCACCACCCCATCCGCCGCCAGCGCCACCTCCCGCGCTTGCTCCGGCGTGGAAATCCCAAAGCCCACGCACACCGGCGCCGCCGTCGCCGAGGCCTTGATGACCTGCACCTGGCTAGCAATGTTCGTGGCCAGGGTGGTCTGGGCCCCCGTCACCCCCTCCCGGGAAATATAATAAATAAAGCCCTGCGCCCCCGCCGCCAGCTGGTGAATTCGCCCCTCCGGAGTCGTCGGGGCAATCAGGCAAATGCGCTGCAGCCCACCCCCGCTCGCCATCTCCGCGTTGAGCACCGCCTCGTCGGGCGGCAAGTCTAACAACAAAACTCCATCTGCCCCCGCCGCCGCGGCATCCCGGTGAAACCGCTCAAACCCATAGGCGTACACCGGGTTCAAATACGTAAACAACACCAGCGGTATGCTGCTCACCTCCCGAATCCGCCGGATTAGCCCCAGCACCCCCGCCATGTCCGCCCCAGCTTCGAGCGCCCGCTGCGCCGCCATCTGGTTCACAATCCCATCCGCCAGGGGGTCCGAAAACGGCAGCCCCAACTCGATCACGTCCACCCCGCAGGCCTCCAGCGTCTTGACGTTTTCCAAGGTCTCGTCCAGCGAGGGGTCGCCCGCGCAGATGTAAGCCACAAACGCCTTGCGGCCGGACTGCCGCAACGCGGCAAAGGTAGAGTCTAAGCGAGAAGCCATAATGGGGAGTTCCGCACTGTGGCGGCGCATACCCCTACCCCTTCGCTCCCGCAGGGCAAGCGCTTGAGCAACCCTCCTCGCACCCCTGGCTCCCCCCGAAAAACCGCTAGGGCCCACCCCCCACTTTAACGTACTCCACATAACCGATCATCATTTCCTCCTCGGTTTGGTCGCCCCACCGCACCTCCGCGCTAGGGTCGGGGTTGTTGGGATTTTCCGCGCTGTTGTCGTACCACGCCGTGGCCTCGATGCGGCTCCCCGCCTGCACCAACACCGGCTCCGCGGCGCGGTAAAGCAGCTGCCAGTTGAAGTCGTAGCGGGGGACGTCGAGCAACTCGCGGCGCTGCCCTCCCGGCTCCACCAACTCATAGCGGAAGGCCGTCCCCCGCATGTGCATGTGGGGCATCAGCGACAGCACCTGCGCGTCAAAGGGCACTGGCAGCGCCCCCTTGACCTCGTGGCGCGGCGCTCCCGGAGGAATGCGAAATCGCGTCTGCTTGGCCGCCGCCACGTGCACCTGATGCCGCGGGGCCTCGGCGGCAAAGGTCAATCCCAGCCGGGTGCGGTCCTCCACGGCACTCCCGTTAGGGGTGTAGTGCAGTTGAAAAATGATCCGGGACCGCGCCGGAAGCTTTTTGGCATACCCTGGCGGGTAAATTACCGCGCTGCTCCCGGGCACATAGACCGCCAAAAAGTCGTCTCCATCCGTCACCCCACTTTGGCCCTCCGCCGCCGCAAAGACCAATACGTGGTGCACCTGCGCCAACGCGCTGGGCCGAACCTCCACCCCTGTGACCCAGCGGTCTTCCGCAAACCCGCTCGCCACTTCCCGGTATTGGTACTTCATCCGCCCCGTGGCCTGTACCGCCACCGCCTCCGGCAACTCCACTACCGCATCCGGCTTCCCCAAAACCCACTCCCCCGGCCAGGCCCGCGCCAACGGAGCCTCCCCCACATCTCCCTCCGCCCGATCCCCCGATAGCCAAGTCACCAGCGCCGCCCGGTCGGCCTCCCCTAGCCCGCGCTCATTCGCCCACGCCACCGCCTGCGGCCCACGCCGCGGCGCCGCAAACCACGGCGGCATCAGCCCTCCCCTCACCACTTTCTTGATCATGGCCGCATGCCCTACCACATCCGCCATCGTCGTCATCTCGAAAGGACCCGTCCCCCCGGGCCGATGGCATTCCTGACAATTCCGCTGGATTATCCGCGAAATGTCGCGGTGCCAAGTCGGGGCCGCCGCCGCCGCCGCGCCCACCTCCAGGGCACAGCCAGGCGCCGTCGTGGCCTCCACCGCCGGGCGCTGCCCCCGGCTCAGCGCCCCCAAGGCATCCGCTAGATATGCCCGGCTCGGCCGCTCCTTCTGGTACCCCAATCCATATTGGTCATCGACCGCTCCGCGGTATTGCAAGGTGCGAGCCCGGTCCAGCACGAAGACCTCCGCGGTGCTCTCCGCCTGCAGTGCCCGCAGCAGCGATCCCTCCGCGGCGCTGGCGCAGCGCCCCTCGAATCCATGCTCCCGCGCCAGCCCCGCCAGCGCGGCCTCACCATCAGACTCGATCCCCCCCGCATAGATAAACTGCACCCCCCGCCCTCTCCAGGCGTCCTCCAGCGCCGCTAAGCTAGGGGCAAATTTGCGGCTCAGCGGGCAACTCGGGCTCGTCACCGCAATGACCGTAAACCGCTCGGCCGCCACCAACTCCGACAGGGCGTGTCCCTCCCCCGCCAAATCAATCACCCGCGCCTCCCCGATCATCCGCCCAATCCCCGCCTCCGCCGCGGCGCGCATCTGCGGAGCCTCCGCCGCGCGAGAAAACCCCACACCGCCAACAAATAATAGGGCCAAGGCCGCGTTCAGTTTCATACCAAAAAGCGCCCGAGCAATCGGCGGCGCCACCCCATCTTCGCCGCCGCCTTCCAGAAGTCACCGGAAAAAGCACCCACGCTCCTCCGTAACTGCTGCCTCCCCTCGCCGCCCCCATCTCCATGAAACTGCTGCCCCTCGCCTTCCTCCTCGCCGCCTCCAGCCTCTCCGCCCGCGACCTCATGCCCCGCCCCGCCGATGCCTATTTCCTCCCCTACGAGGCCGACCGCGCCCCAGCGGCCCCCGGGCTCTACCTGAAAGAAGGCGACCGCCTAGCTATCTGCGGCGACTCCATCACCGAGCAAAAAATGTACAGCCGACTCATCGAAACCTACCTCACCGCTTGCGTCCCCCAATGGCGCGTCACCTGCCGCCAATACGGCTGGGGCGGCGAGCAGGCCTCCGGCTTCGCCGAGCGCATGAAGCGCGATGTCCTCCGCTTTCACCCCACCGTGGCCACGACCTGCTACGGCATGAACGACCACCGCTACGTGCCCTACACCGCCGAAATCGGCGCCGAATATGTTAAAAACCAAGAGGAAATCGTCCGCCAATTCAAAGCCGCCGACGTCCGCGTGGTCCTGGGATCGCCCGGCACGATCGGCTCCGTGCCCCCCTGGGTGAAGTCCGCCACCGGCACCCAAAACGACCTCAACCTCAGCCTCCTCCAACTGCGCAACCACGACGTCCACATCGCCGAGGCCCAGGGCATCCGCTTCGCCGACGTCTTCTGGCCCATGCTCACCGCCGGTTTCGCCGCCCAACAACAATACGGCCCCGGCTACATGATCACCGGCAAGGACGGCGTCCACCCCGGATGGGCCGGCCAAACCGTCATGGCCTACGCCTTCCTCCAGGCCCTCGGCTTGGACGGCGCCATCGGACAACTCACTTGGGATGCCGCCGCCAATACCGCCACCGCCTCCCCAGGACACGAAGTCGTCGGCCCCGCCGACGGCGGCCTGAAGTTCCGCAGCTCTCGCTACCCCTTCTGCCCCACCCCAGGCGACCTCGCGAGCGATGACTCCATGACCTCCGCCATGGCCCTCATCCCCTTCCACCAAAACCTGAACCGCTTCACCCTAACGGTCACTCACGCCACTGCCCCCCGCTACCAGGTGACCTGGGGCCAGGCCACCAAAACCTTCGATCAGGCCGCCCTCGCCAAGGGCATCAACCTCGCCGCCGAATTCCCCCTCAACCCCTTCAGCGCCCCCTTCGAAAAGGTCTCCCAGGCCGTCTTCGCCAAACAAGATTACGAAACCCGCCAAATCAAATCCCTCTTCCACGGGCCCGAGGGCGCCGCCGACCTCGCCCTCACCGCCGAGCTCACCGAAAAAGCCCGCGCCCCCCTAGCCGAAGCCGTAGCCCGCTCCGTAGTCCCGGTGGAGCACGTCCTCCAAGTCAAGCCGCTGCTCTAGGCCTCCCCCTCCGCCTTGCAGCCGAGCCAGCCCGGGGCGAGGAATTCCCCGTGATCCGCACCAGCCTCCCTCACCTCATCGTCTTCAACCTCGCCGGGGTCCTGGGATGCCTGGCGCTGGTCTGGGCCCTGCGCGTCTGGCTAGAGCGCCGCCGCGAGCGCGCCCGCACCCGCCACCAAGTGGTCTGCTCTATCTGCGGACACCTCTTCGAAGACCCCGCCCGCGCCGATTCCGTCGTCACCTGCCCCGCCTGCGGCCGCCTCGTCCAACGCCAGGCCGTGCTCGACCTCTAACCCCCCTCTTGGCCCTATGCCGCGGCACCCCGTCTCCGACTACCTCGACCTCGTCCACACCCCCTTCCCCCACCTTTTCGAAGGCATCGGCGAAGTCTGGGACGTCCTCCCCAAAATTGGACCTTTCCTCAAAGAGTGGTTGGAACCCTCCGTGGAGGGCGACTTCCGCGGCGAGGTCCACCTCGAGGGCCCCGTCTTTATCGGCCCGGGCGCCCAAATCATGCACGGCGCCGTCATCCTCGGTCCCGTCTACATCGGCTCCGGCACCTTCATCGGCCCAGGTTGCTACCTGCGCCCTAATACGATCATCGGAGACAACTGCATCGTCGGAAACAGCTGCGAATTGAAAAACTGCCTCGTCGCCGACAGTGCCGAACTCCCCCACTGGAACTACGTCGGCGACTCCCTCGTTGGCCACCGCGCCCACCTCGGCGCCGGCGTCGTCCTCTCCAACTGGCGCCACGATCACGGCCCCATCCACGTCCTCGATCCCGCCGCCCCAGGCGGAAAAATCTCCACTGGCCTAGCCAAGTTCGGAGCCGTCGTCGGCGACCGCGCCGACCTCGGCTGCCACGCCGTGCTCAATCCCGGCAGCCTCATCGGGCGCCGCAGCGTCCTCTACGGCGGCGTCGTCTGGCGCGGCGGAGCCCTCCCCGCCGACCGCATCGTCAAACTCCGCCAAGACTTAGAAATCGCCGAGCGGCACCTCCCCTAGCATCCAGCGCGGCGCCCCACCGGAGGGAGGACCATCTGGCGCCTCGCTGCGTTGTCACCTAGACAAACCGCCCGGGGCGTGGTTCCATCGCCTCTTTCGCATGAGCTCCCCAGACCCCTCCAAAAAGTACCTAACCGCTCCCGACGCCCACCACCTCAGCCTGCCCTGGTGCCAGGTCGAGGAATTCGTCACCCCGGAGAACTCCGGGAGCCAAGACCTCTACCTCTGCCGCGCCACCTTTCCCGCAGGGGAAGCCCACCTTTTCCACTACCATCCCGGCCGCGAGGAAATCATTTACGTCCTCGAAGGGCAGGCGGAACAATGGGTCGGCCCAGAAAAAAAGCTCCTCGGCCCCGGCGAAATGGCTCTCATCCCCCCCGGCATGCCCCACATGACGCTCAACCCCGGCCCCGCCCCGCTCAAATTCCTCGCCATCCTCAACAATATCCGCGGCCCCGAAGCCATGGTCGTCGACTGCTTCCGCGAAGAGCCCTGGGTCAGCCTCTTCACTCCCATCGAGTACCCTCCCGTCGCCTAACCTCGCCCCAGCGGCGCCGCCTCCCCCCTTCTTTAACCTAGCACTACCCCCAACCAAACTACCATGCCCAATCCCTGGACCGGAAAAGGAAACCCCTATACCCGCGAAGAAGTCATCGAGCGCCTCCGCAGCACCACCGCCAAAGGCGACGCCATCATCGCCGCCGGCGCCGGCACCGGCATCAGCGCCAAATTCATCGAAAAAGGCGGCGCCGACCTCATCATCATCTACAACTCCGGCCGCTTCCGCATGATGGGCCACGGCTCCACCGCCGGCATGATGGCCTACGGCGACGCCAACGCCATCGCCATGGAAATCGGCGAATACGAAGTCCTCCCCGTCGTCGAAGAATGCCCCGTGATCTGCGGCGTCCACGCCACCGACCCCCGCCGCCGCATGTGGCACTGGCTCGGCAAAGTCAAGGAAATGGGCTTCTCCGGCGTGAACAACTTCCCCACCCACACTATCGTCGACGGCCACTTCCGCGGCGTCCTCGAAGAAACCGGCATGAGCGTGGTCAAAGAATACGAAATGGTTGCCCTGGCCCGCCGCATGGACCTCTTCAGCGTCGTCTACGTCGGCAGCCCCCAGGAAGCCATCGAAATGGCCAAGGCCGGAGCCGACGCCATCATCGCCCACGTCGGCACCACCATCGGCGGCAGCATCGGCGTCACTAACGCCCTCGTCCCCTGGGACGAAACCATCAAGCGCACCCAGGACATCATCGACGCCGCCCGCACCGTCCGCAAAGACATCTTCTTCCTCTGCCACGGCGGCCCCATCAATACTCCCGAGGACGCCAAGCGCGTCATGGCCTCCACTGACGCCGTCGGCTTCGTCGGTGCCAGCAGCCTCGAACGCATGGGCGTCGAAGCCTCCCTGACAAACCTCACTCGCGAATTCAAGGCCCTCAAAGCCCCCGCCGCCCAGGCCTTCCTCCAAGGCTAAAGCCCCCCACGCGCCCCACCCAACAAGACCGGAAGGCCCAGGCCCTCCGGTCTTTTTTTGCCGCCGCGCCGCCCCCCAAAACCTCGCGGCCCCGCGCATCTCCTCCTTCAAAGCGGTCCAGCCTCGGAGCACCACCCCGCTACCGCGCGCGGCGCGCTTCCCGGCAGCGCGCATAGTGGCGCCGCTCCCGCCAGGCCAGGGGGGCCAGCAGGGCCAGCACTGCGCCCAGGCTTCCCGCTTCCGGCACCGTGGCGATGGACACCGTGACCTCGCCCGCGGTTCCCGCGACCCAC